>PMSS01000232.1 GCA_003167515.1 Acidobacterium sp. | reverse complement strand
ATCTCGATCTCAAACGCCTGCACCGGATGCTCCACCAGCAGCCTCGCCCCACCCACGAAATAAGCGAGTCGCCCACCCCGCCGCTTGCCCTGCCCAGTCGGCGCCAGGTTCATCAGCGCGGCATGCACACCCATCCCCGCCGCGATAAAGAAATACCAGCTCTGCATCCGCTTGTGTCCCACCGGATTCAGCGTGATCTCCCCCAGGCTCACCTCGCGCGCCTGCGCTCCCACCAGCAGCTTCGCCGCCGCCAGCGGATTCCGCGGCATCCGCAGATTCTGCGCGATCACGTTGCCCGTCCCAAACGGCAGCACGCCCAGCGTGGCCTCCGACCCAGCCACGCCCTGCATTACCTGAAAAACCGTTCCATCCCCACCACACACAAGGAACGCGTCGAACCCCGCAGCCACCGCCTCGCGCGCCTGCTGCCCCGCCGAGTGCGCCGACAGAGTCTCCTGCAGATGCACATCGCTGCCGTACCCGCTCAGCAACTCGGCAATCTGCTCCACGGCCGCGCGCCGCTTCTCGTTGTGGATCAGCAACGGATTCAGGAACATCATCACGCGGCGCATCAAGTCAGATTAGGGCGATTCCCCCATCCCTCATGTGAACACTCCATGAGATGCGCTCCACCCGCATCAGCCTCATCACCCCGCAGCAACGGTCTCGAATTTGGTCTCGCGTCTAAAGTAACATCTGGAGTTAGGAGATTTTATGACGTGTTCACGCACTTCGATTACCCCGGAAAGTGTGAATGGCTGGGGGGCGGCCTTGACGCATTTGTTCGGCACTACAACGGCAAATCAGGGGACGCCTTCGCCCTTACCGCGTGTCTGGATGTCGTGAAGATTTCCGGGGCGACACCCAAGGAGCCGGAAGTGCTGCTCACGGACCCGAGTACTGGGAGAAGGATGGTAATTGAACGCAAATCCGTCGTATGGCCTCCCAACTATCTCCATCGACATCGGCTTGAGCATGATTTCGCCAATGCGATCTGGAAGAACGCGGGCGACTTGTTTCGAGATGCGTCGTACAAGTTGACCTTGGATACTCGCGAGTTTGACCGGCTCAGCCATAAGCAGATTCAAGGCGCGTCGCAGGAGATAGGCAGCGCTCTAAGGCGCATTCGCCCTGAGGATCTGCCAGTCAGCGAGACTAAGCCATTGAAGTGGAAGTTCCGGAAGACTTATTTGGGTGAAGAAGATGATCAGAGAAATGGCATCATTATCGCCCATGAAATGCAGATGGCTCTCGACGACTTCGATCATGAGGATGCAAAGGCGGGGACTGCTTCAGAGACGCAGTCGCAGCTCAATGCCGCTGCGACCAAGTTTGTGGCGTATTTGAACGACCGAAAACTAGTTCTACTTGACTTCTACGGAGACGAGCTATCGGAAGACGACATCCCAGCACTCTGGGGGGGCATTTTTGTCCCCGTAGAAATCGACGAGATCTGGAGGACCATACATAATTGGGCCTCAGCAGAGGACTACGAAATCGGCTATGACCGACTTTACGAGCGTGGGTCGGGACCACATAGCAGCGTCCAATCAAACACCGGGAAACCCTAATCTTCGGGATGGAACAGAAGTCGCAAGGACCCCGCAAACGGCCTGCCGCCCCCGAGTCCGCCGATCACGCCCCTTGCGGCTCACGTTGCCTCCGTACCCGCCGTGACACCCCAACATGCCATCTACTCAACGCCTCGTTGCTTTCTTTTCCCGCGCCGCCAAACCCCGCGCACGCACCTTCACAATGCACTCGATCAGCCCCACCGGAACCGGCTCCCCAAGCGGAAATCGGATCGTGCTCTTCTCCAGCGTGTACGACCCCTCCACATCACTGCACTCAGCCAGCACCGGCGCGCTCACCGGATACAACGAATAGTGCTTCTTCCACCCCGCAAAATACACCACCACAACCCCATCTACTTTGTAAGTTGGAATCCCGTACGAGATCGTTTCCTCGGCCTTCGGAATCGCCCTGCGAATCGTCGCGCGCACCCGCTCGAGCACTTTCCGCGAACTCATGGGTTGTGCGTCGATATAGTCGTCCACCGAATCGAAATCGACTTCCGCCATCGCACCCACTCCGTCCCGCATTACTATCTCACCATGCAGACCCTTCTGCAGAACGCCATCATTGTCGACGCCACCAGCCCCGACCCGCGCCCCGGCAACATCCTCATTGAAGGCGGCCTCATCCGCGACCTCAACGCCAAAACCCCCTCCTCCACCTGCCAGATCATCGACGTCAAAGGCCGCACCGTCATCCCCGGCCTCATCGACTGCCACGTCCACGTCGTCGCCAGCATGATGGACATCGCCGCCAACGCGCAGCTCCCCGCGGCCACCGCTGTCCTCCGCACTATCCCCATCCTTAAAGGCATGATCGAGCGCGGATTCACCACCGTACGCGACCTCGGCGGCGCAACCCACTCGCTCGCCGAAGCCGTCGCACAAGGCCTCACCCCCGGCCCGCGCCTCTTCACCTGCGGCAAAGCGCTCTCGAAAACAGGCGGCCACTCCGACGCGCGCCCTCGCTACGACACCCACGACCCCAACCGCTGGTCAACGAACTTCGGCGCACTCGGCCGCATCGCCGACGGCGTCGAAGAAGTCCGCCTCGCCTGCCGCCAGCAACTCCGCGAAGGCGCATCCTTTATCAAGGTCATGGGCAACGGCGGCGTGGCCAGCCCCACCGATCCCGTCGCGTGGATGGGCTATTCCGTCGCCGAAATGAACGCCGCCGTCGAAGAAGCACTCGACGCAAAAACCTACGTCGCCGCGCACCTCTACACCGCCGAAGGCATCGTCCGCGCCGTCGAGTGCGGCGTCCACTCCCTCGAACACTGCAACCTCATCGACCCGCCCGCCGCCCGTTTCGCTGCCCAAGGCAATGCTGTCGCCGTCCCAACCCTCGTTACCTACGAAGCTCTCGCCGAGGACGGCCCCGCCCTCGGCCTTCCCCGCGCCTCCATTGCAAAAATTGAAAACGTCCGCAAAGCCGGCATCGAAAGCCTCTCCATCCTGCGCGACGCCGGCGTCACCATCGCCTTCGGCACCGATCTCCTCGGCCCCACCCATGTCCGCCAGTGCGAAGAATTCTCCATCCGCGCCCGCGTCCTCCCCGCCGAAGAAATCCTCGCCAGCGCCACCACGGTCGCCGCCAAACTCGTCGGAATGGAAGGCCGCCTCGGCGTCATCGTCGAAGGAGCCATCGCCGACCTCCTCGTCGTCAACGGCTCACCCCTCGACGACATCACAATCCTCGCCAACCCAAAGAAAAACCTTCTCCTCGTCATTAAGGAAGGCGTCATCCACCACTTTCAGTCCCTTTAGGACCTCTCTGCTTGATTTCAGGATCGAAAGATCTCCAGGGTCCAGGAATTGCTGTTCTTTGAAGGGGCACGGCTTCAGCCGTGCCGTAATCGCTGCGAAATGAATCCGGCTTTAGCCGCTGAGGGACGTTTTTTTTTGCATCTACTTAGCGATCACAGCCTGCCCCGTGTGAAACGAAACATGGTTCGTCCGGCTCAACACCACGGCCAGCCGGTTCCGCGTGGGATCTTTGGCGAAGTCTTCGTCGGAAACCGCTGTGTGCTTCACCAGCCAATCCGCAGGCGTGAACTTCTCGAATGCTGCGGTCAGCCTGGCGTTGATCTCAGTCCACGCCTTCCGCAATTCGGCGGCCGATACCGGATCGGCCAGCGCCCTGTCAGGATTCGTGATGAATACCTCATCCAGCTCCGGGTGCAGCCTTTCGCCAATGCCCAGCAACGACAGCAGGCGATCATGCACCGCCGTCAGGTGGCCAACAATGTAGAACAAGCGATTCTTGCCGGGTGCAACCTGCTTCTGCAACTGCTCATCGCTCAGTTCCGCAAGCCCTTTGTCGAAACGCCCAATCACCTGCTTCCACGATTGGAATGCCGCACTGCTCAGAAGTTCTTCGTTTGTCATGTCGACCTGTTTCTCGAAATTGTGGAGTATGCCATGTTTTGATGTCCGTCGAATCGGCAGGATGTCAAATATCCTTCACCGCGCCCGCGAACCCGCTCGCCCTCGACTTTCCGCTACACTTTCCTGGGACCGCGAAGCCGGCCGCGAGCTTCCGCCAACCAAAGGAGACACCGTGCGCCCCAGCAGCAAACTCAGCTTCCTCCTCCCCGCCCTCGCGATTATCCTGATCCCGGGGATCCACGCGCAATCCACCGGCAGCGAAACCCTGCCCCCACCGCCCCACCCCAAACAAATTCACCTCAAGCACGTCCTCGTCATCGGCCAGACCAAAGGCTTCGAGCACGACTCCATCTCCGCCGCCATGGCCGCTGTCTTCAACATGGGCCAGGAGAGCGGCCTGTGGGACACGATGCTGCGCACCGACACCGAGTTACTCACCAAAAAAGATCTGAAGAATAACGCGAAGAACCTGAACTACTTCGACGTCCTCATCTTCGCCAGCACTACCGGCGAACTCGACATGGACGCCACTCAGAAGCAAGACATGCTCTCTTTCATCCACGACGATGGCAAAGGCTTCGTCGGCATCCATGCCGCCCTCGACACCAACTACACCTGGCCCGAATACGGCGAAATGATCGGCGGCTGGTTCGACCAGCACCCCTGGAGCACCTTCAACGCGCCCATCGTCAACGAGGACCCAACCTTCCCCGCCGTCCGTCACTTCCCGCACGCCTTCGTCAAGTACGACGAGATCTATCAGCCCAAATCCTGGTCGCGCGACAAGGTCAACGTCCTGCTCAGCCTCGACCCCGCAAAGCTCAACTACGAAAACAACCCCCGCATCCATCGCGCCGACCACGACTTTCCCGTCGCGTGGAGCAAGATGTATGGCAAAGGCCGCGTCTTCTACTCCACCCTCGGCCACACCGAGGAATCGTGGCAGGATCCCGACATCCGCACCATGTATTTCGAAGCTATCAAATGGGCGCTGGGCATGACCGAAGGCAGCACCGCCTCCCACGCACGCCCCGCTCCAACCACGCAGAATCCCTGAGCCGAACCCCCTGAGCGGGCTGGTCCAATCACCAGGCCGCCGGCAACCGGTCCTTACTCAGCCCCTGTAATCTGCAGCAGGGCTGCGCTTCCCGCATAGAGTTTTACCGTCTCGTGCCGCGATTCCAGAACGAAGGCTCCCTTTCCACTGCTGCCGTTCTCCGGCATCGAAGCCTCGTCCAGACCGTACACGCCGCAGGCGTTCGCGGAGAAGATTCCAACCGACTGTTCTGTGCTGGTCGCATTGCAGTGCAGCGTCGAGTCCCCCGCGACATAATCGCTCGCCAGCAACCGCGCAAATACGCCTTGTGCGCGGTTATATCCCACAATGTCGTCATCTGGAGACCGGACCTCGCGTTGAAGAGGCGAAAACTCGCTTCCTCCAATCAGGATGCGCGTGCCCGTTGTATCGGTCTCGTCCCGGTAATGCAAAATGTTCGCCTCATGAGCCGCCACGGGACCCGATATCGCCCGCACCTCAAGGCTAAGGGGAATGGTCGAACCGCCCTCCGCGATCCTGTCGAAGTGGACCGAAAGGGTTGACGGCGTCTGTACCGCGTACGGAGCGGGATTGAAACGGAATGGCGCCGATTCGACGACATGCCCGATCAGAGTCGTCCCTCTGGGAAGAACCTGGCCGCCCGGGAGATAGACAGTCTCTGTGGTCTTTGCGATGACGGCCGCACCGGGCCCGGCCTTGCCCGCCTCCAGCGTCTGCGTGAAGATCACGGGAATCGCGGTGGAAGGAGGAATCGTCTCTGCCTCGCCAAAATTGCCTCCCATGGCGAGGCAACCCAGTCCGAGAAGACCAGCCAAAGCAATAGACGAAGTTAACTTAACAGAAGAAACCATTGAAACACTCCCGTCCCCAGTTCGAATGAAGAACAAAACGAGACCCGGCGCCTATACAAATGCGACCCAATTTTTTTATAAACTTCAGGGATCATCATTAATGTTTCTCTAAGCTTTGACGATAGTAAGACCGAAATGGTCTCTCCCGCCAGACCCATAGGTGGGTCATCGCTCTAAAACTGTCCTGGAATCGGACACGTCCGGTACTGGCAGCCGAAAGAGTCCTGCATTCTGTTGGCCAGGTCCCAATGTCCCGGCATATTCTCTAACGAGCGCCCAGCAAAAAAGCGGGACCCCCGTTACCGAGGGTCCCGCCTCTTCCTGGCCGACCGCAATTCTTCAGGGCAGATAGTACCGGAACGAGGATTCAATGACATTCTCGACCGCGCGCGGAGCCCCGCCCTCACCCACCCAGGTGTTCTTGACGATATAGACGTAATTCGCCCCGTATTGCACCGTGCCAGCGGTACCCGTGTAGAACCGGTACCAGAACCCCGTCGTTGCCCCTTCGAGGTTTCTCGTGCTCGGAGAACAGGCTGGCGCCGTCGACGAGGTCGCGCTTGCCTCAATAAAGCACCCTGAGTTGTTGATCGTCTTCAGTCCGTATCCAAAGTTGCGGGGCAGGAACTCATCCGAGGCATACCCGTACCAGTCCAGCCTCGTCGAAGGATGAGTCTCAAAACCCGTGATCGCGTGCAGACTTTTCTCCGGAGCGAGAGCGCCGCTCGGCGTCACCACAACATCGGTCGATGTCGCCCCATAGCGGCCAACCTCGCCCCACGTGCCTTCCGCAATGTAGGTGACCTTTTTGGTGAACACGGGAACAAGCGCCGCCGCGCCGATCCCGCCCCCCAGAACAGTGTTGTTGTATCCCTTCGTGGTCGCCGTCGAGTCGATCCGGTCGCGGAAGGTGCGTCCGATCGCCTTGATCTCGTAGTGCCCGAAGCCGGGATCGAAGGCCACCTTTGCAATTAGATCCGGCGCCACGTTCGTGGAATAGGTCGTGTTACTCAGCGCGCCAGTCCCCGTAGTCGATAAGCCGGCAAGCAGATTAGTAACACTGGACGGCACATTCGCGGGAGTTACTCCCACCGTTGCCGCATTCTCAGCCGCAAATGCAGCGGTGACCTTGCTCCTGTCGAGAGCCTTCGTAACCCGGAACGCCGTCTGCCGCGCGTAATCGTTCCCGATCATCTGGCTGCCATCGATCAGCGGTGTGGCAAATTCCCCCAGATTTTCTATCCCCGTGCGGCTGGTGGTGAACAGAGACCACATCTGCCCTCCCGCAAACGTCCACCCTGTCGGAAACTGTACCCGGCCCCATAACTGCCGGATGCGGTTGCTGTATCCATTGCTCTGCACTTCGCTGGCGCCCGAGCCGCTGCCCAGAAAGTCTGTTTCAAAGTAGCCGGTAATGGCCGCATTCCCCGCCGTGCTGTCGGTGCGCAGCGAAAGACGAGTCTGCCGCGCCGTCGCGCGGAACTCGCCCAGATGCGCCATGACCTGCGAATCGTACGGGATACTGTTCCACGTTGTGTTGATGTCCGCATTCTCTGCGTGGCTCCGGTAAAGTGCCTCCGCGGCAAAGAAGCCTCCAGGAGTAATTCTGATGCTCTTGTATTGCAGTGCGAGCGGATGCTCACGCTGCGGCAGCAGCTTCTTCTCCTGTTCAACATAGGCGCTCGTCGCCCCCTCGGAGGACTTGAGCGCAACCACCGCGGACTCGAGGCTCGTGATCTCCGGATCCTCTTTCGTGCTCAGCCGCCCAAGCTGCTCCTGAGCAGCGCTGAGCCTGTCCTCGGTGGATTTCAGCTGCTGCTCGAGCTCCTGATTGTGCTGCTGCAGCGCATCGAAGCGCTGTTGCTCATCCCTGCGCTCGTCCGCAATGTTCTGCTTCACCTGCTCCAGGTCTTCCCTGGATACCGTCGTTGCCGCGGTCTGTGCGGGCTTGCTCTTCTGATGCGCTCGGGCCTCCGCCTTGTTGGCCGGACCCTTCATCGCGTCACCGGTCTGTCCCAGGGCTGCCTGTCCCACGCATAGAACTCCCAGGGCCAATGCTCCCGAAAGCAGATATAAATCAACCTTCATAACAATTCCTCTCGTCAGCTGGACCTGTGTCATCCGAACGCCACGGCTTACAACATCCCCCGCTCTCCTGTTAAGCGGAGTCAGCAGTTATGCCTGATTGAACGTGACACTTGTGGCTTTATCGGCGGAGCGCCTGAAGGGGTTAGCCAGAGAGTTCTTCTAAGTTCCTGAATTGGTTAAAGGCGAGTTAGAAGACCCAGCATGGGAATCCACGACGAGCCGTAATTTGAGATCACCTTATGGGAATACTTTGCTGAAGTATTGTCCCCCAAGGTCGATAACAAACCACGAGACATAGTTCGCGCATCGGTCCGGAGGTCTCAGGATTCGAGTCCGATTCCCGCCGTAAACACCCGCAGGGAGAAAAGCCAAATGAAATGGTTCTATGACATGAAGATCGGCAGGAAGCTGCTTGGCGCTTTTATCGCCACCGGCGTGATCACCGCTGTCGTGGGGTTCGTGGGCGTCGCCAAACTGGGAGAGATCGCCGGGGTCTCGGCGGCTTCGTATGCCAACGAAACGGTCTCGATCGGGTATCTCGATGAGGCCAACGCAGCCCTGATCCACATGACAAGGGCGGAGAAGAATCTGCTTCTTGCTTCCTCACCGGCGGAACGTGATAAATACAGGGCCCGCATCCCGCTCTACGCGGCCGGCGTAACGGAGAACGTCGAGAAGGCTCGTCCTCTGTTTCACTCCGATGCGGGAAATACTCTGCTCGCGAAGTTCGACATGGCATGGAAAGAACGCCAGGCAGTTGAGGAGCAGATTCTGGCCCTCGCCACCCAGGATCGAACCGCGGAGAAGCGGGCGGCACTCGAACTCTCCTTCGGATCGGGTCAGCAGAAGGCGGATGCCGCCGAGAGCGTGCTAAGTCAGCTTATCCGGTTTAAAGAGGATCATGCGAAGCGGGATGCCGACGCCATGGTTGCCGCTTACCATGACAGCCGCCTGGTTATGCTCGTCCTGGTCGCGACGGCGGTACTGCTGGGAATAGGATTCGGCCTCGTCATCGCGCGCGGCATCTCACGCCCCCTCGGCCAGCTCGCCGAAACGGCGAAACAAATCTCCCTCGGCGATGTGAATCAGACCGTCGACTATCATGCTGGCGATGAGCTAGGCTCCCTTGCCGAATCCTTCCGCGCTCTCATCGACTACATTCGCGGCGTCGCGACCGTACTCGAGAAAATGGCCGCCGGCAACCTCAGCACTACTCTCGAGGCCAAATCCGATCGCGACGTCCTCAGCCGCAGTTATCAACGTACCGCCGACGCCGTCAAGGCGCTGGTTCGCGACGCGAGCGCGCTTTCGCAGGCCGCCGTCGATGGCAAACTCAATACCCGCGCCGACGCCGGCGTCCATCAGGGCGATTTCCGCAAGGTCGTCGAGGGCGTCAACCAAACCCTCGACGCCGTTATCGGTCCCCTCCAGGTTTCCGCCCACTACGTCGAACAGATCAGCAAAGGCGAAATCCCGCCCCGCATCACCGACAGCTACAACGGCGACTTCAACACCATTAAGAACAACCTCAACACCCTGATCCAGGCGATGAACGAAATCACCACCGCCGCCGAACAGATCGCGAAGGGCGACCTCACCGTCAATCTCAAAGAGCGCTCGCCCGAGGACAAACTCATGCAGGCCCTCGCGGCCATGGTGCTGGGCCTCACCCAAACTGTGGGCGAGATTCGCACCATCGCCGGCGAAGTCGCCTCCGCAAGCCAGTCCATCTCCACAGCCTCGGTGCAGGTGTCGAAAGGCGCCAGTTCCCAGGCCGCTGCGGCCGAAGAGGCTTCCTCCTCCATGGAGGAAATGGTCTCCAACATCAAGCAGAACGCCGACAACGCACAGCAAACCGACAAAATCGCGAACAAGTCCTCCCACGACGCGATGGAGAGCGGCAAGAGCGTGCTCGAAGCCGTCTCCGCGATGAAGGAGATCGTCAACAAAATTTCCATCATCGAGGAAATCGCCCGCCAGACCAACCTCCTCGCGCTCAACGCGGCCATCGAAGCCGCGCGCGCCGGCGAACATGGCAAAGGTTTCGCCGTGGTCGCCGCCGAGGTGCGCAAGCTGGCCGAGCGCAGCCAGAAAGCAGCCGCCGAAATCAACCACCTCTCGGCGCACACCCTCACCGTCTCTGAAAAATCCGGAGAGATGCTCAACAAGCTGGTGCCCGATATCCAGCGCACCGCCGAGTTAGTGCAGGAAATCAGCGCCGCCAGCAAGGAACAGGACACCGGCGCCGAGCAGATCAACAAAGCGCTCCAGCAACTCGAGCAGGTCATCCAGCAGAACGCCTCGGCAGCCGAAGAAATGGCTTCGACCACCGAAGAGCTCACCGGCCAGTCTGAGCAGCTGGTCAGTGCGCTTGGGTTCTTCCGTACCACACAGGATCAAGCTCCACCCGCAAAGCCGCGCGCCGAATTCACAAGGCCTGCTGACAACGACACCGTCGCCGCGCACGCCGGGAGAAACGGCAACAAGCTCCGTGGCAAGCTCCTCACCAAAGCCGGCGTCAATCTCCACCTGGATGACAAGCACGACCAGCTCGACGGGGAATTCGAACGCTATTGACAATCGCGGCGCGGGCCCGCCACGGCCTGCGCCTTCTTGCAATGCGACGAGGAGCAACGCGATTCGGACCTCAATCGGGAAACGGAATTCGCAGCCTGACCGAGGAGAGGCGGAAAGTCTCCCTCGCCAACCCGCTGCCCGCAGCTCCGCCACATCGACTCCCAAAGTACCCCCTCCCTCGGTACCCCCAGCGCGCCCATCCAAAACTTTCTGCACCCTCCCCACCCCTCCCAGGCGTATACACAAGTGAAGGCAGGATGTACATCTGAAAGCTCGCGAGCATTCCTTCCGCACCACCATGCTGGAGCACCAGTCCATGGTCTTCAGCATCGCCCTCCGCATCCTGGGCGACCGCTTCCTCGCCGAAGAGACCGCGCAGGATGTCTTTCTGGAGCTGCACGCCAAGCTCGACGAGCTCGCATCGGACGACCACGTCCTTCACTGGCTCCGCCGCGCCACCGTGCACCGCTCCATCGATCGGATCCGCCAGCGCGACCGGCGGCACGAAGTCGTCACCGATCCCGCCGATTTTCGGGATCTCAACCTGCCCGACCTGGCCGTCGACGCCTCGCCGGGCGATCCTTTACTCAGCCGCCAGCTCCGGCAACTGGTGGCCTCGCTCCCGGTGATGCAGCGCACCGTCATCGCGCTCCGTTACCAGGAAGATATGTCAGTAGATGAAATTGCGGACGCGCTCAGCATGCCCGTCGCCACCGTCAAGAGTCACCTCCGGCGCACGCTGCTCCTGCTGCGCGAAAAAATGACCCGGGTCCTGTACTAGTCCTGCACTAGAAGGCCTGGCCTGAAGTGAGGTTCACCATGATCGAAACGGACGCCGAACTCGAACAGGCCCTCTACGCCGCCTTTGCCCGCGAAGCCGCTCCCACCACGCTGCTCGCCGCAGTCGAAGCCACCCTCGACTCCTCACCCCAAAAAGTTCGCCCCTCCTTCAAGGAGTACGTCCCCACCTTCGCCGGCCTCGAAATCCAAACCCAGTCCCGCTGGACCAGCATCCTCTCCCTCGGCGCACACGCCCTCATCTGCGCGATCATCGTCCTCTTCGCCCTCGACCGCTGGCACGAACGCCAACTCCAGAAGAAACTAATCGCCACCGCCGTCGACGTCGCCCCCTTCATCCCCGCCTCGCCCCTCAAGGACACGATGGGTGGCGGCGGAGGCGGAGGCAATCACGAAATCCTCGAAGCCTCGAAAGGCAAGCTCCCGAAATTCGCCAAGACCCAGATCGCCCCGCCGCAAATTCTTCGTCTCGATAACCCGAAGCTCGCCGTTGAGCCCACCGTCGTCATGCCGCCCATCAAGCTGCCCGACGCCAACATGCCCGACCTCGGCATCCCGCAATCGCCGCAGGTCGCCTTCTCCTCCCAGGGTTCCGGCTCCGGTTCAGGATTCGGCTCGGGCTCCGGCGGCGGCGTCGGCTCGGGCAACGGTAACGGCATCGGTCCCGGCACCGGCGGCGGCTACGGCGGAGGCATCTACCACGTCGGTGGCGGCGTCTCCAACCCCATCCTTATATATGCGCCCGACCCCGAATTCTCCGACGAAGCCCGCCGCGCCAAGTACCAGGGCGTCTGCGTCGTCGGCCTCGTCGTCGACGCTTTCGGCAACCCGCAGCGCGTCCACATCGTCCGCCCCCTCGGCATGGGACTCGACGAGAAAGCCCTCACAGCCGTCCGCGAATACAAATTCAAGCCCGCCCAGTTCAAAGGTAAGAACGTCGCCGTCGAAGTCAATATCGAAGTCAACTTCCGCATTTACTGAAGAGATTGCGTTTTGGGATCACGAATTATCGATTCCAGATTGGATGCCTCACCATCGGTTCACCTCTGACACGCCATTGACAATAAATATGGATGTGGGCAATTATTGAAGCATATGCAAAAGCGCTCACGCATCAGAAACCCGAAGCGAACTGCGAGCAAGCCCGCTGCAAAGTCCACAACGACGGCTAAACCTGGTGAAATGAAGTCCGTAATGGCCGAAATGGGCAGAAAAGGTGGCAGGATCGGCGGAAAGCGCAGAGCCGCCAACATGTCACAGGAAGCCCGGCATCGGGCTGCATCCCTGGCAGCAAGAGCCAGATGGTCGGGGAAAACCTCCGAGGCGCCCTCGGTTGAAGAAAAAAGAGATACGGCTCTCCGTAAAATTGCCGCAATCCTCGAAGCCCATATGACAGATCTGGGGCTAAGTGAAAAAGAAAAGAACACGAAGACGGCCGAGTTATCGAGATTTGTTGAAGCCGCTGTCATCGCAAAGATTGAGCCTCGCGCCAGGCGGCCAAAGCCGCCTCAAAAGCTGGCTGCGTCGGCTTAAGCCCGTAAACTGTCGTCAAGGCCTCCTTGAATTTATCCTCGCCAGCAATGGCGAGGAGAGTTCGCATGTCACTAACTACAGAGCTTTCACGTTTGCGCGCCTCGCCTTTGCCGTCCTTGGTCTGGCCTCGCTGAATGCGGACTTTTTCCCTGCCATTGGGCGCCTCTCTTGCTGCATTCCCTGAGAAGTTAACCCGCTGCCCCCCAAAACGCCAACAGGCGACTACGGAATAAGTTCCTCACGCTTCATCGGCGGTCCGAGCTACCCTTGAAGGCAAACGACGACACCTGTAACCCAAGCATGTGGAGCGGCACCCGCGTTACGCCGGCCGAATCTGTTTTATGATTTGGGCCAATCACAGACTTTCACTCTGATTGACCTGCGATTCGCTGCTACGACGCTCGCTGACCTTCTTCCTCCTGCAATTTTCCAATAGCTCTCTTTAACCACGGTACGGGCCGAAAGGCCGTCGCTGAATTAGGACCGCCGTACTCCCCCAAAATCTCCGTTCGATAATGCAGAAAATGCGTGTCCATCTTTCCGCGCCAGACGCAGCTGCAGTAGTTGCAGGTGTACAGTTCGTCATCCTCCGCCAGCTTTGCAGCACGGGCAATCAACGGTGTAATGCCCGCCCGTTTTGGAGCCACTCGCCTCGCCCTGTCGGAATATCCACCGCTGCATTTCAGCGGACATACGATTTCACTTCTCCTCATCAAGGCGGTCCCTCCCCGGCCTAACCTGAGGTTAGGTCCGCTGCCCCCGCGCCGCCAACAGGCGACTGCGCAATGTTCCTCGCGGGTTCACCAGCGGTCTGAACCACCCTTGAGGGTAAACGACGACGACGCTGACCCGCACCCGTGCTCTCGAATGCCCGGAGCCCAACCCGCGTTACGCTTGTTCTCATGATCCGCACCGTCGCCGTCCAGGGCTATCGATCGCTCCGCGATCTATCCCTGCCGCTTGGACAACTCAGTGTAATCACCGGCGCGAATGGAAGCGGCAAATCCAGCGTCTATCGCTCGCTGCATTTACTCGCCGACGCCGCGCTGAATTCTGTTGTCGCCTCGCTCGCCCGCGAAGGTGGCCTCACGTCGACCTTCTGGGCGGGTCCGGAAACCATCGCACGCAGCGTCCGTCAGGGAACGAACCCCATTGAACCCCTCGCGAAAAGAAAGGCCGCCAGCCTCAAGCTCGGCTTCGGCGGCGACGCCTACGGCTACAGCATCGATCTGGGCTTCCCTCCGCAGCGTCCACCAGCGACCCTGTTTGGGCTCGACCCGCACGTCAAGCGCGAGTGCATCTGGCATGGACCCCTCTATCGCAAAGCCTCTGCCCTTGTCGATCGCAGAAACAACTTCGTCTGGCTCTCCACCACGCGCGACGAGGAGCCGGTGATGCTGACCCAGCACCTCTCTGACACCGACAGTATGCTGGCCAGCGTCGCCGATCCCCAGCGCGCTCCTGAGATGCTCGCCGTTCGCGAAGCCGTTCGCGGCTGGCGCTTCTACGACCATTTCCGCACCGATTCCGATTCGCCTGCGCGCGTTGCGCAGCTCGGCACCTTCACGCCCATGCTCCACCACGATGGCAGTAATCTCGGCGCTGCGCTCGAGACAATCATCGAGATTCGGTCTGACGAAGCGCTCGCGACAACGCTTGAAGACGCCTTCCCGGGCAGCCGCCTTTTCGTGGAAGTCCAGAACGGACGCTTCGAACTCCAGCTGCAGCAGCACGGATTGCTGCGGCCACTTTCCGCTGCCGAGCTATCGGACGGAACGCTGCGCTACCTCTTATGGGTTGCCGCTCTGCTCACGCCGCGCCCACCGGAACTGATGGTGCTGAACGAGCCCGAAACCAGCCTGCATCCGGATCTGCTTCCAGCGCTCGCCAGGCTGATCCTCGCCGCGGCGAAAAACACGCAGGTCATCGTGGTCTCCCACGCAGCTCTGCTCATCAACGAACTGACCGCTTCGCCCCTCTGCACGCGCCTCCACCTGCTGAAGGACTTTGGAGAAACAAAGCTCGATGGCTCGACGCTGTTCAATACGCCGAAATGGAATTGGCCTGCCCGGTAGACCCAGGCCTCCGCGCTCAACTCGCCGCCAGACTGTCCGTTCACGACTGTCCCGTTCCGGACACCTCGCTCCACCACCGAACACCAGTCCCC
This sequence comes from Acidobacterium sp., assembly GCA_003167515.1. GTDB lineage: Bacteria > Acidobacteriota > Terriglobia > Terriglobales > Acidobacteriaceae > Palsa-343. The sequence continues at coordinate 11,743 of PMSS01000232.1, read as the reverse complement.
GCTCCCGCCGCCTCTATCTGCTACCGATTCAGCAGCAAACCTCGGCAAACTGTGGAAGCACACGTGCCCTTCAAACCTGTCCCCCCAACCCCCGCCGATTCCAACCGCGTTCAGGAGAGAGCCAGTGATCGTGACCCAGGACATTCGCTATGCCGTGCGGCAGTTGAAGAAGACCCCTGGCTTCACCGCAACCGCCATCCTCACCCTGGCCCTCGGCATCGGCGCCAACGCCGCCATCTTTACCCTCGTCAATGCGGTCCTCATGCGCAACCTTCCGGTTGCCGATCCCGCAACCCTCGTCCGCCTCGGTAACACGGACCAGTGCTGCGTCGGCGGCGGTTACATTCCCGACAACGATGCTTACTCCCTCTTCTCCACCGACACCTGGCAGCAGCTGCGCAAGGACCTTCCTGAATTTCAGGACCTTGCCGCCATGGAATCCGGCTTTACGTACCGCCCGATCACCGTCCGCCGCAATGGCGGCCAGGATGCTCCGCGCTCCGTCATGGGCGAGTTCGTTTCCGGCAACTACTTCCGCACCTTTGGCCTCCGCCCTGCTGCCGGCCGCCTCATTGCCGATGCTGACGACAACGCCGGCGCGCCCGTGGTCGCCGTCATCAGCTACGAAAACTGGCAGCATAACTACGCCGCCGACTCCTCCGTCATCGGCAGCACCTTCTGGGTGAATACCAAACCCGTCCTCATCGCCGGCGTCGCCCCCGAGGGCTTCTATGGCGACCGCCTGACCTCAACCCCGCCCGATTACTATCTGACGATCCAGTCCATGGATGCCATCCTCGGCGTGGACTACGTGCCGGACCCGAAGACGCAATGGCTCTATATCGTCGGCCGTCTCCGCCCTGGCGTCGCTCGCCCTCCTCTCCAGCAAAAGATCAGCAGCCTCTTCCGCGAGATCGTCGCCTCCGATCCCGTCTACGCGGGCGATAAAGGCAAGGCTTCCCTCGGTCGCGCCCACATCGTGCTTGCCCCCGCCGGAGCCGGCATCCAGAGCCTGCAGGACCAATACAAGTCAAACCTCCACATGCTCATGTGGATCTCCGGCCTCGTCCTCCTCATCGCCTGCGCCAACATCGCTAATCTCCTCCTCGTCCGCGGCATGGGCCGCAGAGCCGAAATGTCCCTCCGCACGGCGCTCGGCGCAGCGCGCTCCCGCATCATCCGCCAGCTCCTTACCGAAAGCCTCGTCCTCGCCGTAATCAGCGGCATCGCCGGCCTCATAGTCGCTTACGCGGGCACGCACGCGCTCCTCGCCATGGCCTTCCCTGGAGACCAAAACGTCCCCATCAACGCCAGTCCATCGATTCCTGTGTTGCTCTTCGCCTGCGCGCTCTGCCTCGTCACCGGCATCCTCTTCGGCGTCGCGCCCGCATGGATAGCCGCCCAGACTCAACCCGCCGACGCACTCCGCACCGGTGCTCGCAGTACCGGCACCCGCGCCTCCATCCTCCAGCGCTTGCTCGTCGTCCTCCAGGCCGCGCTTTCGCTCGTGCTTCTCATCGGCGCAGGCCTCTTTGCACAGACCCTCAATAAACTCCAGAGCACCGACCTCAAGCTTGATTCCAAAAATCGCTATATCGTCCATATCAATCCCCAGGCGGCCGGTTATCGCGGCTCCCAGCTCGGCCCGCTCTACCAGGCCTTTGACGATCGCTTCCACGCCGTCCCTGGCGTCGTCCACGTCTCCTGGGCCACGTACACCCCAATGGAGGACAACAACTGGGGCTCTGGATTCAAAGCGGAAGGAAACACCGAACGCGGGTTCGGAGCTTCTACCGTCTATGTCTCGCCGGAATACTTCGACTCCGTCGGAACCCGGCTGCTCAACGGACGCGTTTTCACTCGCCAGGACACGCCCACATCGCCCACCGTCGTCATCGTGAACAAGACGCTGGTGAACGATGTCTTCCCCAGGGGCACCAACCCCATCGGCAAGCTCATCGGCTACGGCGGCCCCAAAGCTCCACTCGAATTCCAGATCGTTGGAGTCGTCGACGACACTCCCTACCAGAGCGTCCGCTGGAAAGATCACACCATGGTCTTTTTCCCGATGCTCCAGCGACCCGCCAGCAATCACGGTCCCATCGACACAGATATGTCCCTCTACGCCGGCGCCATTGTCATCCAGACCGCGCACCCCGTGCCCGACATGGAATCCATCGCCCGCCAAACCCTGGCCAGCATCAATCCGAATTTAGCCATCGTGAAATTCCAGACCTTCGATCAGCAGATCGCCGATCAATTCACGGAAGAGCGCATGATTGCCCGCCTCACCACTCTCTTCGGCGCGCTCGCCCTTCTGCTCGCCACCATCGGCCTCTACGGCGTTACCGCATGGACAGTCGCCCGCCAGACCAGCGAAATCGGCATCCGNNATGCGCGGCGCCATGATCCAGACCGTCCTCGGTCTGGCCATCGGCATCCCCGCAGCGCTCTTCTGCGTCCGCTACGTCGAAGCCCAGCTCTACGAGACCAAAGGAGTCAGCCCCGTTATCCTCACCGTCGCCATCGCCACCCTCGTCCTCGCAGCTTTCTTCGCAGGACTCATCCCCGCCCGCCGCGCGGCCTCCATCGACCCCGCAGTCGCGCTAAGAACGGAGTAAGCCCCGCATTTACTAGACCAGGGCGGGGTCAACCTCGCACCTCGCGTCGCAGAAACCAGCCTGCGCCTCAATGAGCGCGTTGCCCTGATGTCGTCGACTGAGCTGAGAGCCCGGTTTGTAATGCGATCTAGAAGTCCAGGCGCAGGCCGAATTGCATGCGACGGTAGGTGCTAAGTGCTGCGCTGTAGGCGCCGAGAGCGCTGCCGGTCAACTGCGGATTCAGCCCGGCGGGACTGACGTCGAAGCGATTGGAGTTGGTGATGTTGTAGGCCTCGGCGGCGAACTTCAGTTGGGCTTTTTCCGCCAGGTTCCAGGATTTGGTCAGCGAAGAATCGATATCGAAGTAGCCGTCTCCACGGAAGTAGTTGCGCTCTCCGGCCTCGCCGGCGTAGGGATAGCGGATGGGGCCGTCGCCGGTGAAGATGCCACTGTTGATGTTGGCCACGGTGGATGGAGGCGTCACGTAGGGCACGCCGCCGACAAAGGTTTTCTTCATCGGGATGTGCTGGGTTGCAATACCCCAGCCGGGGTTCTCGTAGTTGGTGGGGTAGCCCTGCGACAGCAGAGTGAAGGGCAGCCCGCTGGTGACGCGGGCGAGGCCGGCGAATTGCCATCCGCCGAGAAAAACGTCGGTGATTTGGTTGTCGTCGCTGAGACATGCTTTGCCGCGGCCAAACGGCAAGGCGTAAATCCAGTCGGAGGTAAACAGGCTGTGGGTGTCGAAGTCCGAAACAGCTTTGTTGAGTTTGGGATTCCAGGTGTTTTGGATGCCGAAATCGACGTACCCGTCATCGGCGTTGGTGAAGACGTCGCCACGTTCCGTCTCCGATTCCAGGTCGAGCGACTTGGAGAAGGTGTATCCGAAATCGAGCGTGAGGCCGTGGGAAGAGGGATGCCGGAGCGTGAACTGCAGAGCGTTATAGGAGCTGTTGCCGATGGTGGATAGCGCATAAAGCGAGGAGAACTGATCGGCCCAGAAGGTGGACTGCGAAGCGCCTCCGTTGAACGGACTCCCCGGGAAGATGCCGAAGGCATCGAGATAAGCGAGCCCGAGAGTTTCGCCGCCGTAATAGCGCGTGGGAGACCATGCGTTGTTGAAGATTGCCTGGGTAGCGCTTTCCCCGGCATAGTCCTGGTTCTTCATATAGGGGAAGACGTGCTCGAAGTAGGGGATGGCGGCAACGCTGTTGTTCACCTTTTGATAGGCTCCCGCAAAGATTCCATACTGCTCGGTGCCGAAGGGAGATGCGTCAACGTCTTTGGAGAGAATCCTCGCCGCGCCGAAGTAGTCGCCGCCGCCGCCAGGATCGACATAGTCCACGGGTTCCGCGAGGTCGTTTTGCTGGAGCAGGTGCCGCGCCAGACGGCCGACATAGGCCTGCTCGAAGACAAAGCCGCCGGCAAACTGGTGCTGGAACGAGACGTTGAATGCCTCGGAATAGGGGGTCTTCATCACGTTGTCGATGCCCCAGTAAATCTCAAAGCCGTCGGGCGGCGGCGTGTAGGGGAAGGTTTGGCTGGAGGGCGACGCGGGCAGGGGAATATCGGGCAGAGTGGTCGGGCCAGTGAAGCGTGGCGCGTTTTCAAAACCCAGAACGTCAGGGGCGTTGGTAAGAGCCGTGGCCAAGCCGGCGGAGCCGAACTGGTCGAAGTCGTTGACCAGCGCCTCGCCGTAGTGGTCGTAGTACATGCCGAAACTGGCGCGCATGGAGGTATCGGGACGAGGCGCCCAGACTACGCCGACGCGGGGCGCGAAATTGTCTTTCTGCTTGGGCCAGTAGCCGGGTTGGTTATTGGCTTTGCCAGAGGGCGCGAGGGAGATGAGTGGCTCGTAAATCTGGCTCTGCTGCGCAGCGATTTCCCGCTCTTTGTACCATTTATCCATATTGATGGTAGGCGAAATCTGCTGGCCGTTGGTCTCGTAGGGTATCTGCAGATTGGTGTAACGCAGACCGAGGATCAGGTTGAGATTCTTCCGGGCATGCCAGGTATCCTGCGCGAAGCCTTCGAACTCGTTGGAGCGGTAGTTACGGACGACGAACGCCCCATCGGGCAGCGCGGTGCCGGTGGTGGTGGAGGTGATCTGGTAGTTATAGACGTTGGTCAGCTCGGGAACGACGCCCATCAGATTGCCCCAGGCATTCGCCCAGGAGGTGGTGTAGAAGCTGTTGTCAATCGCCGGATTGCCATTGGCCGGCCCCGGCGCCGGCAGATCGCCCTCATTGGCATAGAGGGGATTGGTGGAGGCTGTGTCGTAAGAGTCTGAGTCCGTGCCGAAGTGGTTAGTGATGAGGCGCCAGTTACCGCCGAAGGCCAGGGTGTGGGTTCCTTTGGTCCAGTTCAGGGTATCGGTAATCTCGTTGACGGGAACGTGGCGCAGGGTCCCGCAGTTGCAGTATTCAATCGGCTGTGTGAGGCCATAGAGGCTGACGTAACTGCTCTGGCCCGGGCCGTTGACCTGGTAGCCCTGACGGATAAGTCCGTAGCGCAGCTCGTTGACGATGCGGCTATTGGGTATCCATGTATATCCGGCGGCAAGACCTTTGGAGTTATCGTCGGTGAAACTGCCCGCGGGCAGCCCGGGGAGCGGTTCCGCCGCGGATGTAGTGTCCTTTTGCAGGTTGCCGCGCACGAAGTAGCGGTTCTGGCTATTCAGGTCGTAGTCGATCTTAAGAATGCTGGTGTTCAGCGTGGACGGCGCCGGCGAGGTAAAGAAATAAGCGCCGCTGTTGAGGCCGTCGCCGAGTATCGGGCTTGAGGTTTGCGCTACCGTCGGTACACCAGCAAGGTATTTCAGCACCGCGGCGTTGGCGCCCGGTCCATTGGGACAGACCGGCTGGCCGTTGAAGGTGTTGGACTCGCAGGGCTTGTCTAACGATGCTACCTGGGCGGCGGTCAACGTATCGTTGTTGCCGTTGACATCCTGATAGGCAAGCTGGCCTGCCATGAAGGTGGTGGTGGGCACGGTGGCTCCGACTACCTGATGTGTGCCGACGCGGTTGCCTTCGTAATTGAAAAAATAGAAGAGCTTATCTTTCTTAATCGGTCCGCCGAACGCGCCGCCAAACGTATTTACCAGATAGAACTGCGGGAGGTTAGGCGTGCCGCTCGACAGCTCGCTGTACTTGTTGAAGTAACTGTTCGCGACCACGTTGTCCGGCCGGTAGTACTCATAAAGCGCGCCATGGTATTTATTCGTGCCGCTTTTGGTGATCAGCTCGATCTGCGCGCCCGATGAGCGGCCTGCTTCGGCGGTGCCGTTGGAGGTGACCACGCGAAACTCTTCGGTGGAGTCGAGGGTGGAGCGCAGAATCCCAGTAAACGCGGTACCGAAGACCTCATCGTTGTCGTCCAGGCCGTCCAGGGTGACGTTGCCCTGGTCGGAGCGCCCGCCGGCCACGGCTCCCTGGCGGCTGTCGGTGTTGTCCCCGATATACAACACGCCGGGCTGCAGGGTCAGCAGGGAGATGGGATTGCGCTCGTCCATGGGCAGCGCCTCGATAACCGAGGTGCCCACTGAGTTCCCTTCCGTCGCGTCTGTGAGGTTCAGATCCTGGGCTGCTGAGTTGACATTCACGGTCACGGTTGTGCTACTGACCTTAAGCGAAAAGTTCAGCGTGACCGGCTGGCTCACCAGCAGCGTAATTAAGCTTTGCTCGGTGGCGAAGCCGGGCGCGGTCACCGCGATCCGATATTGCGCGGGCTGAACGACGGGGAAGATGTAGTAGCCGGAATCACTGGAGACTGCGTCATAGCTGACGCCCGTCGCCTGATCCGTCAGAGTCACCTTCGCTCCCGGAACCACGGAGCCGCTGGGATCGGCGATTACACCACGCAGCGAAGTGGTCGCAGTTTGCGCGAAGGCGGCCAGGGTGGAAGCAAAGATACAGCCGAATATGCAGGTCCGCAGGGAACTTTTCATCACGTCCTCCAGGAAAGCCTTGTCGAGCACGCTCATGTGGCGATCTGTAAGAGCGTTGCGTTCACGGGTCCACGCTGAGTGGCGCCAGGCTTCTCGGTGGACCGCAATTTTTATGCCGTGCTGAAGAGGAGATCTTGCAGCGGGTCGCAAGACCGAACTTGCTCTGCCGCGAGTTCGGGGCTCTGCAGTTCAGAGTTAATCTGCAAAGCACCCGAAAATTGAGAACGATCATAACCCATGTTTCTGTTCCCCTCAAAGCAATTTCCCTGGCATCCTGAAAATTCCTCCGCTTGTGCTCCATCAGCTCGACCCGAGAGATCCAACCTGCTAAGGCGCTGAGCCTCTGCGCGTCTCAACGAGTGCGTTATCGCCGCGTCACTCAGCGCGCATATTCTCCAAGAGCAGAACAAACCCGACCGCCTTCCACTTCTGCGGTACGATAAAACCCATCCGCACAAAGGAGCTCCATGAGAAGCCGCCTCGCGACATCCCTCCTCCTCATCGGCCTCCTCGCGTCCATCCCCTTCTTCCGCACCGCAACCGTCCACGGCGCCGCCAACGCACCCGCCCCCACCTGGAACAAACAAGCCGCCGCCCACTATCTCGACGACCGCGAAGTCTGGTGGCAAGCCTGGCCCCGCGCTCAAAAAGATCACGGCACCCTCTGCATCTCCTGCCACACCGTCGTCCCCTACGCCATGGTCCGCCCCGGGCTTCAGCGCGACCTCGGCGAGTCCGCGACCACTCCGCCCCAACAAATCATGCTCGCCAGCGTCGAAAAGCGCGTCGCCAACTGGCCTGACATGATCCCCTTCTACTCCGACGAAAAATCAGGCCCCGGCAAGACCGCTGAATCGCACGCAACCGAAGCCGTCCTCAACGCCGTCATCCTTGCTAGTTACGACTCTGCCAGTTACGACTCAGCCCAGGGCCAGCTCCGCCCCATCACCCGCACCGCATTCGATAACGCCTGGGCTCTCCAGGAATCCACCGGACCCCTCGCCGGTGCATGGAAGTGGCAGGACTTCCACCTCGGCCCCTGGGAATCCTCCGAGTCCGGCTATCAGGGCGCCACGCTCCTCATGCTCGAAGCCGTCAACCTCCCCAACAATTTCTCCCGCGAACCCAATGCCCGCGCCCACCTTGACCGCCTCCGCGACTATCTCCGCCGCAACTACGCCGCGCAGCCGCTCATGAACCAGCTCTACGTACTCTGGGCCTCCGCGAAGGAACCAAAACTCTTAACCCGCGCCGAGCGCAAAGCCCTCATCGCCGCAATCCGCTCCCAGCAACAACCCGACGGAGGATTCCGCACCGCCTCCATCGACCACCGAGACCGCATCGACCACTCCACCCAGCCGACCACCAGCGACGGCTACGCCACAGGCCTCGCCGTCCTCGCCCTTGAAGCACAACGCACGCCCCGCCGCGACCCAACTCTCAGCCGCAGCCTCGCGTGGCTGGCCCAGCATCAGCAATCCGACGGAGCCTGGACCGCGGCCTCCCTCAACAAACAGCGCGACCCCTCGAGCGACCCAGCCCTCTTCATGACCGACGCCGCAACCGCCTACGCCGCCCTCGCCCTCAAACGCCAGCCCTGAAGCATCATTGAGCGCCGCGTACCAGACACAATATTGACCCCGCCTGCTTCACCCCGTAACCTAAATCCATCCCCCATCCACGCGAAGGACCCGTCATGCTCATCACCCTGCTCGACCTCGAACGGGAGCCGGTAAACTTCGACCTCACCATTCCCCCCGGCGTCATCGACTACGGAGAAGAAGCCACCCAAATCTCCCCGCTCGCCGTCAAGGGTCTCGCCGAGCTTCTCCGCGAGCATCGCGGCCCCAAAGAAATCGTTCCCGACATCCGCACTCGCGCCGCCTGGTCGGGCGACTTCGAAGCTCCATGCGCCCGCTGCCTCGACCCCGTCCGTCACTCCCTCTCCGGCGACTTCGACCTCCTCTTCCGCCCCCTGGGTATCGACGCAGGCCCTCCCGAGCGCGCCCTCATCCCGCCCGAAACCGAAATCGGTTATTATCAGGAAGGTGGTCTGGTTCTCGAAGACGTCCTCCGCGAGCAGGTGCTCTTAACCCTCCCCGTGAGAACGCTTTGCCAACCGGACTGCAAGGGACTCTGCCCGCGCTGCGGACGCAACCTGAACTCCGAACCGTGCACCTGCGAGGTCAAACCGGCCGACCTGCGGTGGTCGGCACTCTCAGGCCTCCGCAGCCAGTTGAGCCCGGAAACGAACGAGACCGATAAGGTCGATCACTGAAGTATTTTTCCCCGGACTTCTGCACTGCCTCAGCCGAGTCCCGGGGCGAGAAGGAACGAAAGGAATCAGCAATGCCGAACCCAAAGCGGCGCCACTCCAAGGCCCGCACCTCCAAGCGCCGCGCCCACGACTTCCTCACACCCACCGGCCTCTCCGAGTGTCCCAATTGTCACGAGCGCAAGCTCCCCCACCACGTCTGCCCCAAATGCGGCACCTATAAGGGGCGCGAAGTTCTCGAAGTGAAGGAAGCCAGCTAGCCCCACTCATCGATGCTCACAGACATCGCTCTCGACGCCATGGGTTCGGACAAAGCTCCTGAGCCCGAGATTCGAGGCGCGATTCTCGCCTGTCGTAACCTCCCCGTCCGCGTTCACCTCGTCGGACCCGAGCCCCTGCTCCGCCCGCGTCTCGCCAACGCCCTCGGCTTCTCTCGCCTGCCCATCTCCATCGTGCACGCCGAAGAATTCATCGGCATGGACGAGAAAGCCGCCCAGGCCGTCCGCACCAAGCGCAACAGCTCCATGCGCATCGGCCTCAAAATGGTTAAGGAGAAGCGCGCCGCCGGCTTCTTCACCGCAGGCAATACCGGCGCAGGCATGGCTACCGCCAAAATGGCTCTGGGAGCGCTTCCCGGCGTCGATCGCCCCGCGCTCGCCATCGTCGTCCCCACGCTCTCCGGCTCCCCCTGCGTCCTCCTCGACGTAGGCGCTAACGTCGACTGCAAGCCGCAAAACCTCGAGCAGTTCGCCGTCATGGGCGAACTCTACGCGCGCTCCGTCCTCCGCGTCCCGCGTCCACGCGTCGGCATCCTCTCCGTCGGCGAAGAAGAAGGCAAGGGCAACGATCTCACCCGCGAAGCCTCAATCCTCGTCCGCAAGCTGCCCGTCAATTTCATCGGCAACGTCGAGGGCCGCGATATTTATAACGGTAACTGTGACGTAATCGTCTGCGACGGATTCGTCGGCAACGTAGCCCTCAAAACCTCCGAAGGCCTCAGCCGCTTAGTCCGCGAAATGCTGAAAGTCTCTCTAACCCAGACCGTCACCGCCCAGGTCGGCGCGCTCCTCTCCCGCCGCGCCTTCAACGCCTTCCGCCGCCGCCTCGACCCCTCCGAATACGGCGGAGCACCGCTGCTCGGCGTCCGCGGAGTCTGCATCATCGGCCACGGCTCCTCCAACGACCGCGCCATCATGAACGGCATCCGCGTAGCCGCCGAATTCGCCCAGGCCGGCGTCAACGACCGCCTCGAACGCGAATTCGCCTCCCAACCCGCCCACCCCCCCACCGAAGACCTCCAGCTCCCCATCCAGTAAGCGAATTAGGTGTGCCCGAAGGGGGATCGAAATGCAAACGAAAAACTCCGCCATCGCCCCCGAAGGCGGATTCCGGTACACTTTTGCGACGATGTCCAACGCGAAATTCAACCCGCTGGAGATCCCCAATTACACGGTCGATGAGGCCGCCCGCTATTTACTCGTGCCCGCGAGCACAGTCAGGTACTGGACAATCGGCGAACCGGCTGCCGCGCCCCTCACGACGGTCTACAGCCGCCGCCCCCTGCTTTTGTCCTTTAAGAATCTCGTTGAGTTGTACGTTCTTGAAAGCCTCAGAGAAATCCACGACATTGGACTTCCTCGGATACGGCGTTCCGTCGAAGAGTTGCGGATCGAAAAGCGTTCCAAGTACCCCCTCGCGGATTACCAACTGGCCACCAGGGGAAGAAAGATATACCTCGAAGGAGAAGAGAACGAGCTGATTAACCTCACGGCAAGCGGTCAACACGCCTTCAAGGCGATTCTCGATCCATTTCTACGGCGGGTCGAGCGGAATGCACAGGGGATCGCTGAAAGGCTGTTCCCGTTCACCAGCAGGCAGCACCAGCAGAACCCGGATCAGGCGCCCCGCGTGGTCGTAATCGATCCGCGGATCGCCTTTGGGATGCCGGTGTTGGTCAATTCCAGAATCTCTACCGCTTTCCTGATGAGCAGAAAGAACGGAGGGGCCTCGATCTCCAAACTGGCACGAGACTATGGTCGATCCGAAGTCGAAATCGAAGAGGCGATCTCGCTCGAAGAGGCGAAAGCCGCCGCCTAAAGGCTTCACCCTCTACCTGGACCACAACCTCGACTACGACGAGTTAGTCGAAAAGCTGGATCGCGCCGGAATCAGGTACAAGCGGCATCGAGAGTTCTTTAGCAGCTCAACCGACGATACCGTGCTGCTCAGAAAAGTCGGCGAAAGAAAATGGATTCTGGTCACATTTGACAAGAAGCAGCGCACGAGATTCCTCGAGAGGAAGCTCATAGACCAATTCAAAATCCGCGAATTTGTCTTCACATCGAGCAGGATTGGCGATCCTGGCGATCTGCTCGTGAAGGCCAATCGCCAGATGCGAAATCTCTGCAAGAAGCACAATGGGCCGTTTGTAGCATCCATCTCCCAGAGCGGGAAGGTCTACTTCAGAGAGGAACGCCAACACGGGGAGGCACCCTGAGCGCCCGCACCCCCCACCCCAAAAACCCCTGTGACGGCGTTCACATCCCCCACCCCCCCAACCCCCATACCCTGATCCCAGGGGGGAACCGCCATGAACATCGCCATCCTCGGTGCCGGAGCCATGGGTTCGCTCTTCGGCGGACTCCTCGCCGAAACCGGCGCCTCCGTCACCCTCCTCGACATCAACCAGCAGCACCTCGACGCCATCCGCCGCGACGGCCTCCGCCTCGAAACCGACGACCCCGCCACCGGCCCCCGCATCCGCCGCATCACCCAGCTCCTAGCCTGCCGCCCCGAAGCAGCAACCCAAATCCCCGACCTCCTGATGATCTTCACCAAGACCCATCAGACCCACGCCGCCCTCACCTCCGCCCGCCATCTCCTCGGTCCCAAAACCTGGGTCCTCACCCTCCAGAACGGCCTCGG
>PMSS01000254.1 GCA_003167515.1 Acidobacterium sp. | reverse complement strand
CCACTTCCCATCCAACGAGGACCTGCGCCACGTGCGTTCGATGGCGCAGCCGAAGGTTTCGCCCGACGGACAGAGCGTGCTGATTCAGATTTCCGACGCTACTGCCGATGGTGGGAAGAGCCATCTCTGGATCGTCGACGTGAAGGCAAACTCGTCGCGGCAACTGACGTATTCGCCCAGCGGCGACAAGCGTGGCGAGTCTGCCGGGCAATGGATGCCGGATGGAGAAAGCATTCTCTTCATGGCGCATCGTGGTGAGCACACGCAGCTTTATCAGCTGCCGATGAACGGCGGCGAGGCACATGCCTTCGAGGTAAAGATTGTCCCGCCGGTGGATGAGTCGACTGCGCCCGACGCCATTCCCCCCGCAAAGAAGCCGTCCGCCACCGCCGAAGCAGCGAAGCCTGAACCGGTCGAATGCGATGTCCAGCGCTACTTCATTGCTCCCGATGGGAAGCACATTGCGATCCTGGTGCGCGACCCCGAGACTCCAGGCGAGAAGAAAGAGCACGACGATAAAGCGGACGCGGTGTGGGTGAACCACGATCCCCATGGGTCGCGGCTCTACCTGCTCGATCCGGCGGACGGGAAAATCACGCCGACCGCGGTACCGCCGGATGTTCGGGGAGTTTCCTGGACGCAGCAGAGCGATCGGCTTCTCGCAATCTCAGGGGGCATGAACGATGCGGGCGATCTTGCCCCGGCCGCGACTGCGTGGCTCCTCTTCGTTGCCGATCCTGCCCAACCAACGCAGCTCAAATCGGCGCCCGCAACCATCGGCGCCGCCGCATGGTCCCCGGATGCGAGCCGTGTCTTCTTCCTCGCGCAAAGCCAGGCGGACGCTCCTCCCGGCTACGAGGACCTCTACGCGCTGCCGCTGGCTGATGCGTCGATCCACAACCTCAGCGCCGGCTTCGAGGGAAGCATGGGCCACGACGAACCCATCGCGGAGAAAGGCGAGGTGTTCGAATCCGCGGAAGTCGGCATGAAAACCACGCTGTTGCGCTTCGATGGAGACCGGCGTGAACCTCTCCATTTCGATACCGCGACGGTTACACAATTCAACACAAATGCGAAGCACACGGCGTGGGTGTGGCTGGGTTCATCGAGCAATCAACCTCCAGCGCTTTACTACGCCGAGAAGCTGAGCGATACAGCGCGGGCGCTAAAGACGCCCGATCTGTTGCCCGCGGCGTGGACTCAAGTAAGTTCTCAGCCTATTTCATGGAAACGCAATGCGTTCACGGTCGAGGGTCTCCTCTACCTGCCGCCTCAGGCTGCGCAGCGCAAAGTTCCACTCATCGTCGACGTGCACGGCGGACCCACCGGCGCGTTTGAGGACAACTGGAATGCGTTGACAGAATTTCTGCTGGGCCAGGGGTGGGCAGTATTGCGTGCGAATCCGCGGGGCAGCACCGGCTATGGGGCAGCGTTCGCCGCAGCCAACAGGAACGATATGGGCGGCGGAGACTACCGCGACATCATGGCAGGCGTCGATACAGTCCTGGCCAAATATCCGATCGACTCGAGCAAGCTCGCCCTCATGGGCTACAGCTACGGCGGCGAGATGGCCGGGTTTGTCGAGGGGAAGACTGACCGTTTCAAGGCTATCGTCAGCGGCGCGCCCGTCATCGATCAGGAAAGCGAATACGGCACCGAAAGCGGCTCATACTACGACCGCTGGTTCTACAACGGCTATCCGTGGGAGCATGCCGAGAGCGCCTGGCGGCAGAGCCCGCTTGCCAACGCCGCGCACGCTAAGACGCCGTTTCTGCTGCTGCAAGGGGAGAGCGACAAGACTGACCCACTCGGGCAGAGCCAGGAAATGTATCGCGCACTGCGACAAATGGGCGTGCTGGTCGAGATGGTGCAGTATCCTCGCGAAGATCACGGCCCGCTGGCCGGCGGGATCTTTGGATCGCCGAGCACCGAACCGTGGCATGGCTTCGATGGCCGCCAGCGCATCGTTACTTTTATCAGGAAAGCCTTCGGAGAATGACGAATCGGCCATGACGTACCGGTCCAGGAGCTGTCCGCCACTCGCCTTCAGATCCGCTGTCTTTTCCAGCGTCCCCTCTTGAAAAGGATAAGGCTCGCTATCGCGATCGAGCATTCCGCGATGACCACGGCGAGGAATGCTCCCTCTGCGCGCAGATGGGCTCGCGTCGCCAGCCACCACGCCAGCGGTATTTCGAGTACCCAGAAGCCGAAGAAGTTCACGATGGTCGGCGTCACGGTATCGCCCGCACCATTGAAGGCCTGCAGCAATACCATCACCCAGGCGTAGGCGATATTTCCGCAGGCAAAGGTTCGCAGCGCCTTTCCGCCGATGGCCACTACTTCGGGGTCATCCACAAACAAGCGCACCACCGGCGTCGCCCAAACGAAAAACACAATTCCAAGCGTCGCCAGGAAGAGCATGTTGTAGAGGCCGGTGCGCCACACTGCCTGCTCGGCGCGTTCAGGATGCCGAGCCCCCAGGTTCTGCCCGACCAGAGTCGCCGCGGCATTGCTGAGTCCCCACGCGGGCAGGATGAAAAAGATGAGGACGCGAATCGCGACGGTATAGCCCGCGACCGATGCGGCGCCGAACAGAGCAACAATCCGCACGAGGCCGATCCAGCTAGCGTTGGCGATCGCGAACTGCAAAACGCCGGTGAGCGAAACCCGCAGCAGGCGCCAGAGCACCGGGACGTTCAGGTATAGGTGGCGGGGCAGGATATGAATGCGCTCCGTCCCGCGCATCAACCGATAGAACTGATAGAGAACACCGATGCTGCGGCCAGTGAATGTGGCCAGGGCCGCCCCCGTGACGCCGAGGTGCGGGAACGGACCCAGTCCGAAAATGAGGCAGGGGTCGAGGATGAGGTTGATGATGTTCGACACCCACAGCAGACGCATGGCAATGGCTGCGTCCCCAGCTCCGCGGAAAATGGCGTTGTTGAGAAAGAGCATGATGATGGCGCCGCAGCCGCCCAGCGCAATGCGGGCGTAGCCCGATCCTACGGTGACGATTGCCGGCGACGCGCCCATGAGACGCAAAAGATGCGGCGCTGCCAGGCCCGCCGGAATGCCCAGCCCCAGCGAGATCAGCAAGCCCAGGACGATGGCCTGGACGGCGGAGATTGCGGCGTCCTCAGGGTCCTTTTCGCCGATGCGGCGCGCGACCATGGCTGTCGTCGAAAGCGAAAGGCCGAGCCCAATCGAAAACGCCAGAGCGAGGATCGACTCCGTAAGCCCGACCGTCGCAACAGCGTTCGCTCCGAGCCGCCCGACCCAGGCCATATCGACAACAGCGAACAACGACTCCAGCACCATCTCCAACACCATCGGAATCGCGAGCAGAAGGATGGACCGGTTCAGGCTCCCGGCGGTGTAGTCCTGATGCGAACCGCGCAGGGCTTCGCGGACGGAGGCCCAGAATCCGCGCTGGGACTCGGGTTGGGCTGGAATATCCACGGGTCAGAGAAGTGTACAAGAGGGACTGAACAGGCGAACCTGGGCCAAGCGGTAGTGACAGGCTCGCCGTGGGCGAGTTGCCGCAACGGCAGGTGAAGCACGTAGCAACCCGACGCGAATCGGCCAGCCCTCTCTAAATCAGCAGCGTTTGCGCGGTTTCTTCCGAGGGCGCATCGGCAAAATGCAGGTCGGGCAGGTCCTGGACAGCCCGTCGCAAGGATTGCTCCCAGCGTCCGTGAATCGTCTGGAGCTCAGCGTCGCCGTGAGTGAATTTGCGATAGCAATCCAGAATGAGGCTGTCTTTGCGGTAAAGCACCAGCTCAATGGGCGGGCCTATCGCGCCGTTCGAGCGCATGGTGGCGTCGAAGGAGAGCAGCGCGTATTTGGCCGCCACCATCAGGCTGGTCGAGCTGAAGACCACGCCGCGATCGAGCAGAGGACGGCCGTATTTGTACTCACCAAGCTGCAGGAACGGCGACTCCTCGGTGGCGCTGATCGGATTGCCCTGCGGGTAAATCATGTAGAGCGCCGGAGTCTCGCCGCGCACCTGCCCGCCCAGCAGCAGATGCACGTTGAAGGAGTAGTTGTCGCGCTCCAGCGCAGCGCGGTCCAGTTCCGCGACATGCCGCACGCATTCCCCCAGCTCGCGCGCGGCCTCATACATGTTGCGCGCCTGCGCAAGACCTTCGCCGGCGGCAAAACTGGCTTTCGCCAGATTGATAACCGACTGGCTGAGCGACAGGCTTCCGCTGCTGAGTACCACAAACGCCCGCTCGCCCGGCTGGCAGAAGGTGTGCATCTTGCGCGCGATATTCAGGTCGTCGAATCCCGCGTTGGTACGCGAATCCGACGCCATTACCAGGCCTTCCTGTGTCATGATGCCAAGACAGTAGGTCATTTTAGCGGTGCCGTTCCTCCGAGTCTCGCGTGCCGATATGCCATTGTGCCAGCTTTCCCCGTGGGTTCAAAGACATTCGACAACGCTCGTATCAATCGTTACATCTTATGAACACCGTTGAATAGCACCGTGGAGGCAGGATGCTCCTTCGTTTGGGCTACGACATGTTGTTTGAGATCCCCGAACCCGTCGCCTGCGTGGCTCAGCTGAGGGTCCACCCATCGCGAGTCGCCGGCCTGCGCGGGCCGGACCGCGTTCACGTGGAGCCGAACGTCTCCATTGAGGAATATACCGACTCGTTCGGCAATCTGTGCACGCGATTCCTGGCGCCGCCCGGACAGCTACGGCTGAAGAACGATTTCCTCTTTGAGGATTCGGGGCTACCGGATGCCGCCAGCCCATATGCGCTCGCTCATCCCATCGCGGAGCTTCCCCACGACGTGTTGCGTTTTCTTCTCAGCAGCCGCTATTGCGAAGTGGACAGCCTGGCGCCGGCCGCGTTCGATCTTTTCGGAAACACGGTCGCCGGCTGGGACCGCGTGCGGGCCATCTGCAACTGGGTTCATGCCAAGGTAGCCTTCGGCTACTCCTTCGCGCGCCCCACCAAGACTGCCCTCGATGTCTTCACCGAGCGTCAGGGAGTGTGTCGCGACTTTCAGCATCTGGCCATCACTTTTTGCCGGGCTCTCGGTATTCCTGCGCGCTATGTGGCCGGCTACCTGGGCGATATCGGCGTGCCCGTTTCGGATACGCCCATGGACTTCAGCGCGTGGTTCGAGGTGTACCTGGAGAATCGCTGGTGGACTATCGATGCTCGGCACAACGCACCCAGGATCGGGCGCGTTCTCATGGCAACCGGCCGCGATGCCGCGGACGTGGCCTTCTTCACATCGTTCGGAACAGCGAATCTGAAAACCTTTCTCGTAATCTCGGACGAACTCACGGACGGCTCCACCGCCAAACCAGCACCCCAATCATAGGCGGACGAGCGGGCTGCGTCCGGCGTATACTTGCCCCCTCCCTCACGAAACAGTATTCAGACTTCTCGAAAGGGGGCATTCCTATGCCCAGTTACCTTGTGCAAGTGTCTTATACTTCGTCAGCTCTCGCAGCCCTGGTCGATCGCCCGCAAAGTCGCACCGAAGCCATCCGCAAAGTGATCGAGAAACTCGGGGGCACCGTTGGACCATTCTATTTGTCGTTCGGCGAGTACGACACGGTGGGCATTTTCGATGTGCCTGACAACGTCAGCGCCGCGGCTTTTGCCCTTGCCATCGGCGCGGGCGGCGCCTGCAAGAGCGTCAGGACTACGCCGCTGATCAGCACTGAAGACGGACTCGCCGCCCTGAAAAAGGCAGGAAGCTCAGGCTATAAGCCGGTGGGCGCTAAGAAATAAAAGAGGAATTGGATCTCGAGTATCCGGGGCTGGCAGCCGACGGAGCTAAGCTAATGCTTCCCGGCCCCGGCGCTCTCCAGTGTCGCTTCCGCCTCGGCGATAACTTCGTTGGCGTGGGCGTATTTCTCGGGATCTTCGCCGGCTTCGTTCCAGAGTTGCTGGCCGTGCTGAAGCTTTTCCTGGGCTGCTCCGGTGTCTATTTCTTCGGGCTTCTGCGCGGATTCTGCAAGGATGGTGACGCGCTCGGGCAGCACTTCGACGAAGCCGCGGGCTACGTTGTATCTTTGATCGCCTGAATCGCCGCCGTGCAGACGCACCTCGCCGGCTCCGATTTCAGAAAGCAGCGGGGCGTGCCCGTAGAGCACCTCGAAGTAGCCGTCCTTGCCGGGCACTTCGACAGCGTCGACCGCCTGATCGACGAGGATGCGG
>PMSS01000174.1 GCA_003167515.1 Acidobacterium sp. | reverse complement strand
AGTTCTTCAGAGGTTCCCTAACGGATCGGAACGGACTGCAGGCACAGGCGGCGGAGAAGGCTCTGGTCCACGCTCGTGCGGTTGCTGCACAGATGGCGGCCGGTTTGAATGCGCATCTGGGGGCGCTGATTTATGCGAGTAATCAGACGCCGGTGCAGAGGTTCATATCGACGGAGGCAATGCAGACGGTGACGGTATCGGCACCCGCTCCGCCACCTCCCCAGCCGCTGGCGATTCGGCCGCAGCAGGTGGAGGAGTCGGCGACGGTGTATGCGGTGTTCGCGATCGAGTAGGTGTTCCTCCGGAGCGAACCAGGGTCCTGTTTGCATTCGCGGCATTGTTGTCGATGCATGCTCTTCTACACGTACGGGAGTTGGGGAAGTGCATCGAAGTGGGCGTCGCGGGCGCAGAGTGTGAGCGAATGCTGCAGCACCAGGGCCGCAATCCACATGTCATTGGTCGGGATCGGTGTCCCTTGCCTGCGCAGTTGCCGGTACACGCTCGCATAGTGATGCGTCGTCTGTTCGTCGGCGTAGAGGACTTCGACACTCGGTTTGAAGAGAAATCGCCGCAGGGCCGCTTCGTTTTGCGGACCTTTGCTGCCGAGAGAAAACCCAGCGCGCAGTTCGGCAAGCACGATGAATGGCAGCCAGACTTCATCGGCTGATTCTACGGACTCTGCTACGCGCGGATCACCCTGGACAAGGTCAGTGTAGCGATTGGTGTCGAGCGCCAGCCTCAACGCCAAAGATCCTCATCCACGGTGTCCTGCGCGGCAATGGCTTCGTCGAATGCTGGGTCGTTCTGCCATGTACCAACGATGTCACTCAGATCTCGCTTTCGGGAGCGCTCGCCACTGATGCCGGCGCCACGGGCCAAAGCCTCAATCGCCACTTCGTTGAGACTCTTGCCCTCTTCCAGTGCGCGCCGACGGAGTTCGGCGTCCAGAGTGGTCGGCACGTTGCGAATCGTGTACTGCATGCAGTTAGTGTAGGCAATGCAGGCACACTTTGCAAGCAGACTAAAGAGCAGCCCGGGCGTTAAAGCCCACATCATTCTGGCTGTTTGACGGCACGGCTGAAAGCCAGCGGAAACTCGGCGTGGGCCCAGTGAGACGGTGACCTTTTCAAAATGGCGCACGGCAGTACTTTGGACTGAATCCAGAATTGAGTTGCGTTGACGTTCGGGGTGGCATGGGAGTTTGCTTCTTGCTATGGGGTGAACCTGGCCTTCGCTGGGTTTGGGTTTGGGTTTGGTTGTTGGGGTTGTCTTTTTCCCAAGCTGCGAAGCTGTGCCCCTTCACGTGTCGCGGGCTACCGGCTGAACGCTGGGGCGCGCCGCTCCCTCATCCCAACATGCCCCCTCATCCCAACATGCTCCTTCATCCCAACATCAGGAAATGTGAATACCCGGCGATTGTCGGGATTAGTCGCGGGCGCGCTTTTTGATCTCGATATTGAGGCGCTTGATTTTCTGGTTGAGCGTGGAGAGCGGGATGCGGAACTGCTCGGCGGCTTCGGTTTGGTTGCCGTTGCAGCGTTCGAGCTTGTCGACGATGATGCGGCGCTCGATGTCTTCCATGATGTCGAAGAGCGAGGCGTCGGGGCTGTGTTCGAGGAGGCTCGAGGAGTAGCTGGAGCCGGTGAGATGGCCGGGGAGCAGATCCGCGCCGATGGAGCCGCCGGAGGAGAGCACGACGCCGCGCTCGATGACGTTTTCGAGTTCGCGGACGTTGCCGGGCCAGTCGTAGTCGACGAGGGCGCGCATGGCTTCCGGAGTGAGGGCGCGGGGGGAGAGGTTGTTTTCGTCGGAGTAGAACTTGAGGAAGTGCTGGGCGAGAGCGGGGATGTCCTCGCGGCGGCTGCGCAGCGGGGGCAGCTCGATGGCGATGACGTTGAGGCGGTAGAAAAGGTCCTCGCGAAACTTGCCTTCGCGGACGGCCTGGCGGAGATCGACGTTGGTGGCGGCAATGATGCGGACGTCGACCTGAATTTCCTGCACACCGCCGAGGTGCATGAAGCGGCGGTCCTGGAGGACCCGCAGGATTTTCGCCTGGGTATCCATGCCCATGGTGGCGATTTCGTCGAGGAAAAGCGTGCCACCGTTGGCAACTTCAAAGAGGCCCTTCTTGGCGGCGATGGCGGAGGTGAAGGCGCCTTTGACGTGGCCGAAGAGGGTGGATTCGAGGAGATCGGTGGGCATCGCGCCGGTATTGACCGGGACGAAGGGCTTGTCTTTGCGGGTTGAATTGGAGTGAAGGGCTTTGGCGATGAGTTCCTTGCCGGTGCCGCTCTCACCCTGGATCAGGACGGTGGAGCGGGTGGGCGCGACCTGCGCGACGAGGTCGAAGATGCGCAGCATGACATCGCTTTTGCCGACGATGTTGGGGAAGTTGTAGCGCTGGCGGAAGGCGCGCTTGAGCTGGACGTTTTCTTCCTCGGCGCGATAACGGGCGATGGCCGCGCGAATATCGGCGAGGAGCTTTTCGTTGTCCCAGGGCTTCTGGACGAAGTTCTGGGCGCCGCCGCGGATGGCATCGACGACGTTATCGACGGTGCCGAAGGCGGTGATCATGATGACCGGAAGCAGGTTCTCGCGATCGCGGATGGTAGCGAGAATTTCGATTCCGTTGCGGCCGGGCAGAGCCAGGTCGAGCAGGACGAGGTCGAAGGGCTGTTCTGCTATGCGCTCGAGGCCGAGTTCGCCATTCTCCACGCTCTCCACCGCGTAGCCTTCCATGGACAGCAGGGTCTCGAGCGATTCGCGGATCGCGGCCTCGTCGTCGATGACGAGGATGCGCGGGGAGGATTCCGAGCCGGCGGCCTGGGAATTGGCGGGAACAGCGAGTGTGCCTTCAGACATGGGCGGGTTTCCTCAGCAACGGAAACTCGAGATAGAAGGTCGTGCCCAGGCCGACCTGGCTCTCCACATGAATTTTGCCGGCGTGTTCCTGAATGATTCCGTAAGTGACGGCGAGGCCGAGACCGGTTCCGCGTGGCTGCCCGTCGCGGCGAGCGCTCTTGGTGGTGAAGAAGGGGTCGTAGATTCGGCGCAGATGCTCGGGGGCAATGCCCGATCCCGAGTCGGCGATTGAGATGCTGACGTGGCCGTTGACTTCGGTGGCTATGCGCAGGGTGCGCTCTTCCGGCGCAGAACCTCCGGCCATGGCGTCCTTGGCATTGAGGAAGAGGTTGAGGAAGACCTGCTGCAGCTTGCCCGCATTGCCCATAATGGGGGGCAGGCCGGACATGAGGCTCATTTCGACCCTGATCTGTGCGGTCTTGAACTGATGGTCGAGCAGGGTGAGAGTGTCGCGGATGATGGCGTTGACGTCGGTCTCGCGGTACTCGGCGCCGCTGGTGCGGGAGAAGTTGAGAAGGCCGTTGACAATTTCGGAGGCGCGGAAGGTCTGCTGGGTGATTTTCTCGAGCAGGGGTCCGAGCTTCTCGTCGCCTTTGAGCTGACGGGCGAGCATCTGCGCATAGGAGGAGATGACGGCGAGAGGTGTGTTGACCTCGTGGGCTACGCCGGCCGCGAGCAGGCCGATGGAGGAGAGCTTCTCGGCCTGGGCAAGCTGGCCTTCCATCTCGGTCTGGTCGGTGATGTCGTCGATGAGAATAATGCGGCCAACGGTGCGGAAATCGCGTGAGACGAGTGGCGCGATGGCGATATTGGCGATGCGGGTTTCCTCGGCGCGGGTTTCGAGGCGGAATTTGTAGAGATTGTGGACGCCGGGCTGGTCTTTGACGCGGCGGAATTCCTCAACCAGCTCGATGGGGAAGACCATTTCGAGCGGTTGGCGCAGGACTTCTTTGCGGGAGAGGGCGAACATCACTTCCATCTGCGAATTCCAGCTCTCGATGCATTCTTCCGGATCGATGGCGAGAATGCCGACGTTGATGGATTCGACGATGTTTTCGTTGAATTCCTTGAGGCGCTCGTACTCGATGATTTTTTCTTCGAGGCTGGCGTAGAGGCGGGCATTCTGGAGGGCGATGCCGATGTAACCTGCGAGGGATTCGAGCAGCTCCATGTCTTCGCTGGAGAGGAAATCGCCGCCGGCGCGGCGGCCGAGGCCGATGACGGCGATGGTGCGATCCTGGACCTGCCACTCGCGGGCACCGGGAACACCGACGCGACAAGGCAGGAAATAGTTCATATCGAGGGCAGCGGCTGTGCTCTGCTCCTGCGGAGTGAGGTGCAGCGCGAGCTGCGGATTTTCGAGGAACAAATGTGTGCCGGCGTTGGGCTCATCGAAGTCGAGGAAGCCCAGGTCAAGGCGGGCGGAGCCGAGGGTCTCGGGCAATCCGTGCTGGGCGGCGAGGTGGAACTGGCCGGGCGCTTGGTTGCCGGTATCCTGGACCGCACTGGGGATCGCATCCGGGAGGAAAACGGCGACCCGATCGACGAGAAGAGTGCGGGGCAGCCGGTCGACGATAGCGTGGAGCAAGGCGTCGAGATTCGTGAAGGAACTGAGGCCTCTGCCAAAGGCGATCAGGGTGGTGCGGTAGTCGTAGCTTTGCCGGTCAAAGAGGCGATCGACGCGCAGCTGAATGGTTCGCTTGAGGGGCTCGAAGAGCAGAGCGGCGACGATGATGGCGGCGAGGAGTCCCCAGACGCCGAAGCTGCGCAGGCGGGCCTGGGCGAGGGCCGCAGCGACGGCGAGCAGGGAGAAATACACACCTACCAGGGCGGCGGTCGCGAGGGTGTAGGTGACGCCGCGCTTGAAGATCAGGTCGACGTCCATCATGCGATAGCGCACGATGGCCCAGCTGAAGGTGAGCGGGAGAAACACCATACATATGCCGGCGATTTTGATCAGGGCATCGGGCATGGCGATGTCTGCCATGTAGGGAATGGCGGAGAACAGGGTGAAGGGAGCGATGGCGAGAAGCGTGCCGCGCGTGAGCCACTTCAGTTGCTGACGTTCCAGAGGCGCCGTAGTAGCGCGGAAATGCATGTAGAAGACCGCGGCTGCGAGCACGTAGAAGAGGGCCTGGTGGGCGATGGCGAGCTGGTCCAGACGATGGCGCAGCACCTCGGTTGCCGACCAGACCTCGATGGCCATGACCTGGAGGCCGATGATCGCCGCTGCAGGCAGATAGATGAGCGGCACCAGCCACGGCTTGCGCTCACGCCGTTCGGAGGAGAAAGCCAGCGCGAAGTGCAAAAACAGAGCGGGCTGCAGCGCGTTGGCGCCGATCTTGCTCCAGTAGACGAGCCAGTCGAACTCATCGAACTTGCCCGTGGTCCAGAAGGAGTAAAGAACGAAAGAAACAAGGCAGAAGATGAAGAAGTGGGTGGAATGTGGGGCGGTCCAGCGCCGCAGAAGTACATAGAGGCCGATGCCGAGATAGACGAGGGCGATAAAGCGGAAGCCCTGATGGATGCTGCGGTCCTGCACGTCGAGGATGACGGGGACATCGGGCAGGCGAATACCGTGACGCTCGAGGGCGTAGTGGATGGTGTTGTAGGCGCCGGTGCGCCACATTTCCCGGGCGAGCACTGCTCCGCGCGACGCCGGCGCGTCGTTGGCCGCGACGAGCAGGTCGCCGGGTTTAACACCGGCTCTTTCGCCGGGGCTATTGGCGGGGACCCGCTGGGCCTCGAGCCCTCCAGGCGCTTCGACCCACCACACGCCATCGGTGGGTGTTTGGTAGCGGCTTTCCTGTACCAGGTTGAAGCCCGCACACACAATCGCGGCACCGGTGAAGAGCGCCAGCAGCACGGCGACAATGCGGGTTTGGAAGGTGCGCTGCATGGTGAGTGGCGGTGGTACCTGAGCCGATTTCCGCTGGGAGACCCTGCCCGGCTGCGGGTGATCCCGAGCTAATTATTTCGAATACACGTCATTGGTAGTAATTATTTTCAGCAACTGGGCTGCCACTGGGGTTCTCGAATACGGTATTTTCGTGACCAACCGTATGTCTATGAATGCTTTCTACATACGCGCACAGGGAGGGGGGAGTTCCAGGCCATCAGCCGTTCCGAGAACCTCAGACCTCTGGAAAGTTGTCAGCGGGTATGAAAAATCATACAAAGACATGCCCGCCGGGATACCACTTTTGAGCCATGTTTGAGGGGTCTGGAATCGAGCTTAATGGTGCTCGTCCGGCTGGCGGTTGGTGGCCCAGATGATGCTGCCGAGGAAGATGGCAACGAAGCTGCCGATCACGAGAAAGACCATGGCCGTTCTCCTTGCTGAAACGGTGCGAAGACCGCTCCCGCCTCAGGATACCTGAGGACTGGTTCGCGCGCTTCAGGATTTGCGGTTCCCCGCAGGGCGGTCCAACGCGATAGAGTGATTCTGGGAAAGTTCAGATGAAGAAGTCAACCGCGGGATGGGGATTTTGTGTCGCATTTGTGTGGATCGGTTGGGCCGGGGTTGGATCGGCTCCGGCCCAGAATCCGGCTCAGGGCGGGGCGCAGACCGGGGCAAGCGGGGCCGCGCCGGCGGCGGCGCCCAGCGCGGTAACCCAGAATCCAACGCTGGCACAGGGACTGGCCGAGTTGCAGGCGAATCGGGCGCGTCAGGCGCTGACCGATTTTGAGCAGGTTCTGAAGGCGGAGCCAGGTAATACGGCGGCGAACCTGTTGGCGTCGACGGCGGCGGTAGAGCTTTATCAGGGCCAGCTGGCCGTGCAATACGCGGAAAGAGCGCGGCAGATCGATCCGCAGAACTGGAAGATACACACGACGCTGGTGGCGGCGTTTTCGGCGGCGGGGATGAGGCCGGAGCGGGACCAGGAGCGCGCCGTGCTCGAGCAGCTGCACAAGACGGGGCCTCCCGACGCGCGGCAGGCGACTGGGTTTCTGGTTGAGATGTTTCCGGTGGAAGCTTATCGCGTGGATGCTGTGGAGTATTTCGAGCCAATAGGGAAGTTTCACACGTACTACCGATTCCTGGTGAGGCAGGCGGATGGGCGGAGGGCGTGGGAGGTCGATGTCGAGAGCGACGACTTCGACGAGCAATCGTGGGCGGAGGCGCATCCGGCCGAGGCGGCGTCGGGAAATCGGCAGTTCCAGATCACGGGGCGCGGGGAGAACAATCAGAGCGTGGACTACCGGAATTTTTCGGGAAAGCCGGATTACGACAATATTCGGGTGATGGTGGTGGAGAGTTTGCGGACGCGGGGGATTCCGGGCGCGTAGGGGTGTCACCGTTTCTCGTATACTCGCCTGCGTCCGGATCAATCACGATTCTGACAGGACCCCAGCGCAGTCTGCGACCGTGAGATCGCTGAACCCGAATGACGTCACATCGCCATCCTCACCTTTGTTCAGGAAGGGTGAGATGGAGATCGTCGCGACACTATCGCCTTCGAGATAAACCTTCCAGTTCCCGCCTGCAGCGATAACTTTCGAATCCACATCCGCGAGCGAGTTCCTGATGGAATGTGTGGTCTGCGGCCAGCTACAACTTTCCGCAGCCCCAGCTGGACTTCATGGAGAAAGTACCGACAAGATCGGTCGGCTGGACCTGCCTAAAGCAGCTCTAACTACGGATGACAGGAGCACACAATTCAGGGCTATCATCACCCGTCGGAGAATGAGCGTCGGCAGATCGCTCCGCTTACCGATATCTCCGCTGCTGGGTTTGCCAATCTTTGCAATTTCCATGATTCCAGACCACTCTACCTAATCTACCTAAACGCAGCCGTCAAATGCCTTCTCCCATGCTGACGAGGCCGGAGCCGGTCTGCTCGTCGCGATACTGGTCGCGTTCCTCGTCTTCCACGGAAAAGGAGCGGACCTGATCCAGTTCACGGGTGGTGAGCTCGAGCTGGCCGTCGAGGACGTCGACTCGGAGACGCAGGCGCTTGACCTCTTCGGCGAGAGCGACGATGACGCCGGAGAGCGGGTCCTTGATCTGGTTGGGGTCGGTGATAAGGACGCGTTCGCCGTTTTGATAGACGATGTGCGCGGGGACACCGACGACGGTGGAGTTGGGCGGGACGTCGCGTAGGACGACGGAGCCGGCTCCGACGCGGGAGTTTTCGCCGATACAAATGTTGCCGAGAATTTGAGCGTTGCTGCCGGCGAAGACGCCGTCGCGAAGAGTGGGGTGGCGCTTGCCGTGTTCGTGGCCGGTACCTCCGAGGGTGACGCCCTGGTAGAGGGTGACGTCGTCGCCGACGATGGCGGTTTCGCCGATGACCACGCCCGCGCCGTGGTCGATGAAGACGCGGCGGCCGATGACGGCGGCAGGGTGAATCTCGATGCCGGTGACGAGGCGCGCGAACTGAGAGAGCAGACGGGCAATGAGGCGGAGATTGGCTCGCCAGAGGGGCGCGGTGATGCGGTGCATCCAGACGGCGTGGAGGCCGGGGTAGCAGAGGATCACCATCAAACGCGAGTTGGCCGCTGGATCGCGGGCCAGGATGGAGTTGATGTCTTCGCGGATGGTGGCGAACATGGAAGCAGGGTACAGGGTTCAGGCCGGCGGCCGGTAGTGTGAGCCGACGCGGGTCCGGAAGCTAAACCTTGACCGGCGCTTCGATGGGCTCGGCTTTGAGCTGCTGGGCTTCGTTGCGCAGGTTCTCAAAGAGAATGGACGAGATGTAACGTTCGCCGAAGTCGGGAATGATGACGACGATCAGCTTGCCCGCATTTTCGTCGCGCTTTGCGACCCGAAGAGCTGCGTGGACGGCGGCACCCGCCGAGATGCCGACGAGGAGACCTTCTTCGAGGGGAAGTCGACGGGCCATGGCGATAGCGTCGTCGTTTGAGACCTGGATGACTTCGTCGATGGTTTTTGTGTCCAGCACCTTCGGAACGAAGCCAGCGCCGATTCCCTGAATCTTGTGAGGGCCCGGTTTGCCGCCGGAGAGGACTGGGCTGTCGGTGGGCTCGACGGCGATGGCTTTGAAGGAAGGTTTGCGGGGCTTGATGTACTCCGAGACGCCGGTCAGCGTGCCGCCGGTACCCACGCCGGAGATGAGAATGTCGGCCTGGCCTTCGGTGTCGTTCCAGATTTCGGGTCCGGTGGTGTTGAAGTGGATCTTCGGGTTCGCGGGGTTCTCGAATTGCTGGAGCATGTAGCCGTTGGGCGTGTCGGCGAGGATTTGTTTGGCCTTGGCGATGGCGCCGCTCATGCCGTTGGGACCGGGGGTGAGGACGATCTGCGCGCCGAAGGCGAGGAGCAGTACGCGGCGCTCGAGGCTCATGGTCTCAGGCATGGCGAGGATGAGCCTGTAGCCTTTGACTGCGGCGACGAAGGCGAGGCCGATACCGGTGTTGCCGCTGGTGGGCTCGATGAGGACGGTTTTCTCGGGGTGAATCTTTCCTTCGCGCTCGGCGGCTTCGATCATGGCGAAGCCGATGCGGTCCTTGACGCTGTTGACCGGGTTGGCGCTTTCAAGCTTGGCGACCACGCGGGCGTGGGCACCGGCGGTGACGCGGTTGAGCTGCACGAGGGGAGTATTGCCGATCAGGTCTGTAACGCTGCTGGCGATTTTCATGGATGAGTCCTCGACGGGGAGAAATTGCGGGGTCTCCAGTGTAGATGCGCGAGGTTCCGGTGACTATGCAGACTTTTGAGCGGTTATTCCTTGTTCAGTTCGTGCATCATCGCCTCAACACTGTTGGCCCGCGAAACATCCCCTTGTTCACCGGCCGCTATCGCGGTTCGCGTTCGGCGGGAAGGGACGGATTGTCCTGTTCCTTCGGCCAGTTTGGCAAGAGCGGCGGCGGAATGGAGTTTGCGTTCGAGGTGGCGTTCGAGGGATTGGGTTGCAAAGCGGCGGAGGTCGGCGGCGCGGTTTGCGGGCCACTCTTCGATGGCGAGGGCGGCTACGGGAGACTGGAAGATGCGGCGGGCGAGGGTGAGCGATTCGGCGGTCAGGATTCGACTGCCGGCCTTCTTGTGGTGCAAGCAGACCAAGCCGTCGGACCAGGCGTCAAACCAGGCTGCTTCGGCGCCGAAGGGTTCGCCGCAGAGGGTGCAGTGGGTGAGCGAGGGCATCCAGCCGAGAAGGCGCGTGATCCAGAGGGAGAAATAGGTGACGGGCATCCAGATGCGGCCGTCGCGGGTTTGGTCGAGGACGGCGAGGACAAGACGGAAGACGGCTTCGTGAGGATCGTGGTCGGGAAGCGCCTCTTCGAGGACTTCGGCGTAGAAGGCGAGGGCTGCGGCGCGTGTGTAGTTGACCGGGTCGGAGAGCGGGGAGGACAGAACTTCGCAGGCGTCGAGGCGCACCAGGTCCTGCTTCGGACGTTCGACGTAGCTGGCGGAGACCCAGGTCATCGGCTCGAGGGCTCCACCAAAGCGGCGCCGCGACTTAGCGGAAGCTTTGGCAACGCCGCGAATTCTGCCGTGGTTGCGCGTGAAGAGCGACACGATCTCGTCGGCCTCGTGGACGGGCCATTTGCGGAGGACGACGGCTTCTGCCTGATGTGTGCTCATGGTTCAGGTCCAGATTAGCGGTTATGGCGACGGGAGCGAAATGGACCGCTCCGATAACCGATGCGAATTGCGGCCATCAGTAATTTTTATATGGAGACTTCGTTATATCCTGCGCGATACCCTGAAAAGCGAACCGCCAAACCTTTTTCACAGCACTCGAAATCGCGCCGCTCGGGCGAGGATTATGCTGGTGCTTCGGGCTGAACCTTGTGGCGCGGCAGCGAACAATCAATCCCAATCACGATTCAGAGGAGAAGCATGTCGACTGAATATCGGAATTTCCTGGCGCTCTCGTATGAGGAGCTGGAGGAGCTCAATTTAAGGGCGAAGGATCAGCGCAGGAAGCGCGTGGCACTCGACAAAATTCAGGAAGAGCGGCTGAAGTATCTGACCGATCAGAAGGGGATCAAGGCGGTGACGGTGCTGTTCTGCGATCTGGAAGGCCGTCTCCACATGCTGGATTACGACAAGAAATTTCTTCTCAAGGCGTACGAGAACCTGACCTTCGATGGGTCGTCGATTCGCGGTTTCACGGCGCAGAAGGAGAGCGATCTGCGGCTGGGCATCGACTGGAGCGCTATTTACTATGCGCCGGCGGATATTTTCGGCGCGGGCAAGGTTCTGATCTTCGGCGACGTGATCGACAAGGACGGGACGCCGTACGCAGGAGATACTCGCGGGCTGCTGAAGACCCTGGCGAAGGAGCAGTTCGAGAAGAACGGCTACACACTGAATGCGGCCAACGAAATCGAGGGCTTTCTGTTCGCGGGGATCGATGCGGAGCGGCGCTTCCCCGAGACGGGACGGTTTGAGTACGTCAATGCCGGCGGATATTTCCACTCGCTACCGGGCGATCCGCTGCGGGGCTTTATCGACACGGTGGCCGAGGTGCAGCGTTCAATGGGCTTCGAGAACGAAAAGGATCATCCCGAAGTCGCGCCTTCACAATTTGAGATCAACTACAGTTACGGTGAAGTGGTTGCGGCGGCGGATCAGATTCAGCTCTACAAGCTGATTTGCCGCCAGGTTGCGACGCACCTCGGGATGACCGCGTCGTTCCTGCCCAAGCCGGTAGCGGGGGTGAACGGCAGCGGGATGCACACCAACGTTTCTGTGAGCAAGGACGGCAAGAATCTCTTCTGGGATCCGAACGGCGACGAGATGCTGGCGAAATTCGGGTGGGACTTCCTCGACCGCATCCTGACCTATGGCAAGGATCTCTGCCTGCTTTTCAATTCGAGCGTAAACGCGTACCGCCGGCTGGATCCGCACTTCGAAGCTCCAAACCGCTTGTATGCCTCGGCGGTGGATCGCGGCGCGATGATCCGCATTCCCATCGGCAATGAACGCAGCATGAGAACCGAGGTGCGCGCTGTGGCTCCGGATGCCAACCCATATCTGGTATTGCTGGGGATTTTCAAGTCAGGACTCATGGGCGAGACTGCGAAGAGCGAGAACCTGAGAAACTCGGAGCAGCGGCTGCCGGACAACATCTATACGGCGATTGAGGATTTCCGCAACTCGGCGTGGATCACAAAACTGATGGGGGAGGACGTGAAGGGCCGCTATGCGGATCTGAAAGAGGCTTCGGCAGACCGCTGTCCCCGCCTGCTGGGAACCCTGGTGAAGGCGCAGGAAGTGCAGTTCCATCACGAGGTGTATAACCAGTTCCTCTGGAACCAATTCTGACGATTTGTCATCGAGGGAACTGGCCGTCCAGGCAGACGCGCCCTTCGGGCGCAAAATGCAGATGCCTCGGTGATGAGCCGGGGCATTTGTTTACCTGGTGAGTTTGGGGCTGGTTGGGTTACGAGCCGATGAATCGCGCGTACAAGCTGCGGGCAAGCGCGACGTCAGTTGTTCCCTGAATGATGGCGCGGCCGTCTGGGAAGAGGGTGAGAGTGTGCTCTCCGCGCCGGAAGCGGAGCAGCAGGTCGTTGCGCAGGACGTGACCGTGAGGACTGAGACGGTCCTCCATTTCGGCGAGATCGATGGGGCGGGAGCGCTCATGGATTTGGACGGAGTCGCGGCCACAGAGCGTGATGTGCGGGCGGCCCTCGCCGCGCAGATGGGTAAAATCTCGCTGGGCGCAGACCGCGCAGCCGGCTCGTGGAGCGGCCGCTGCAATTTCTGTCCACTCATTGTTCCAGAGGTCGCAGGAGAGCAGGGTTCGGCGCATTTTATCGCGCGCTCCGACGATCCATTTGAGCGCCTCGGTGACTTCGATCGAAGCTGCGAGGTTCACCGCGGTGTTGAGAATTCCGGAGGTGTCGCAGGTTTCGACCGCTCCATGGGGCGGCTCGGGAAAGATGCAGGCGAGACAGGCGGTTTCCGCGGGAAGGATATTCATCGTCACTGCGTACGCGCCCACAGCGGCGGCGTAAATCCAGGGCTTTTGTTGCTCCACGGCGTAGTCGTTGAGGAGGTAGCGGGTTTCGAAGTTGTCAGTGGCGTCGAGAACGATCTGGGCGCTCTGCAGTAACTCATGGATGTTGGCCGGAACGAGGTCGGCGACGCGAGCGCGGATTTCAATTTCGCTGTTAAAGGCGGCGATCTTGCGGCGTGCGGCGTCGGCCTTGGGCAACGACGCGCGCGCGTCAGCTTCGTCGAAGAGCACCTGGCGTTGCAGGTTGCTCTCTTCCACAAAGTCGCGGTCGATGAGGGTCAGCGTGCCGACGCCAGCCCGTGCCAGGAGGCTGGCGGCGGCCGCTCCTGTGGCGCCAACGCCGACAATCGCAACGTGCGCCTGCTCGATCCTTTCCTGACCGTCAGGGCCGATGGAGGAGAACAGAACCTGGCGCGAGTACCTTTCCCGAAAAGTCGGGGCGCGAACGGTCTGAGACGGAGCTGCCATCTCTCAGTAGTATAGAAACTTCGGGAGATGGGCCTGGTTTTCGGGGTGCGATGGCCGGTCCCTGCAAGGGCGCATCTCATGGTTCGTCAGCAAAACCGGGGATGAGAAATCCTGGAGCCGGCGGGCGGATAGTGCGATCCTGGGAGAACTCACCGGGGCGGAGCGGGTTCACACAGACAGAGATTTTCCGGTTTGGCGGCGGCGACCTTTCCGATGCAGAATGAGGGTGGTTTGGGTCCGAAAGCAATTCCTGCTTTGCGGGGCGTCTTGGAGGTTCGAGCGGGTGCGGCTGAGCGGCGCCCCGCATCGAGGTACTGGCGTGTCCGTTGCCTGTCCATGTTTGTCGCGCTGTTCGCCGCCGCCGCGACTTCTCTGCATGGGCAGGAACCCACCAGTCCTGCTGCCCAGCCTCCCAGTGCGAGTTCGCCGGAACAACAAGAGAAGAAGACGCCGCCGGTGCCACCGGGGAGCGTTTTGCCTTCCTACAACGCAATCCAGGAGAAGTCGACGGTGAAGGTCCAGCCCGTGCCCACCTCGGTCGATCTCCAGGGATGGGCCGGTCTCCGGGTGGTGGAGATTCGTTTCGAGGGCGTCGATCGCGCCGCTCTCGATCCGCTTCCGGAGCGGATGGAACAGCAAGCGAACGTGCCGCTCGATCCGATCAAGGTACGCGCCAGTCTGCGTCGTTTGTACGCCACGGGGCTTTATCGGAACATCGCCGTCGATGGGCAGCGCCAGGGCAATGGCATTGTTCTGATCTTCAGAGGAGCGCCGACGTTGTTTCTGGGCCGGATCCTGGTCAGGGGGGTAAATAACAGCCATCTGAACAATCAACTGAACTACTCGACGCGGCTGAACCCGGGCACGACCTTCACCGATCAAAAATTGAGCCATGCCGGCGATCTGTTGCAGCAGACGCTGAAGCAAAACGGCTACTATCAGGGATCGATCACGCGACACACCGCGATTGACAAGGCCAATGCCGAAGTGAACGTGCAGTTCGATGTGCGGACGGGGAAGCCGGCGCGGGTTGGGGATGTAGCGGTTGAGGGAGACAGCGGAATGACGCCGCCGGTGTTCCGGAAGAAGGCGAAGCTGAAGGCCGGATCCAAAGTCAATTCGGAAACGGTGAGCCGGGCACTGAACAATCTGCGCAAGCAATACCAGAAGCAGCAGCGGCTTGAAGCGAACGTGAGCATCGAGTCGAGCCAATACCAGCCGCCGACGAATCACGTGAGTTACAAGTTCCAGGCGGATCGCGGCCCCATCATCAGAGTTATTGTGGAGGGCGCGAAGCTGAGCAGAGGCAAGGTACGCAGCCTGGTTCCTGTCTACGCGGAGGGCACGCTGGACGAGGACCTGCTGAACGAAGGCAGCAAGCGCATCCGGGATTATTACCAGCGAGAGGGATACCTCAACGCTAAAGTGACGCATACCTCGGACGCAAAAGCAGGGGTCACCCACATCACCTATGATGTCCAACTCGGGCCACGAGATCGAATTCAGTCGGTCGCCATTCAGGGAAACGGGTATTTTGGAGCGTGGCTGCTGCGCCAGCGCCTGAGCGTTCAGGCTGCGTCGCTGCTGGTGCCGCACGGCATTTACAGCCAGGCACTGCAGACGGCGGATGTGAACGCCATTACCGCGCTTTACCAGGGCAATGGCTTCACCAACGTGAAGGTGACGCCTGAGATTCGCGAATCGCAGACCCCGGCGAAGCATGGCGAACGGAATATGATCGTTACTTACAACATCGTTGAAGGCGTGCAGCAAACAGTCGGCATCTATAAGGTCGACGGAGTAAATCCGTCACAGCTGACGGAACTTCAACCTAAGTTGAGCATTCAGTCAGGCCAGCCTTACTCCGGAAACAATCTAACGGCCGATCGCGACGCCATCCTCGGTTACTTCCTCGATCAAGGATACGATCATGCTCAGGTAATTCTGCAGCAGAAACCTTCAGCGAAGGATCCGAACATCATCGATGTGAGTCTGCACGCGGTTCCCGGCGATCAGATCTTCGTTCGCGACGTGCTGATCAGCGGTTTGCACTACACCCGAGCGGGGACGGTGACGCGCGACATTCTGGTCAAGGCCGGCGAACCTCTGGACCAGGCCAAACTTCTTCAGACGCAGCGCGAGCTTTACAATCTCACGCTGTTCAACCAGGTTACGACGGCGGTTGAGAATCCCGAAGGCGACGAGCCGCGGAAGAATGTGCTGGTGCAGTTCGACGAGGCGCGGCGCTGGAACGTGACGTACGGCGGGGGCTTCCAGGTGCAGACCGGGACGCCGAGCACAAACTGCCCCAATCCACTGAGCCTGATCGCGCTGGGCATCAACCCTTCGACGTATACCTGCAGCACAAATGGCAAATTCGGGGTGAGCGCGCTGGTTGAGCTGGATGTTTCGAGGATCAACCTGTGGGGCCGAAACCAGTCCATCACGTTTCGCTCGGAGTACGGTTCACTGGAGCAGCAGTTCACGGCAAACTACAACTGGCCGAGATTTCTCAATCACCGGACGTTCGATTTCTCTTTTGGCGGCGGTTATATCAACGCGCAAAACGTGGTCACGTTCGCATCGTCGACGTCGGAAGGCGATGTGCGGGCGACGCAGCATCCCAACCTGATCGACACGCTGATTTATCAGATTTCCTACCGGCGTGTGAAAGTCGACCCGAATACGATTCAGGTTGCTCCCGATCTGATCCCGCTGCTGTCCGAGCCGGTGCGCGTAGGCGGGCCGGAACTAACGTGGATCCGCGACACGCGGCGGCCCGAGCCTCTCGATGCAACGACGGGCATGTACAACAGCATCCAGGTCTTCGCTACGGACAACGTGTTTCTGACCTCCGAGGCCAACTACGCGCACTTTGACTGGTCCAATGCGACTTACTACGCTCTGGGCAGGCAGAAGAAATACGTTCTGGCGCGCAACACCAGGTTCGGCATGGAAAGGGTTTTTGGCGAGGCAAAGTACGAAGCGATTCCGCTGCCGGAAAGACTCTACGCGGGTGGGCCTGAGTCGCTGCGTGGGTTCCCGCTCAACTCCGCGGGGCCACGCGATTCGCTAACGGGGTTTCCGATCGGAGGGGCTGGAGTCTTTGTCAATCAGACGGAGCTGCGCTTGCCCAATCCACAGCTGCCGTACTTCGGGAATTCTCTGGGGTTCGTTCTTTTTCACGATATGGGTAACGTGTTTAACGACTCGTCGGACATCTGGCCGAGCGCACTGCGGATCAAGCAACCGCACAGCTACACGTGTACCGGACTGGCGTATCTCACGGACGCCGAGCAGGAAAAAGTGACGCGATCCTCGAGCACGAATCCGACCGGCCAGTGCGACTTCAACGATTTTACGCACACGGTGGGAGTCGGGGCGCGGTATCACACGCCGATTGGGCCGATTCGCTTCGACATGGGCTATAACCTGAATCCCCCGGTTTTCCCGGTCCTGGTCACGTACGGCAGCGGTAATGCTTCTAACTCGAGTTCGCCGCTCACTTGTTACAACTCAAACGCATGTTACGGCCAGGCGAGCCACTTCAATTTCTTTTTCAGTATCGNNGGCGCCATCCTGGTGATGGTGAGCTGGGCTGCGCGCGCACAAACTGCGTCTCCGCAGGCGCCTCCACCGCCGCCGTCGTCTTCATCGGCGGAGCAGCCGGTCGAGCTCGACCACGTGGTCGCCATCATCGGCTCCAACGTTCTGCTGGAGAGCGACGCCGAACAGGAGATGCACTTTTCCGCGCTGGAGCCGCTGCAGGTTCTGCCAGGGCAGAACACGCCGGACTCCGCGATGCNNGATGCGCCTGCTGATCGACCGCACTCTGATCCTGCAGCAGATGGAGCAGCAGCAGCAGCCGACGACGACGTCCATTGAGGAGGTGCAGAAGTCTCTCGCCGAGCTGAGGAAACAAATCCCGGCCTGTGTGCATTTCGATTGCGAGACGCCGCAGGGGTGGTCGGCATTCCTGCGATCCAACAATCTGAACGGTGAGGAGGTCGAGCAACGATGGAGCCAGCGGATTGCAATCCTCAATTTCATCGACCTGCGTTTCCAGAGCGGTATTCGGATATCCCAGGAACAGATTGCCGCTTATTATCAGAAAATTCTGGTCCCCGCTCTCGCTCAGAAAGGCGAGAAGGCGCCTCCGTTGCCGGAAGTGTCGAAGCGCATCCAGGAAATACTCCTGCAGCAGCAGGTGAGCGGGTTATTCCAGGACTGGGTGTCGAGCCTGCGTGATCAGGGCAACGTGCAGATTGTCGATCCGGCGTACGCCGCGGATCTTGAGCCCAAACCGCTGGAACCAAGCCTATGAACGCCATGCCAGAGCCAGAGNNGGCCAGAAGGCCAGCCGCGTGGGCGGCGGGTGCGGCGGCTGTCACTTTTCGCCGTGGTATGGACTATTTTGGTGGTTATTGTTTGCGTCGGTATGGCCGTGTGGTACGCGAGCACCCCGTCGTTCGAAAACCGCGTTCGGCGAGCGGTGATTGTCGAACTGGAGAAGTCGACTGGAGGGCGGGTTGAACTCGGGAGGTTTGGGTGGCATCTGACGCATCTCGAATTCGAGGCCGACGATCTCACCATTCATGGCCTCGAGGCGGCGGGGCAGGTCCCCTACGCGCACATCGATCGGCTCTTCGTTCGTCTGCAGATCCTTTCATTCTTCAGGACAAAGATCGGGATCAATTACCTCGAAGGCGATCATCCGGTGGTTCACCTGATCGTCTATCCGGATGGGTCGACGAATCAGCCGAGGCCAAAGCGTCCGTCGACGAGCAACAGCACGGGCCAGGTTTTCAATCTGGCGATCGGCCGGACTGTCCTCAACAACGGGGTGGCGATCCTGAACGAGCAGCAGATTCCGTTCAATCTGGCCGTCAACAACCTGGCGACGCAGGTGGACTACGTGCCGACGCGCGACCACTACATCGGAACGATTCACGCAGAAGACATCGTGACACAGCGCGGAGCCGACACGCCGGTGCATTCGCAGCTGGATGCGTCGGTGGAGATGGGCCGCAACAGCGCGAATCTTGTTTCACTCACCTTGCAGAGCGGGCCGCAGGGAAAGAGCGAGAAGACTGTGCTGCGCGCGAGCGGTACGCTCGATAACTTTGCCGCCCCGCACTGGCAGTTCACGATGAAGGGGGCTATCGACGCTCTTGAGATACGCGCTCTGACTGGCGTGCCGGGGTTGGACGGCGGCACGGCGCAACTGGAGGCGAATGGGCACGGCGTCAACTCACAGTTTGTGGTGGATGGGACGGCGCGCATCAGTGGCGGGGCGTACCGCACCGGCACGGTGCATGTCATGGGAGTTACGGCGGACGGTGTCGCGCATGTGACGCAGGACCTGATCGCGGTGACCGGGATCCACGCGCGCCTGGCAACAGGCGGCTTGGTTACGGGCGAAATGCACATTGCCAATTGGGAGACGGCGTCAACTGGGGCGGGCGGGCCTGCGCCGCCTGGCCGACCGGCTCCGCCGATTGCCGCGCCACAGAAGGGAAGCATCCGCACCCGGCTGGCGGGATTCACGCTCGACTCGCTGCTCGATTCGGTCGCTCCGCGACAATTCCGGCGTCTCGGATTTGACACGTCCGCTGCGGGCACGGCGAACGTCGACTGGACGGGCAGCCCCGAAAACATGACGGGTTCGGTAAACGTGGACCTGGCTCCGCCGCACACGCCCAGCCCGGACGAAGTGCCGGTGACTGGAGTGGTCCAGGCTACGTACGTGAACCGGACTGGGTCGGTTGAGGTGCGCGCGTTCGATGCACATACGCCGGCATCGGAGATTCAAATCAGCGGCAGCCTCGGTGTCTATCCGATGACGCGGAAGACGCAACTCAACGCCAGCCTGGTGACGCGCAACGTTGCGGAGTTCAATCCGGTGCTCGCGGCGTTCGGCATCTCCGCATCGGGACAGCCGACACCGATCCCGGCGCAGCTCCATGGGCAGGCGCAGTTCAACGGCACTGTGACGGGCAGCCTCAACTCACCGGACTTCAAGGGGCATCTGGAGGCAACGGACTTCAATATTGTTCCGCTGGGCCCAACGCCATCGGCAACGCAGGCGGCGAGCAACATTCATTTCGACAGCCTGATCACCGACGCGGCCTACAGCGCGGGCTCTCTTTCTGTGAGCGCGGCCACACTGGCGCAGGGAAAAACCACGATCCAGTTCTCCGGCGCTGTGC
Organism: Acidobacterium sp.; assembly: GCA_003167515.1. GTDB lineage: Bacteria > Acidobacteriota > Terriglobia > Terriglobales > Acidobacteriaceae > Palsa-343. The sequence continues at coordinate 7,159 of PMSS01000174.1, read as the reverse complement.
GCGGGCGCCGGAACGCGCCGCGGGATTTGTTCGCTGACTCTTCGACGATTCAGGCAAGCGTGCAGGTCAAGAACGCGGACATCGAGCAATGGATGGCCCTGACTGGCAAAAACTATCCTGTGTCCGGAACGCTCAACCTGCATGCGCAGACGGAGGGAACTGTCGGAAACCTGAACGGCACCGGCCAGATCAGCCTGATCGGCGGATCTGTGTACGGCGAGCCCTATCGTTCGCTGACGAGCGATGTTCAATTCAGGGGTAAGGAAGTGAGCGCCACTCATCTGGTCTTCGCGATGGACGGCGGTCATATCACGGGCGATGGCGGCTACGATCTTACGGCGAAGACGATGCACGTGAATGTGCAGGGCAATGGTTTCCAGCTGGCGCATATTCGACGCCTGGAAAATGGGCAATATCCGGTGATGGGTTCAATGGACTTTGAGGCGAAGGGCAGCGGCACGATCGAAGCGCCTTCACTCGAGGCCAGCCTGCACGTCCGCAATTTGAGTGTTGCGCGCGAATTTAGCGGCTCTATGGATGCCGACGCGCACACGCAGGGGCGCGTGCTGGAGCTACACATGAGCTCGCACCTGAACACTTCGGAGCTGGAACTGAGCAGCGAAACCCAGATCACGGGCGACTACTCGACGCAGGCCAGCCTGAGGATTGCCAAATTCGACATCGATCCGCTATTGCGGACGTTCAGCGTCACGGGAATCCGCGGCAGCTCGTCGATCGCCGGTTCGATGACGGTTTCCGGACCCTTGCGCAAGCCGAAAGAACTCAACGGCGATCTTCGCCTTAGCGAACTCGCGGTCACGCTCGAGGATGTACCCATTCACAGCGACGGTCCCGTATACGCAACACTGCGCGACGGCACCTTTGAGATGGACCCGCTGCGCATCGTCGGTCCGGACACCGATGTTCACACGTCTGGATCGATCAGGCTGTTCAGCGATCCGCTGCCGATTCATGGTTCCGCTAACGGCTCGATCAATATGGCGCTGGTCGAGACGCTCGATACGGACCTGATTTCATCGGGGCACGTGGATTTTACGGTGAGCGCGGAAGGGACCAAGAAGAACCCTGATTTGACGGGGAATGTGAAGTTCACGAATGTGAACGTCGCGATGGAGGACTACGTGAACGGGCTGAGCCGCATGAATGGCGAGCTGGTTTTCGATCAGGATCGGCTCGATTTCAAGAACGTGACGGCGTACAGCGGCGGCGGGCTGATCAAGGTGGGAGGATTCGTCACCTATCATCATGGCCTGTATGCCGATCTGACCGCGGACGCCACGAACGTGCGCATCCGCTATCCGGAAGGCGTTACATCGACGGCCAATGCTTCGATTCGCCTGCAGGGAAACCAAGCCAGCACGCTGGTGAGCGGCAAAGTGATGCTCACAGGTTTTGCCATTAACACCGACGTTGATTTCGCCTCGTTAGCGAACGCCGGCGGGGTTTCGCTGCCGCCGAATCCCAGCTCGCCTGCGAACAAAGTCCGGCTCGACATCCGGATTACATCCGCACCGTCGCTCAATTTCCAGAATTCTTTCGCGCGTCTGGCCGGCAATGTGGACCTGGCGATCCGGGGCACGCTGGCCGAACCTACAGTCCTTGGGCGTGTGACCATCACCGAGGGCCGAGCCACGTTTAACGGCGAGAAGTTCGAGCTGCAGCACGGCGAAATTTACTTCACCAATCCTGTGCGCATCCAGCCGATCCTGGATTTGACGGCGACGACGACGGTCGAGAATTACACCGTGACGATCGCGTTGCAGGGCTCCACGAGCAAGCTGAATCCGACCTTCCGGTCGGAGCCGCCGCTCTCCGAGCAGGACATTTTCTCGCTGCTGGCCATGGGGCGGACGCAGGAGGAGCAGCAGATTTACAGCACGGAACAGCAGCAGGCCGGAGTGAACTCCACGGCCGACTCACTGTTGGGGGGCGCGCTGAACGCGACCATCAGCAATCGGATTCAGAAACTTTTTGGCGGGGGCAGCGTGCGGATCGATCCGACGTTTGTCAGCGGCGTGGGGAACGCGACTGCCCGGATCACGGTCCAGGAGCCCATCTCGAAGAACGCTACCCTTACCTATGCCACGAACGTCAATTCCACAGCAGAGCAGTTGATCCAGGGCGAGTGGCGCGTCACGCAGGATGTGTCGGTGGTTGCGGTGCGGGACGAATCCGGCGTATTCAGCCTGATTTTTCGGCTCCATCGCGGGTATCACTGAGGCGCTGGGAAGTCCCTCGTTCGGCGCGAAGAATCTGTTCAGAATCAGCAGGTGGCATGCGCCAAAAGGTGCCAATTCTTCGGAAATTTCGCTTGATCCGCGCATCCAAACAGGGCTGTTGCGTGTCTGAATAGATCGGAAGGCTTGTCTCCCCGGGCACTGCAGTCTACGCCCGGAAATCCCCAAAAAACTCAGGAGACTGCCAGGGAGAGAACCATGAAGAAAGTGCTCATTTTTATTGTTGCCGCGGCTCTTGCTCTGCCAGCGGTTTTTGCGCAGAACGACTCTGAGACGCAGGCAGCGTTACAGAAAGCCCTCAGCGGGTCGCGCTTCAAGGGTATTCAGGCGTCGGTGCAGGGCGGCGTGGTCACGTTGACGGGAACCGTCGATGTTGTAGCGGCGAAGCTCAATGCGGATCAGAAAGCACATCACGTAAAGGGCATCACCGCGGTCCGGAATGACATTCAAGTGGCTGGCGCGGAGATTCCCGATCAGCAGCTGCAGGGAAAGCTGCAGAAGGCAATCATTTATGACATGGTCGGTTATGGAACCACACCGTTCGACGCCATCACAGTTCAGGTGCAAAACGGCGTGGCTACGCTGGGCGGGCATGCCTATGGCCCGGTCGATGCCTCTGACGCAGTAGCGGTGGTCGCCAACACCAAAGGCGTAAAGGACATCGTGGACGACATACAGGTCGATCCTGTGTCCTTCAACGACGATCGCATTCGCAGGGCTGTGTTTCGGGCGGTTTATAGCTTTCCGATGCTGAACCAATACCTCATCGACCCCGCGAAGCCGATCCGCATTCAGGTGGAGAACGGGCACGTGACGCTGTATGGCACCGTGGATTCGCAGGCTCAGAAAAACGCCGCGGGTATCCAGGCGAATACTGTTCCGGGCGTGTTCAGCGTGACAAACGACCTGGTCGTGGCGAACGCGGCATCGGAAAAGCCGTCGAAGTAACAACTGACACGTTGGGCCTGTCAATGAAACAGGCTCGCGCAGCCATTACACTGGAATGGACCTCATCGGACGTACGTGAGGTCCATTTTTTGTGCTTATGTCTCTTCTGCGCAGCGTCGGTGTCACACTCGAAATGATCAAGTGGGAGCACTCCGTTTTTGCGCTGCCCTTTGCATTTACCGGAGCGATGCTTGCCGCTCATGGGTGGCCGCCCGCGGGCAAGCTTGCGTGGATCGTGGTGTGCATGATCGCCGCGCGCTCGGCTGCGATGGCCTTTAATCGATGGGCCGATGCGGATCTGGATGCGGCCAATCCGCGTACTCGGCTGCGGGCGATTCCCGCGGGGCTGCTGACGCGCAGGTTTGCCGCGGGGTTCACGGTCGCGATGTCGGCGATTTTTCTGATCGGTGCGTGGCGGCTGAATCGGCTGACGCTGATTCTGGCGCCGGTGGTGCTGGCGGTACTGTTTCTCTATTCCTATGCGAAGCGCTTCACGCGCTGGTCGCATCTTTTTCTGGGGCTGGCGCTGGGCATCGCTCCTACAGGAGCTTGGATCGCCATTCGCGGTTCGCTCGATCCGCGCATCGTGGTTCTCACGGCTGCGGTACTGTTCTGGGTGGCTGGTTTCGATGTGCTCTATGCATGCCAGGACGAGGCGCATGACCGCTCTTCGGGGTTGCTGAGTATTCCCGCAACGCTGGGGCTTCGGGCGGCTTTCTGGATCGCGCGAATCATGCACCTCATCATGCTCGCGCTGCTTGTCTGGTTGGTAGTGCTGTTCCACCTTGGTCCCGTCGCCTGTGCGGGGATCGCGGCGGTTGCTGCACTGTTGCTGTGGGAGCACCTGATTGTCTCGCCGCGCGATTTGACGCGGCTGAATGCGGCGTTCTTCACGATGAACGGTGTGATCGCCGTGATTTTTTTTGTGTTTTTCGCAGCCGACTTGCTGATTCACCGTCACGCGTAGGCGAGTTGAGTTCGCCGTCGCATCCAGCAGGATGCGAGCAGCGCGACTGTCAGCACGAGATACATGCCTGGGGTACTGCTGGCGGCGACAGTGCCGGTGTAATCGAGACCGCGCACGTGGTGCGCTGCACCTGTGTACCACCAGACCGTGTAGAGAGCCTCGAAGAACTTGCTGGAGCCGCTCCAGACGCCGAGCGCCAGGGCGAGGCTCGGGATAAAACATACCGCGATGAGGAATCCAACGAGGCCGTGCAGATCGCGCGCGAGGAGAAGACGAATGCCGAGTCCCCCGCCGGTGGCGAGGGTGACGATGACGCCGGCAATCCACGCGGCCGGCAGTTGGCGCTGGAGTGCGTGAGGCGAAGAGAAGACCAGGGATCCGGTGGCATAGCGCGCCTCGCGACTGCCCATCTGCGACCACAGCAGGATCGGCCAGATCCACGCGGCAAGGATGACACCGCCGCGTGAGGCGTCGAGCGGAGCGGCCAGGCAGCCGATGAATAGGCCGCCCGCAACGGCATACCACCACCACTGGCGCCCTTTGAGCATGAGGCGCAGCTCTGCGGCAACGAGAGATCCGAACCTGTTCTTCAGGCTGGACGGCGGCAGGGGCGTCAGCCTGGCGGACCAGGGATCGGCGCGGGCCAGCTCCTTCGCTGCCGAGAGTTCTTCAACAGGAGGCCTCTCCACCGAGGCTGCTCGATCCCGTATGAGGCGCTCTCGCGCGGGGTCGAAGCGGTGAAAGAAAATCGATGCCAGCAGGGCCGCGGCCAGGGCCCATGCGAACCAGATAAGGCGGGCAGCGACCTGGATGGCGTTCCACTGAACCCCGGTCCAGAGGAAGCGGTGGCGCGGCGGCTGGCTACCGATACTGAGGGAGAAGCTGTCATGGAATGTGGGGTCGACCTGCAGGAGCGGAGTGCGCATCTGGTACATCATGGTCGGCAGCCCAGTGAAGTCGTGGAAATACGCGGCATTTCCAGGCGTACCTCGATGGGCCATCGCAGGAGCGACCCCGCCGATGAGGAGGCCCATCCAGAGAAAGAACCAGACCACGTTGCCGAGGCCGCTGCGCAGCACGGGCAGAGTCTCAAACAACACCGCAACCGCCGCAACAAACGCCATCGAGGGCAAAGCGTAGAGAAGCAGCGGCGAGAGCAGGGCCCACAGATGGAGCGTCCGGTCTTCGGCGCGGATCAACTGCATGCACAACGCCGCGACTGCCATCACCAGCACCATGGCGGCGAGCACGGCAGAATTCCCCAGAGATTTGGCCACGGTGTAGAAGGTTTTGCTCATCGGCGTTGCTGCGAGGATCTGGCCGACGCGTGTTGTCTCATCGCGGAGGATCGATCCCTTCACGATGTAGAAGCCGACGAGGGTGAGGAACGAGCTGGTGACGAGTCCCATCAAAGCGCCGACCCAGGCCGAGTTGTAGACGCCGCGGTAGTCGTCGAGTTGCATCACGATGTGTCCTGCGAAGGTCTGGTAGCCGAGGAAGACGGCGAAAGCGAGCGTGACGAGGAAGCTGGTGCGGCGAACGCGGGTGAGGAAATCGGCCTTCACGAGGTGCCAGAGGGCCTGGTACCCGAGAATGGGGCTGCGTTTCATGCGGCGGTCCCTGTGCGGTAAAGGGAGAGCGCGTCAAGATAGGCGTCCTCGAGGGTGGGCGGAACGGCTATCGCGCCGGGCGGGGCGTCCTGGGCGAGCACGCGCACGTGGACGCCGTCGCTGCGCCGCACGGTGTTGCTGATGCGATAGCACTGCTTCACGGCGTTCAGATCCGCGCTGGGGACGACCCACTCCCAGACGCGGCCTTCGATTCTGCGCAGCAATTCCTCGGGTGCGGCATGCGCAACGAGTGCGCCATTTGAGATGAGAGCGATGTCAGTGGCGGTGGCCTCGACGTCGGAGACGATGTGCGTGGAAAGAATCACGATGCGCTCGCCGGAAAGATCGGAGAGCAGGTTGCGGAAGCGCACGCGTTCTTCGGGATCGAGGCCGGCGGTGGGCTCATCGACGATGAGCAGCTGCGGGTCATTGAGCAGCGCTTGCGCGATGCCAACTCTCTGCTTCATTCCGCCGGAGAAGCCGCCGAGCGGGCGCTTGCTCACATCGGCGAGGTTGACGAGGCTGAGAAGCTGGTCGATACGGCGTCGCGATGTTGTGGCGTCGAGGCCTTTCACCGCGGCCAGATATTCCAGGAACTCCTGGGAATTGAGGTTGGGATAGACGCCGAAATCCTGGGGCAGATAGCCGAGCACTGTGCGCAGAGCATTGGGGTCCGCGGCGAGGTCAGTGCCGTTCCAGGTCACCTTGCCTTCGCTGGCGCGCGTGATTGTGGCGAGGATGCTCATCAGGGTCGTCTTGCCGGCGCCGNNCCGTTGGGGCCGAGCAGGCCGAGGACTCCGGGTTTTAACTCAAGGCTGAATCGGCGGAGAGCCCAAACTTTGCCGCCGTAACACTTGCCAACGTTTTCGATGGATAGCTTCAACCGTGGACCTCATGAGAGCTGCTGAGCTTGGTACGGAGATGCGGGCGGTCCAGTTCCCGGGGGGCGACGGGGATTCAATGCTTTGCGGCGAGAATCAGAGGGATCGGAGGAGATTATCGATGATGCTGATCGCGGCATGGAGCGTTTTGCGGTCCTGGGCGGGCAGAATGGCGATCTGGTGCGCTAAGGAGGCTACGCGGCGGTGGCGGGCCTGGAAGAGCAGGCGCTTGCCTTTCATAGTTGCGGAGAGATGAATGGTGCGGCGGTCGTCTGCGTTGGCGCTTTTTTTTACGAGTCCCTTCGATTCGAGGGCATGCACGATGCGCGTCATCGTGGGCGGGCGGACCTGCTCCGCGTTGGCGAGCTGGCCGAGCGTTTGGGGACCGGCAAATACGATGACCGAGAGAGCGGAGAGGCGGGGCGCGTTCAGGCCGCTCGCGGCGTCGATGGGCCGCAACCTGCGAAGTAAATGGATAGCGGCTACATGCAGAGT
>PMSS01000234.1 GCA_003167515.1 Acidobacterium sp. | reverse complement strand
TCCATGTAAGCGTTGTAGAGGTCGGCGATTTTGCGGGCGTTGGAGCCGGTGGGCGCGCTGGACCTGGCGGCCTCTTCAATGATGGCGGCGACGTTTTTGCTGCTGCGGTCGGCGAGGACGGAAAAGACGCCGATGCCGGCGCGATCCGCTGGAATCTCAGTCCGGGCGATCCATCCGCCGTTGGCATAGCGGTAGAAATTGTCGCCGGGCTTGACGGAGGGATCGAGATTGGAGACCGCGATGCCGTGGGCGGCACTATTTGTAACCGCGGCGGTGCTTTGAGACTGGACGGCGGTAGCGGTGAAGAGCGCCGTCGCAAAAAGAAGGGTAATTCCTGGTTTGCGCGATGCGCGGAAGGACGGGAGATTCATCAGTGAACAGCTCCTTGGGCAGGCCTGCGACGAGCGAGCGCCAGCGGCGCATTTTCGCAGACGAAGAGGGATGATAGCACGCGCGGTAGTCAGCGCTGTGCGCGCTGCGCGGTCAGTTTGTCGAGCTCGCGGTAGATCTGTTCGTTGCGCAGAATGGCCTGGACGTATTCGCGAGTTTCGGTGAAGGGGATGGACTCTACAAATTCGTCGATGCCATGGTAGTTGCCGATGCTCTGCCAATCGATGACGCGGTCATCTCCGGCGTTGTAAGCGGCAAAGGCGTATTCGGGCTGGCCACCGAATTTCTCCAGGGTCTGTTTCAGATAAAGAGTGCCGAGGCGGATGTTTGTTGAGGGGTTGAGGAGCTCTGTTGTCTGGAAATGGCGAATGCCTTCTTCCTTAGCGAGGGAGCGGCCGACGGAGGGCAGGAGCTGCATGAGGCCGTAGGCGCTTTTGTTGGAGATGGCGGCGGGGTTGAACTCGGTTTCCTGACGGATGAGCGAGGCGACCATGTAGGGATCGAGGCCGTTGCGCTCGGCGTCGGCTTTAATGTCGGTCCAGTACATCTGGGGAAAGAGGATGCGCCAGTAGGCGACGGGAATGGCCTCGATGGGCGCGGATGTGTAGAACGGGATGGCGCGCTTGAGGAGACGCATGGCGCGCCACGATTCGCCGTAGGAGGCGTAAATTTCAGCTTCGGCGAATGCGCCCCACTCGTCGCTGCCGTCGGAGGCGCGAATCTCGGGGGCGATGTATTCGTTGAGGCCGGCGTTGGCGAGGAGGCGGGCCTTCACGACGTGAGGATCGTCTTCGGGGACATCGTCGGTAAGCTCGGGGATGGTAACGGGGTGGAGTGCATCGAGGTCGGCGATGGAGTCGGGGGTGACGGCGCCGAGCTGCATCAGCCGGTCCTGCGCGAGCATTGCGTAGTAGTAGTGCGGAAAGACGCGGAGGATGGTGGCGTAATAGGTGGCAGCGGCTGAGGGCTTGTGCTCCTGGTCCTCGTAGATGCGGGCGCGCCAGTAGAGGGCATCGGGGATTTCTTTACCGCCGGCGTAGACGTGAATCTGCTCGTCGAAGAGGCGCGCGGCTTCGGCGTATTGCGCGAGGCGGTAGTTGAGCCAGCCTGCACGCCAATGCGCGCTTGGCCCGTACTTGTGCGTCGGGAAGCGGGTGGCGAGCTCGCCATAGTAAGTGATGGCGTGAGGGTAGTCCTTGAGCAGCAGGTACATGTTGCCGCTCGAATAGAGCGCCTCGGCGAGCCAGGGACTGTCGGGGAAGCGCGTCTCCATCTGCGTGACGATGGATTGCTGCGTAGTGTTGTCGCCCTTGTCGCGGGCCAGCTCCATGAGGAGATACATGCGGCGAGCGCCGGCTTCGCCGTTGGTGTCAGGCAGGGCATTGAGCTGGGTCTGCGAAAGGCGATGGAGTTTCCAGTCGCATTCGGCAGCGGCGGCGAGGAGGGCGTTGCGGCTGGCTTCGTCGATGTTGGACTGGCCGGCGAGGGAGCGGTATTCGTCCTCGGCGTCGGCGAGGTGACCAGCGTTGTAGAGGGCGTCGGCATGGGCGCGGCGCTTGTCGGGCGGCAGCGTCGCTAGAACGCCGTTGGTGGCGAGCTGGCTGCGCGCAACCCCGGCTTCAATGCTCAGCGGGTAGTCGAGGTAGACGTGCTCGAAGAGCTGCTGGGCCTCGGCGGTATGGCCTGCCAGGGCCTCGGCTTTGGCGAGGGCGAGCTGGAAGTCGGCGTGGCCGGCGATGGGCTCCTGGCGGTGCGGGTTCAGGGTGGTGAGTGCGGCTTGGGGGTCGCCCTCCTGAACGAGGAGATTCGCGCGCAGGATGGGAACGCTGTTGACGAAGATGCTGTCGGGGTACCTGCCCGCGTAGTCGTTCAGGACCTGCTCCGCCTGGGGCAGCTGATTGCTCTGGAGAAAGGCCTGAGCGGTGAGGTAGGCGGAGTAGTCGGCGAGCGCGCCGTCGGGTTGCGCTTTGGTGGCGTCGGCGAGGTGCGCGGAACGGAGAGCGCTGACGGCTTCAGGAAATTTGCGTTCGAGGAGATAGGCGTGGCCGAGGGCGAGCCAGGCTGCGGCGGCGGCTTCTCCGGTGTGGGAGTGGGCGTAGCTGGAGACGCCTGAATATGCGGCGGGAGTGGGAGTCTGGGCGAGTTGCTGGGCCATAGGCCGCAACTGCGATGAGGCCACAAAGGCGCGCTGGAGGCGATGGCTCCGGGCCAGCTCGTGGGCAGTGAGCGGACGGCGGCGATGGCGGTGGGCGACGGTTCGGGTGTGGGCCGTGGTGTGTGTGGCGGCGTGATGGGTTGCGGTGTGGTGGGTTGCGGCCGGGTGAGTCGTCGGGTGCTGGGGCGGCGGAGTGGAGTCGGAGGTCTGGGCGCGGACCGGGCCGGGGACCAGCAAGACCAAGACGCCGATCAGCAAAGTCATCGATACGAAGAACCGTTTCATCCCACCACCGCTGTTAACCGCCAACATACTGCCTCCGGTTAACAGAGTATGACGTACCGGCGGGGGTTCCGGGTAGTAAAACGGAGCGGTCCGGAAAAAGGTTCTTACTTGAGTACCGCTGTTGCCGGGCATTTTTTGTTCTCCTTGACAGTCTGGGAGAGTGGAGCTACTCTCCTAGTCATTCTTAGAGAGGACATTCTGGGAGAGCGACCGTGAGCAAAGAAGCTGATCGAAACGTTGACCTGCTGCAGGGCACGCTGGACATGCTGGTGCTGAAAGCAGTCTCGCTTGGGCCGCTGCACGGGTATGGTGTGCTTCTCCGGATCCAGCAGATTTCACAGAACCGCCTGGAAATTCAGCAAGGCTCGCTTTATCCCGCGCTGTACAGGCTGGAGCACGAGGGCTGGATCGGCGGGGAGTGGGGACAGAGCGAAAACAAGCGGCGGGCGCGCTTCTACCATCTGACCGCTGCGGGACGGCGGCGTCTGGAAACCGAGGCAAAGAAGTGGAACCAGTTCGCCGAGGTGATTGGAGGAATTCTAAGCACAACCGCGGAGAAAGTATGAGCAGAGAGACAGCCAGTGGCCAGTAGCGGGTAGCCGGTAACGGAGGAATCGATGAGCATGAGGAGCCGCATTTCGACATGGTGGCGGGCGGTAACGCGGCGCGGGGAGCTGGACCAACAGGTGAGCGAAGAGCTGGAGTTTCACATCGAGAGCTACGCCGAGGATTTGACGCGGACCGGGGTTCCGCAGCAGGAGGCGATGCGGCGGGCGAGGGCGGAGCTGGGCAGCGTGGCGGCGGTTCGGGAAAGGTCGCGCCAGGCGTGGGGGACGCGGACATTCGATGAGTTCCGAGGGGATTTGCGGTATGCCGTGAGGATGCTCGGGAAGAGTCCTGGGTTTACGGCGATTGCAGTGGGATCGCTGGCGCTGGGTATTGGCGCGAACACGGTGATCTTTACGGCGGCGCAGCACATGCTGCTGGACCGGCTGAATGTGCCGCACCCCGAGCAGCTGCGGATGTTCTGGTGGACGGAGCCGAAGAACGGCATTGTTGACGAGATGTGGGGGTACTGGGACGATTCGCAGGGCGGCGGGGAGACATCGACTTCGTTTTCGTATCCGGTGTACGAGCAGATGCGGCGCGGGAATCGGTCGCTGGCCGATGTGTTTGCGTTCAAGCCGGTTGGGCGGATGACGGTGACGGTGAATGGTGAGGCGGAGGCGGCGGGCTCGGAGATGGTGTCGGGGAACTATTACTCCGCGCTGGGGGTGCAGCCGCAGCTGGGGCGCGGGATTCAGGAATCGGATGACGGCGCGGTGGGCAGCGGGCCGGTGGTGGTGATCGGCGACAAGTTCTGGACGAATCGGTTTGGGCGCTCGCGGGATGTGATCGGGAAAACGATCCTGGTGAACGCGACGCCGATGACGGTGGTGGGGGTGAATCCGCCGGGATTTACGGGGGCGTACTCGGCGCAGGGAGCGCCGGATATCATTCTGCCTTTCAGCATGCAGCCGATTGTTGCGCCGGAGGATTTCGGTCCTTCCCCGTCACCGTCACTACTTACGAATAACGTACTGTGGTGGGTGCTGGTGATGGGGCGCGCGAAGCCGGGAGTACCGGATGCCAAGGCCGAGGCATCGCTGAACGTGGCGATGACTGCGGCGGTGCGCGCGACGATGCCGGTGAAGAAGGACAGCGAGCTGCCGAGGCTGTTGCTGCGGGATGGAAGCCGGGGGCAGAATCCGTCGGCTGACGGTTTGGAAAAGCCGATCTATGTGCTGATGAGTCTGGCGGGGCTAGTGCTGCTGCTGGCGTGCGCGAACCTGGCGAATCTGCTGCTGGCGAGAGCCGGGGCGCGGCAGCGGGAGATGAGTGTGCGGCTGGCGATGGGCGCGGGGCGAGGGCGGCTGGTGCGGCAGATGATGACGGAGAGCCTGTTGCTTTCCACGATGGGAGGGGTGGCCGGACTGCTGCTGGCGTATTTGGTGCGGAATATCTTTCCGCGCTTGCTGTCGGATTCCTGGGCACCTCCGGCGTTTTCGGCGAAGTTCAGCTGGCCAATTTTTGCGTTCGCGGCGGGGATTTCGATTCTCACGGGAATCGTCTTTGGACTGGCGCCCGCGTGGCAAGCAACGCGGGTGGAGGTGAGCCTGAGCCTGAAGGACAGCGGGCAGACGGTGACGCATCGGCGCCGCGGGTTGGGCGGCAAGGCGATTGTGGTGTTCCAGGTGGCGCTGTCGATGTTGCTGGTGGTAGGGGCCGGACTGTTCGTGCAGACGCTGATGAAGCTGGGGCGAGCGCCGCTGGGATTCCGCTCGCACAACCTGCTGCTATTCAGTGTTGAGCCCTCAGAGGCGCGCTATCCGGGAACAGCGAGTACGCCGCTGCTCGAGCAACTGGAGGACAAGCTGGCGGCGGTTCCGGGAGTGCAGGCGGTGACGCTGACGCGGGTGCCGCTGCTTGCCGGCAACGCCGAGAATCACACGTTCATCCCGGAGGGGCAGCAGCGTAAGACGGAGGGAAATCCGAGCGTGCTGGCGAACGAGGTGGGCTCGCATTTCTTTTCTGTATTTGGGATTCCGATCCTGGCAGGGCGTGGATTCGACACGAGCGATACGCAGACGTCGCGCCAGGTCGCGTTGGTGAACGAGAGCCTGGCGAAGAAATATTTTGCTGGCGTCGATCCGGTTGGCCGGACATTCGAGACAGGCTGGAATCATCCTGAGCGAATTGAAATTGTCGGGGTGTGTGGCGACGCGAAGTATTACCGCATGCGCAAGGATGTGGAACCGACCTATTACTCGCCCTATTGGCAGGCAGACCACGGCATTCACGAAGCTACTTTTGCGATTGCGACCCATGTGGAGGGCCAGGGCCTTCTGCCCTCTCTGCGAGACGCGGTGGCTTCGGTGGACCGGAATCTGCCGGTGCTGGATGTGCGCACTCAGGATGAGCAGATCGAGGCGAATCTGCAAGCGGAACGCATCTTCGCGAACCTGACGGGCGGGTTCGGCCTGGTGGCGCTGCTGCTGGCTTCGATTGGGATCTACGGGATCATGGCGTATTCGGTGTCGCGGCGGATAAATGAGATTGGGATTCGCATGGCGCTGGGGGC
>PMSS01000013.1 GCA_003167515.1 Acidobacterium sp. | reverse complement strand
GAAATCCGGAGACGGTTCCGAGCACCGAGAACAAGTCGTGCGGCTGCGCGGGATCGATGTCCGGCAAACGGTCCTGATGATAGCTCTGCAGCAGGAAGGCTCGAATGTGACGGCGGGTGATTTCGCGGTTGTCCAATGTCAGTTTTGGGTCAATCACGTCGCCACGGATCATTCCGTCGGGCTTGGAAAAATAATGCTCGTCGTGACTGTCCGCGCTGCCGAATGCAACCACGGTTGCAACGGCGTTGCCGCGGCGGCCCGCGCGGCCTGATCGTTGTTGATAATTTGCCCGTCCCGGCGGCATATTGCGCAGCGCCACGCCGGAAAGTGCGCCAATATCAATGCCGACCTCCATCGTCGTAGTACTGGAAAGCACATCAATCGCAGTCTCGCGGTTAGCTTTGCGGCCCAATGCGGGTGCAACATCCTGAAACAGCAACTCGTTCCTTTCTGCTTGCGAGAACACATCCTCGTTCTGCGGGGCGTTGAGTTGCGCGGTGTGTTCGGCCGCGATAATTGCCATTGGTTCCTGTGCAGGCTCCGCAAGCGCCGCCATTACCGGACGGCGATAATAGCCTTTCCGCGCGAGAAAGACGGGATCGTTTTCCGGATTGAGCGCAGCAATGCCTTCGCTGCCGCAATCGAGGCAGTGCAATAGGCCGGGCACGGGCCGGTGGACTGATTTACAGGTGGAACAGCGCACCCACGGTCCTGCAAAAAGCAGCGATAACTCGCTGCCGCGCAACTGATACTCACCGCGCATGTCAGTGGTAAACAGCGACAGGAGTTCGGGCGTCCATTTGTCATTGAAGAGCTTCCTGGCGGCTTTGTCCCTGATGACGACATCCATGGCCTTCCACTTACCTTTACCCTTTTTGCCTTTGACACTCACACCCTCGACCCTCGGACGTTTCCACCAGGAGGTTGGCATGCGGCTAAGCCAGAATCCGCAGTTCCTCCAGCACCTTAACCAAGTTCGCGCGAGCGCGACCTTAGCCTCCGGCGTTTCGGCCAATCCGGCAATGGCAGGAAGCTTTTCAAGCCTCGCAGTCAATTCACTGCGTTCGCAGATCGAAGCGAGCGCGAGCGCCTCAAACCCGAGAAACCGGTCCTGCACGGTGGTGATGATGAGTTCGAGCAGTGCTTGGGGTGGCGTGTCGGAGCGAATTTTCGTAAGAAGAAAGAGCAAGCCATTGTCGCTGTCGGCGCTCCCGTCTTGCACTGCGAGTTCAACGGTATCTTCGGCGGTGAACGTCTCCGCCGCTTTCAGTTCCGGTCGGAGACGTACGCGGAGTTTCTTCGACGCCAAGAGGATCGCCAGGTACAGATCGTCCAGGCTCAGCAGGGGTTTGAGATGCGTGACTGCCTGAAGTCTTCTATAGCCCCACGCGATGAGGGAACGTAACGAATCTCTCGTCGAATACATTTGTAGATTTGGGGCAAGACGGGCAGCCACCTGCCGGGAATCCGAGAACACAAGTACTTTGCGTCCCCGGAGCGGAGCGAAACGGCTGGATTTCGTCGCACTCGCAGGTTGGACCTGGATCTGTTTTGCAACAAGCGCCTGGAATGGCTGATCGCCCTTGGTCTGATGATCCTGAACGGTCGTGCGGCCGAAACGAGCGACCTCCCCGCAGCATCCGCAGGGAATGAACTGGCCACGTGCCTCCAGACTTTGGTCCACCTCGCCGTCCTCATCGACAGGTGGTGTGGTTCTATCATGGCGGAGATAAATGGTACGCATCCGCGGCCCGTGCAGATTGGGATTCAAACGCCCCGTTTCAAGATCGTAGTCCGCCGGCTCGCTGGGACGACTCGGATTGGGCTGTTCCAGCAGCATATCGAGAGGAAGAAGCGGACTGGTCTCGCCGCCGTCCATGCGCAGACGCTGGCCCGGCTCGGACCAGAGCGCAGAAGGGCTATCCACGTCATCTGTGTAGGCACGCGCATAGGCGGTTCCGCAGAACCGGCAGGTAAAGAGTTGATGCACGCGCGCATCGCATTCGCATCGTTCGCGGGGCTGACTGTACATCTTGCCGCAAATTCCGCTGCGCTCGTCTTCTGCCAGTCCGCTGCAGGCGGCATCCATGCACACCCAGAGGCCGGGAAGTCCGCGAAAAAAATTATGGATGCGGCAAGGCAGGAGTCCGGGACCTTTGGGATCAATCCGGGCGATGCTGCCCAGAGCCATGAGCACTGTCGCAGCGCTATCGGCCTGGACCGGTGCATCGGGGAATAGTTCATGACCCAATTCCTCCACCGGTCGTGCTTGCTTCATCGTCGTATTGATTAACAGGCCGAGGGGCGGGAATTCCGAGAGAGCGTGATAGAGGCTGGGTTCCAATCCAAGGCCGGCGGGCACATGCCGGTGATCAAGAAACGGTTGGATGAGCGCCTTGCGATCCTCATCGCTCTCGGCGTCGTAGAATGCCGCGAGGTCAATGGTGGCAAGTACCTCGGCATCGTGTTTTGTTCCAGGAGTTGCGTGCGGCCTCCAAGCAAAGTCGCCTTGAATAGGGATGAAAGTATCAGCAGGAACGCCGGTGAGTTGCGCCCCGAATTGCGGCGCGTAACTCGCTTTCGTGAAGCTCGCCGTCGCACAGATAACTTGGAATCGGTCGGGGGT
>PMSS01000259.1 GCA_003167515.1 Acidobacterium sp. | reverse complement strand
CTATTAATGAGACGCTACACTACCACCACCAGTTCGCGCGCATACGACGTGATGAACGGATCCTGCCGGTACGACTGCTCCATCAGCTCCGTATGCCCGATCACATCCAGCTGCTCGGTCTTGATCGCAGCCAGCTTCTCCCGCCCACCCATCGCCGCTATCGCCCGGTCCAGACATCCCCGCGCATCGAGGCCCTCACACCCTGGCGTCTCAGCAACTCCGCTCGGCGCCCTTTCCTGAGCGACGCACCTCGTGCCCATCCAAATCCCAGCCGCCGCCAGCAGCACCGACGCAGTAGCGCGAACCCGGGTTTTCCGGTACCGCACCCTATCTTTTCGAACGATGAACACCGGATTCTCCTTTACGCGCACAAGGATCCGCTCGCAAGCGTTGGGTTTTCAACTGCATCCGGGTGGCCACTCTGCAGCGAGCGCACTGCGCTCAAAACAATAGCGGCTGCCCAGTTTCGCAGCCGCTCCTCCGTCCGCGAACAAACGCGCTTGTCCACGTGTGGACACCGATCAGTCTCGCCAGCGACATTGCGCGAAGCGGTTACCCACCCTAATAAATCAACTTCAGGGAAAACTGAATCTGCCGCGAAGTCCCCGCCGTCTTGCTGATCTCCCCAAACCCCGACCCTTTGATCGTGTTCGCCGGCAATCCCATGTTCACCACATTGAACAGATTGAAAAACTCTGACCGGAACTGCACATCCGCTCGCTCCACCCCGCTCGGCCGATGTCCAAACGGCGTGTCCTTGATCAGCGCGTAGTCGAAGTCGTAATACGCTGGCCCGAAAAACGTGTTCCGCCCCAGCGTCCCGAACCGGCCGGAATTTGGCCCGGTGCCTCCCGGCAAGCCGACCGGGATAAAAAAGAACGAAGCGTTGTTCGTACCTTCGCCAAAATAGTCGTAACGGGGCCGGGTGGAGCTATGGGCTGTGGAGAGGTGGGGCTTTCCGATCTGATCGGGCCGGTCCGCTCCCATGGTTCCGTAGCCGGTCTGCTGAATTCCGGAGTAGATGGTGAAGGGCGAGCCGCAGGTAATGGTCGAGATGCTGAGCAGCTCCCAACCCGAAGACCACTCGCGCACCCGCGGTTTGGCGAGCCAGCCAAGTTCCTGGAGGTGGAGATCCTGGGCAGCGCTGACGCTGAAGGCATGGGCCACATCGAAGCTCGATGGTCCCTTCTCCGGATGGGTGTCGAAGGGGTTCTGTGGAAGCGTCAGCGCGAGAGCGCCAGTCGAGCCGGTTCCACCGCTGACGGCGCTGGCGTCGTCGAGGGATTTCGACCAGGTGTAGCCAGCCTGGATGCCGGGGCCGCCGTGCTTCAGTGTGCCGGAGAGCGACGTCTGCAGAGCATGGTAAGAGGAGTGGTCGGTACCCTCGATGACATTCTCAAGTCCGTAGCCGCCGGTGACGGCGCCGGAGCTGTCGAAGGTGGTATGGGGAGCGAATCCGGCTCCCGCGCCCGGGTATGCGTTGGGGGCCGATTGCCACGGCAGGCGGAACGCGGCGGTGCCCACATAGCCCGCGTCCGCAGTCAGGCCGAGAAAGCTCTTCTCGAGGCCGAGCGTCCAGGTTTGCAGGAAGGCATCGCCAAAGTGGGGATCGACCGCGCTTAGGGTGAGGAGGGAGAGCTGATGCCCAGGTTGGAGGGCGGCGAGATCCTGCTGGTATCGGTTAACGTCCATCGGTGTATTGGCTGCGACGGCTTTCGGATTGCCGCTCGCAAACACGTTTCGCCCGCTGGGCGTATAGGTTTGCGGCAGCTCGTCGGGAGTGATCTGGAAGCCGTAGGCGACCTCGCCTGCGGTTGATGCATTGACGCGCGGGTAAACCGCGAACGGCGTTGAGCCGGTGAGGTAGTTGTCCTGCCAAATATTGGGCGGGATCACGGTGATTGCGCCGCCAGCGTGGACATGCACGTCGTGCGGCGCGTTCCAGTTCATCTGCACCCGCGGCCCCCAGCCGTTCCATCCAGATCGATATCCGGGCTGCGGATTGATGAGGTAGACCTGCTCCTGCCCGGGAGGCGGCGTCACATTCTGGAAACTCGAGGTGCGATGAGCACGCTCCGTGATGGGTGAGTACACCTCGTAGCGCAAACCGTAGTCCAGGGTCCATCGGTCGTTGATCTTCCAGGTGTCCTGCAAGTAGACATTGACGTCGTTGCGGTTGATGGCGGCCGGACCGATATGCGGGCCGTTCGAAAAATAGGGTGGCGCCACGGCCACGGTGTAGCTGTAGGGATAGCCGACCAGCAGACTGGCCAGCGTGTTCGGCAGCGGGTCGCCTGGGGCCACATTGTGAGCGCCACTCTGCGACGGGATGAATACCGGCGAATAGACCGTACCGCCGCCGAAATCGTACTCGCCGTTGGGGCTGATACCAAAGTAGCTGGTGTCCCGGTTGAGGCGCGCCTCAATGCCCCACTTCCAGTTGTGGCGCGCGCGGGTCCATGTGAAGTCTTGCTGACCCTGGAAGAGGTTTCCGTACTCCTGCATTACGGAACCCGCGGCAACGTCAAACCCTTCATACAGGCCGTCGGTAAACTTCACGGCCGGATCGGTATGGTTCGGCGTGGGGAAACCCGGGGTGGCGCGCGTGATGCTGAAGACCGATTCCCAGGAAAAGTGAGGCGACTGCGTGCGGGTGTAGCGGAACTCTACGTTGCGCTGCCGATCCACATACCGCACGCCAAAGCTGGGATCAATCGTTGTCTGATCCGGATTCGTTGTCGGGCCTGTCAGATTGTCGTAGTTGAACCGCCCGAGGAGCTGTCCTTTTTCACCGAGCTTCTGATCGATTCTTATCGAAAACTGATCTGCATTGGTCACCACGTTCGACGGCGCGGCATAGGTTCGCGCCCCATACGCACCCGTCGGGTTATTCGGCACTGGGTACCGCGCCAGCACTGCAGCAATCTGCGCGTTTACCGGGACCGTCAGCGTATCCGTGCTGCCATCGGCGTACGTCACCACATCCTGCCCCGCCCGCTCCGCTGGCGTCGGCATCGGCAGCACCTGCGTCGTCCCCAGCACCTGGCGGAAGCCCTGGTATTGACCGAAGTAAAACGTCTTTCCGCGGCCATCATATATATGTGGCAGCAGAACAGGCCCGCCGTTTGTGAAGCCGAACTCATTCCGCTTGAAGGGTGGAATCCGTCCCGGCTCGACAATCGACGGATAGTCGAAGTAGTTGCGCGCATCGAGCGCCGAGTTCCGGAGAAACTCGAAGACCGAACCGTGGAAGCCTTCTTTCCCGGAACGCGTGATGATGTTCGTGAAGCCCGCGGCTCCGCGGCCGATATCGGCGGGCATCCAGCCGGAGCTGGACTGAATCTCCTGAATCGCGTCGACATTGAAGTTGGTGAAGGTGGCCCCTCCCATCTCCGGATCGCTGGTGTCGGCGTCATCCATCGCGAACACGGCTTCCACGCCCCGCTGGCCGTCGATGGCGAACTGCTGGGTGAAATTCGTTGCTCCGTTCGTGTCGGTCATAGTGCCGGCAGCGAGCAACAGCAGGGTGCTGAAGTCGCGGCCGTTCAGGGGCAGCGAACTCACGGACTCGCTGGACAGCTTCTCCCCGCCCGTCGCCCCAGCTCCGTTCCCGGCGCCGCCACTCGCCTGCGTCGCGGCGGGCCCCGAAGCCGCGGGACGAGGCTTCAACGAAATACCCGGCGCCAGCTCCACCGACAGCGCATTCTTATTTGTAACCGTCAGAATTACGGAACCGCCCGACGGATTCACCGGCACAGCGTTCGTCGCCGCGCCTCCCGGGAGCCGTACCGCCACCTCACCTGGCGCCGGCGCAACCATCGCAAAATAAAATCTTCCGCCCGCGCCGGTGGTCGCCTTCTGGACCTTGCCCATCCTCGACAGCTCAACCGTAGCTCCGGCGATCGCTGTTCCAGAGCTGTTCTGGACGGCTCCGCCCCATACAACGCCACCTGTTTCCTGCCCCGAGGCCGCCCCTGCCAACAAACACAGCGTCACACACCAAACCCCAATCCGCAACCGGGGATCCATCCACTGCCTATAGCCCATACTCACTTCCGCGAGCCTCCGCATCGACTCCACAACCCTCGCCGCCCTGCAGTTCGTCATTCCTTCTGTTTCCCGATTCCGGAAAAGTATATCCATCCACACCTTCTATCGGCTACTAAAACGTTTTGGTTGCGATTTTTCTCCTCTCCGGATGCGCCTTGTGATGCAGGTCACAAATAACTCCCGCTCTCCTGTGACCGCGACCACATACACCTCGCTTCTCCAGAATTAACAATCTTCTGTCTTGAGATTGCGGAAGGCGACTGTGCCGCAGAGCTTGCCCAGCACCCCCGCCAGAACCGCAACGCACTTATACGCAACACCATCGCCCCAGCGGCGGCAGAACGGAGAAATCAGCATGAGTACCACCACAGTCAACTCTCAGAATGTAGTCCGGGAAACGAAAGTCGAAACTCCCTCCCCATACGTCTTCTTCTTCGGTGCAGGTTCCGCCGAAGGTAACGGGAAAATGCGCGACGTCCTCGGCGGCAAAGGCGCAGGCCTCGCCGAAATGACGAATGCCGGCCTTCCCGTGCCTCCCGGTTTCACCATCCAGACCGAAGCCAGCCGCGAATACATGCGCGGGTCCTTATCCGCTCAGGTCACCGAGCAGATGGACGCCGCTCTTGCTCGCCTCGAGAAGCTCCAGGGTCAGCGCCTCGGCGCCGGCGAAAATCCTCTTCTTGTCAGCGTTCGCTCCGGCGCAAAGTTCTCCATGCCCGGCATGATGGACACCATCCTCAACCTCGGCCTCAACGACCACGCTGTCGAAGCTCTCGCTAAGAAATCCAACAACCCCCGCTTTGCTTATGATTCGTATCGGCGGCTGATACAAATGTTCGGCGACGTCGTTCTCGACATCCCCAAGAATGAGTTTGAGCACATCTTCGACGAGACCAAAAAGAAGTATGGCGCCAAACTGGACACGGAACTGAAGCCAGCGGCCCTCAAAGAAGTCATCGTCGCCTACAAGAAGCTCGTCCTCCACCACACTGGAGCCGAGTTCCCGCAGGACCCCGATCGCCAGCTCACCATGGCTCGCGATGCCGTGTTCAGGTCCTGGAACAATGAGCGCGCCAAGACTTATCGCCGTCTCAACCACATCGACGACTGGCTCGGCACCGCTGTCAACGTTCAGGCCATGGTTTTCGGCAATCTCAACGAGTCCAGCGGCACCGGCGTCGGCTTCACCCGCAATCCCGCCAACGGCGAGAAGGAATTCTATGGCGAGTTCCTCATGAATGCTCAGGGCGAGGATGTCGTAGCCGGCATTCGCACCCCCGTTCCCATCAGCGAACTTCAGAAGCAGATGCCGCATGTCTACGGCGAGCTCCGCGACCTCACCTCGCGCCTCGAAAAACACTACCGCGACATGCAGGACTTCGAGTTCACCATCCAGGATGGGCGTCTGTATATGCTGCAGACCCGCAACGCGAAGCGCACCGGCCTCGCCGCCGTCCGCATCGCCATCGACATGGTCCGCGAAAACCTCATCTCCATTGACGAAGCCGTTCTCCGCGTCGAGCCCAACCAGATTTTCGACTTCCTCGTTCCGCGTCTCGACGAAAAAGGCGCAGTTGAAGTCCTGGCAAAGGGCCTGCCCGCTTCACCGGGCGCGGCTGTGGGTCAGATCGTCTTCACCGCCGCCGAAGCTGTCAAATTCCACGAGAAGGGCACCTACAAATCCATCATCCTGGTCCGCGCGGAAACTTCACCTGAGGACATCGCCGGCATGAACGTCGCCTCCGGCATCCTGACCTCCCGTGGCGGCATGACCTCCCACGCTGCTCTCGTCACCCGCGGCATGGGCAAGTGCTGCGTGGCCGGCGCCGGCGACGTCACCATCGACGACAAGAAAAAAGAAATGCGCGTCAAGGGCAAAGTCTTCCACGAAGGCGACTGGCTCTCGCTCGACGGCACCACTGGCCGCATCATTAACGGCCAGCTCAACACTCTGCCCGTCAATCCGGACAACCCCGATCTCATCCAGTTCATGAGCTGGGTCGACGAACGCCGCAAACTGCGCGTGCTTGCTAACGCGGACATTCCGCGCGACGCGAAGCAGGCTCAGGCCTTCGGCGCAGAGGGTATCGGCCTCTGCCGCACCGAGCACATGTTCTTCGCCGAGGATCGCCTGCCCCACATGCAGGCCATGATCCTCGCCAAAACCGAAGAAGAACGCCGCGCAGCTCTGCATCATCTGCTGCCCATGCAGCGCGCTGACTTCACAGGACTCCTGAAAGTGATGGGCTCCCTGCCGGTGGTCATCCGCCTGCTCGATCCGCCGCTCCACGAGTTCCTGCCCAAACGCGAAGACCTGCTCGTGCAGATCGCGAAGCTGGAAGCTACTAAGCCTCGCAGCCCCAAACTGAAAGAGCTGCACAGGATCCTCGAGCGGGTCGAAGAACTGCACGAGCTCAATCCGATGCTGGCGCTGCGCGGTTGCCGCCTCGGCATCACTTATCCCGAGATCACCGAGATGCAGGCCCACGCCATCTTCGAAGCCGCAGCCACGGTTAAGAAGAGCGGCATCGATCCGCACCTCGAAATCATGATCCCGCTCATCACCGGCCCCGAGGAGTTCAAGGCGCAGGCCGCCATCATCCACGCGGTTGCTCACGACGTCTTCATCAAGAAGGGCCTCTCCGTCGACTACAAGGTCGGCACCATGATCGAACTGCCGCGAGCCTGCCTGGTCGCCGACAAGATCGCCGCCGACGCCGAGTTCTTCAGCTTCGGAACCAACGACCTTACTCAGACCACTTTCGGCATCTCGCGCGACGACTGCAACAAATTCCTGCCGGCGTACCTCCAGCAGGGCATTCTGAAACAGGACCCCTTCGCAGTTCTCGACCAGGAAGGTGTCGGCACGCTCATCAAAATGGCCACCAACAAAGGCCGCTCCGCGCGTCACGACCTCGAGGTTGGTATATGCGGCGAACACGGCGGCGAGCCCGAATCCGTTAAGTTCTGCCATCGCGCCGGACTCAACTACGTTTCCTGCTCGCCCTTCCGGCTCCTCACCGCGCGTCTGGCAGCGGCCCAGGCAGCCATTGAGGAACAGAAGATCTTCAACCCGGACCTGCGTACCGGTAACTCGAAATAGCGGAGTAACCGCCATTTCTCCTCCAGTGTTGTATTGGCAGGGAGGTGGCGGGTCTCCCGATCGCTTACTACCGATCGCTGTGTCCTGAATTTCTGTCGCATTAGTTAGCTTGTCGTACTTGCAATCATTCCCGCCGCGACTCCTGCAGAGAGCGGCGGGTTCTCTCTTTCGGGCGCGCTCTGCCCGAGTCTTCTCGGCCAGAAACCAGGAGCGCGTATGATGGGACGCTGCTGCCCAACCAGCCGGGCACGGTCAACGACCTCATGACCCAGATCATGGCCGGCTTCGAAGCCACCAAACAGAACTGAGAACGATGCCCCACAACCTCGACACCACTATCGCACTCCTTACGCGCACGCCGGCGGCTCTCAACGCGCTCCTCCGGGATCTGCCCGACACGTGGACCAAAAGCAACGAAGGCCCAAACGACGGAGGAGAAGCGAGCTGGACCGTTTACGACGTCGTCGGTCATCTCAATCACGGTGAGCGCGCGGACTGGATTCCGCGCGTCAGAAGGATTCTTGAATCAGGAGAGACGCGTCCGTTCGAACCCTTTGACCGCCTTGCTCAGTTTCGCGAGTCTGAGGGTAAAAACCTTTCTCAGTTACTGGACGAATTTGCGCAACTGCGATCTCAGAATCTGGCTGAGCTGCGAGATCTGAACCTGCAACCCGCTGACTTAGCCCGCCGCGGACGCCATCCTTCTCTTGGCGCAGTAACTCTTTCGGAGTTACTGGCTACATGGGCGGCGCATGATATGACGCATCTCCATCAGATATCCCGCATCATGGCTCACCAATACCGCGACGCGGTTGGGCCGTGGAGCAAATTTCTTGGTGTTCTGCACTGCTCCGGCCACAGCGCGAACGCGTGACGGGGAGCTTTCCCCGCCATCAGGCCGACTCCCTGGGTTCGGTGCCGGGCGCTCCGACGCCGCGACAGCGGGCGCTCCAGTTCTGGCGAAATTTCTCACGTTCTTCGGGGGTCATCTTTTCCCACTGCTCGTCGCGGCGCCGCCGGGATCTGGAGCGATCCGAGCCGTGGCTGAGGTTACCGAAAAGGAGGCGGCAGAGAACCAGCAGTCCGAGCGCCTGCCAGAAAGTAATTTGATGCCATCCGAACAACATCGGCAGCAGCCAGTTCCAAAGATGCATCACCACTTCGCCGCAGATCGCCATAAAAGCGACGAGCGCCAGCGGCGCGGCGACGAAGATCCACTTGTTTCTCCTGACCCATTCGTTATGCATATGGTTCCTCATTTCCTCATCAACTCGTCGTGAACGTTTTGCAATCGGTCGCGGAGATGGAGCACCGCGTAGCGCTTGCGCGAGAGCAGTGTGTTGACATTTACGCCGCTCTCCTCCGATAGCTCTTTGAAACTGCGCCCTTCGAGTTCGTGAGCGACGAAGACATCGCGCTGGTCACGGGGCAGCTCGGCGAGGGCGGCTTCGAGCTCGGCGAGAAGGGCGCGGCGGACGTAGATGGCTTCCGGTCCGGCATCGGGCGAGGGCAAGACATCTTCCATCTCGAGTAACTCGCCATCTTCGTCTTCGGTCGCGGAGTCGGTGAAGTTGGCCGGCCTTTTCCTGCGGAAGAGGTCGGTGATGAGATTGCGAGCAACGGTGAACAGCCAGCCGGTTACGGTATCGATCGGCATGAGCAGGCGATTGGCTTCGACGAGGCGGCAGAAGACCTCCTGCAGGAGTTCTTCGACGTCGGCTTCGTTGGGCACGCGCCCGCGGATGAAATTGCGCAGCCGGGAGCGCTGCTCTTCGAGGGCCTCCGAAATTTGCCGGTCCTGCTGGGTCATCGCGATCATGGCTCGCCGACTTATCCCGTCACTTCTGAGGACGGATAAGAGCCGCGAATATTGTAGAGTCGAATTCGCGCCTGTGACTTACGGTGCATTCGAGAAATCGCAATAGCGGGAGATCGTAGTTTGTGCGCGGAGCTGGGAAATTTGAGGAGGAGGGGTAGGTCCTGCAGGAGCTTTGTTTTGTGTTGGTTGGAGGGTAACTCTTTTCTTTGGGTACCCCTAAAGGCAGGGAACAGGCAACAGGGAACAGGGAAGAGGCTGCTGCGGGACAGTGATCGGTGATCAGCGGACAGTGATCCGAACGGCGTTCCGCGTTCAGGGTGCAGGTCTCAGAACAGCGCGTGTCTGCGGATGCTTTGAGGTCGAGGGAGGCGGAGTATGCGCTGCGATCCTGGGCTGGAGGGGCATTTCTTTGCTGGCGGTCGAGGCATTCGTCGCAGGGATTGCCGCCGTAGAGGCCTCCGCAGGCGCAGGGTTGGTGGGCGGGATGACAGTTGGTGGACCGCGCGGCGTCTGGATTGTTCTTGTCGTTTGGCTCGGGATTTCTTTCGGCTGACTTCTCGGTGCTGGGCTCGGAGTCAGGCTCGGGGCTTAGCTCGGGGTTAGGCTCGGAGTTCGGCTCGAGGTTCGGCCTGGTGCTCGGGTCGGGCTTTGATTCAGGCGAGGGGATATAAAAGCGTTCGGGGTTCCTCTCTCTTTCGACGGCTTTGCATTTCTCGTAGAGAGCGAGCTTGCGACCCTTGGTGCGCTCGATCTAGTCCTGGGGATCCTCTTTGATTTCGTCTTCGGTGAGCCAGCCGGAGGCGGGGAAGTCGGCGGCGCAGGTGGGTTTGATCTGGCCGAGTTCTTCGCAGTCCCTCTCATAGAGGTATTTGGACCAGGACCACTGGGGCTCGAAGACGCCGGTGGGGCCGCGGTACTCCTTTTCGGGGGCGAGGGGTTCGGAGTCTTCGGCCTTCGTGGTTTCGGTGACCTGGCCAGGGATGGGTTGTTTGTTTTCGGTGAGCCAGCGCTCGCGGGCGAAGTCGAGGCGAACGAGGCTGGCGGCGACGCTGCAGCCGTAGAAGACGGCGCGGGCGGTGTGGTGGTCGACGATGCGATCGAGGAGGCCCTGCATGGTTTGGGAGAGGGCGAGCTGGATGGAGGCCGCGTCCTCAAGGAAGGCGACGCGGTCGTAGCCGCGGACGCCGGTGAAGGTGGGCTTGCGGTTGTACTTGTGGGAGAAACAGTAGTGGTTGCCGGTCATGGCTTCGGAGCGGCACTGCTCGCCGCTGGTTTTGATGAAGCGGCACTGGCGGGATTTCTTCATGGGGTTTGCGGGTTTGGGTTCGGCGGCGGGCGTTGATTCTGTTTCCGGCATTGGGTATCTCTCCTCAGGAGAGCTCAGAGCGCAGCGCGCAGAGCTCAGAAAATTCGGTGGGGCGCGAGTGTGGTGAAAAAGGGAGGGGCTTGCCGCCCCGGCAAGCCCCTCAACGCTCTCGAAAAGGAAAAGCCCCACCGGGGGAGCAAACCACGCAATTAGGAGACATAGTGAGTACAAATGAGAACCGCCGTTCTTTGGGGAACGGCGGCGTCGATCTTTGTAACTCACGCAAGCGCGTTGCGCGGTTTGCTCCGGGTGGAGCTTGTTTTCTTTTTTTACTCTATTAAGTTAAGAATAGCAGGTTCAGAGGAAAAAACTGCCAACTTTCTTTGGGTAAGTTGGCTTGTAAGTGGAGTGGAATGTGGGGTTGTTACTTT
>PMSS01000185.1 GCA_003167515.1 Acidobacterium sp. | reverse complement strand
AGTAAAACGGAAAATGCTCTAGACCGCCTGCTTCGCACAGAGTTCGTTGAAGGCGCGCGACAGCTCATCGGCGATCGCCTGGGGTGTGCTGTTCTCGATGATGAAGCGCTGCATCAGGTAGACCAGCTTGCCGTCGCGGAGAATCGCGATGGCCGGCGAGGTGGGAGGATTGCCTTCAAAGTAAGAGCGGGCACGCTCCGTGGCTTCGCGATCCTGCCCGGCGAAGACGGTGACGGAATGATCTGGCGTAACGGAATTGCGCAACGCGAGGCGAACACCAGGACGCATTTTGCCGGCGGCACAGCCGCAGATCGAGTTCACCACGACCATGGTCGTGCCGGGCTGGGCAAGCGCAGCGTCGACCGCTTCAGCAGTGCGAGCCTCGGCAAGGCCAGCGCGGGTCAGTTCCTCGCGCATGGGGATGAGCATAACTTCGGGATACATTCGGTTGTTTTCCTCCGGGTCAGGGCGTGACGACTACATCTTCATTGTACGGGGCGTATCCGCCGAACGCCACTCGCTGATATATCTCAAGTGCATGCTCCTGCGCGAACAGGTTCCGCTCGCCGCTTACACGACCTTCGGCATCGGAGGACCGGCGCGCTGGTTCGTCGAGAGCACGGACGAGGACTCAATCGTTGAGGCGGTGCTTTTTGCGCGCGAGCGCGGCATTCCGCTGTTTGTGCTGGGCGGAGGCAGCAACCTTCTTGTGTCGGATGTGGGCTTTCCCGGCCTCGTGCTTCGCGTCGCGCTGACTGGCATCGATCAGCAGGAGGACCTGTTTCGAGTGGCGGCGGGCGAGGACTGGGACCGCTTTGTCTCGCTGGCTGTCGACCGCGGCTATGGGGGCATTGAGTGCCTGGCCGGCATTCCCGGCACAGTGGGCGGCACGCCGGTGCAGAACGTCGGAGCCTACGGGCAGGAGGTTTCCGGGACAATTGTGTCGGTCCGCGTGCTCGATCTGCATACCATGACCTTTGCCGAGCTGCCAGCCGTGGCATGCGGATTTGCCTACCGGCGCAGCATCTTCAATTCGACCCAGCGCGGCCAGTTTATTGTCACGCGCGTGGATTACACGCTGCAAACCCATGCTTTCCCGGTGCTCTCGTATCCGGATCTGAAGCGGCGCTTCCACGGGCGCGAGGATACGCCGTCTCTGGCAGAAGCGGCGGCGGCAGTCCGCGAGATTCGCCATGCGAAGGGGATGCTTCTGGGGGCGGGCGAGCCCGATTGCCGCAGTGCCGGCAGCTTTTTCAAGAATCCCGTGGTTTCGCAGGCACAGTATGACGATCTCGCGGCCCAATCATCGTCTCCGGTTCCCTGCTTCGCAGCGACGAGGGGATTTGTGAAGATCCCGGCGGCGTGGCTAGTGGAGCACGCCGGATTTCAGAAGGGATTCGCGATGGGAGCAGCGGGAATCTCCAGCCGCCACACGCTGGCACTGATCAATCGCGGAGGAGCCACGGCCGCGGAGATTCTGGACCTGCGCGATGTCATCGTGGCGACCGTCGAGGAGCGATTCGGGATCCGTCTCGAGCAGGAGCCGGTGTGGCTGGGCCCTGGCTAATCGCCGGCGCAGATCGAAGCGAGCGTTTGCAGATGTTGCAGCCTGAGAACTGGTGTGGTCGAATGCTCCCGGTGGACCGCAGGGCATTTCTCAAGCAGTTCAGCGCTTGCGTCAGAAGCGGCGCTGTGTGGGCCGATGGGTTTTCGAGAGGGCAGGACTAGAAAGGGTTGGAATGATGGTGGTTTCAAGAAGGAGTTTTGTAAAAGGAGCAGCAGCATGCGCGGCGATGCTGCAGGCGCGCAGAGTTTGGGCCAGTCCGTTGGGTTTGCCGCTGGGGCTGCAGCTCTATTCGGTGCGCGATTTTCTGCCGAAGGACTATGAAGGCACACTGCGGCAGCTGGGCGCGATGGGTTATCAGGACGTCGAGGCGGCGGGATTCTTCGGGCACTCGGCAGCCGATGTCAAGCAGGCGATGACAGCGGCGGGGCTGCGGTGCGTGAGCGCGCACTATCCTATGCCGCAGTTGCTGCCGCAGCTCGATGACGTGATTCGTTATGCGCGCGACCTGGGGCTTGAGTACATCATTTGCTCATCGCCGATGCTGCCTGATCCTGCGAAGGCGAAGGGGCTGAGCTGGATCCAGAGCATGGAAGCGCTGACGCTGGACGACTGGAATTGGAATGCGGAGCAACTGAACAAGTTCGGGGCGCGGGTTCATGCGGCGGGGATGAAGTTTGGGTATCACAACCACTTTATCGAGTTTCATCCTCACGACGGTGTGGTGCCGTATGACGAGTTGTTGCGCGAGACCGATCCGAAGTTGGTGACGATGGAGATGGATTGCGGGTGGGTGGTGATCGGCGGCCACAAACCGGAGGATTATCTGACGAAATATCCCGAGCGCTATTCGATGCTGCACATCAAGGAATTCAAGCTGGAGGGCTGGAAGCCGGGCGAGGAGCCGGTGTCGACAGAGATGGGGCGCGGGAGCATCGACTACGCGAGCATCTTTGCGGCGGCGAAGAAGGCCCCGATTCGGCACATCTTTGTCGAGCAGGAGGCGTTCCCGGATATGCCGGCGATGGAAGCGCTGAAGACGGACGCGGAGTGGCTACGGTCTGTCTGAGGGGTCGGGCCGGGGCTAGCGTGCCATGGCCAGGATGCCCACGTTCAGCAGGATCATGAGGACCGATGAGGCGGGGATGACCAGGAGCGCTTTGCGGATGCGCTTTGGGTCGCTGCCGGCGATGGCGCCGATGATGTGGGAACTGACGGCGAGGCCGGCCCATCCGCAGGTGATGACGATGCCGATGGCCGTTCCGGTCATGCGTGGAAAGGCGTCGCCGACGATGGCGAGGGTTGTTGGGAAGACGGGCGCCATGGAGAGTCCTGCGAGAAAAACGAGCACTGCGGCGACGGTTGGGTTACTGGTGCGCAGCAGCAGGAATGTTGTAACAGCCATGGCTACAGAAGCCGCCAGCGTGATGTAAACCGGTGGTGCGCTGATCAGGACGAGCGAGGCGCCGACGCGTCCGATGAGCAATCCCAGCGCAAAGCCGAGAGAAAGGACGTTCAGCGCCCGGGATTCGGGAATGCCTTGTGCGATGAGGTGGCGCACGAGCCAGTTCCAGATGCCGACTTCGCAGCCGACGTAAAGGAAGAGAAGGAATCCGAGAATGAAGAGGATGGGTCGGCCCAGCACGGGGCCGGCGTCAGCGAAGATGAAACGGCCTGCGCCGGTGGGCGGAGGCATATGGGCGGCGGCCTGAATGGCCAGCGTGACGACGGTGAGGCCTGCGACGGTGTAGCACAGACGGACCCAGTTGCGCTTGAAAAGATTGGCGGAGATGAAGGGTGTGGCGAGGCCGCCGAGCCCAAAGAAGATGTTGACGAGGTTGAGCGCGATGCCGCGATGCGCTTCGCCGACGTCGCTGGTGAGGGCGTTGGCGCCGGTGACGACGATGCCGCCGCCCATGCCCAGCAGGAAGAGCAGGAAAACAATGCTGCGGAATCCGGCCGAACGCGGAAGCGCGAAGAGAACGACCGCGATCAGGGAAAGTCCGAGGATGAGGCCGACTTTTTTGCCGAAGTCATCGAGTAAGGGGCCGACGGCGAGCGAGGCCACCATGAGCCCGACAGCCTGGGCGAAGGCGATGGTGCCATTTTGCTTCGGCGTGAGCTGAAAGCGGCTGGAGAGGTCGGGCAGGATGGTGCCCAGCATCGCGGCAATCATGCCGTAGACGAAAATCGCTACAACGGCGGCGAGGATCAGCAAGGGTTCGTTTCCTTTCACGGAAGCGGCGGGTTGACCCAGGCTCGGGTGTGGTTGCTTTCGAGCTCTGCGCGAAGGATGAGGAGCTGGCGGAGACCATCGGTGAAGTGGGGATAATCCTGGGGCGCGCTCGGCTCGCGAATTGAGGAATAGAAGCGGCGAAAGACCTGCTTGAAAGTGTCGTCGTAGCCTTCGCTGT
>PMSS01000494.1 GCA_003167515.1 Acidobacterium sp. | reverse complement strand
TACAAACCAACAACCTTCCTCAGTAAGAACGAAAAACAAAAGTGCGAAAAACTCTGGACACTACCGTCTGCGCCGGCGCGCCTGATATTGAGGACGGAGGGCAAGCAGCCGTCTCATGCAGATGGGGCAGTTCGCAGCATGATCCACTCTCGGGTCTGATAGGTCGATGTCCTTTGAATTCCGCAGAAGTCCATTGAGGAAAGATTCATCAGGACAGGGACCAACAGGCGTCGTTTTCCCTTCGAATACGCGTTCCTGATGTTGTCGCGTTACCCACGCATCGAGGTGGTCTTCAGTACGTGAGAACCAGCGCGATCTCAACGACATTTGGACATTTCTCCAGGTTGGGAGAGATCATGGAACAACGACTCCACCTCCCGGAAATAAGCCCGCCGAACGGCGGTATGATCCATTTCGAGGTGGTCGGCGATCTTCCGCCACGAAGATCCGAGCGCGCGCCATCTCACGATCGATTGGGCAAACGGGGAAAGGCTTTCAAAGAGCTCGATTGCATAGACTCTTTGCTCTGCCTCTGGTTGACCAATATACAACCTCTCCATGTCAATCAAGGAGCCATATTGAATCTCGCGGTTCCACTTTGCAGACTGCTGCCGAGCACGCCGGCGAATGACGCTCTTGAAGCGCAGAACCAACTTTTCTTCCGAACAGTCAGAATGACGAGAGATATAGCCGGAGGCATTCTCAACGGCGTGATCCATGATGTCGTGGGCAGCGGCGTGATCGTTGAGATATGTCCAGGCGCAGAGCTTCGCATACGGCCAGGCTGCATTCGCAGCGGCGTCCAATTTCTGATCCGAAGCCGGGTTCCCGGTCGAAAAGGCCCAACTCCACGTCAGCTCTTGCCAGATACGACCGTGTGGTTTCATATGCAAACTTCAGCATCGGGGGGAAAACCACTACATGACCGAAAGTATAGGCCACGGTCAGTTGGATGCGATGACGCGCAAAATATTCCTCCAGCGTGCCCCAAAATCCCTCTGAGGGTGCCTTTAGTAGATGAGGGGACAAATTCGCCAGAGTGTCCCGCAGCAATCAAGATGCTTCTTCGACGTTGAATAGCGGTGAAGCGTGATCGAGATTCTGCCAGAGCAGAGTGGCGGCGAAACGGCGACGAATCGGACTTTGCATTCATCGAGTAACTTGCACAAACCAGAGGCAAATGAAGCCAAGTACAGACAGGAGCGTATCGAGCCGTCCGAGATCGGTCTATGTCGTCCGGCCGATAATGAGTGGGCCGCCGAACTCACGATCAGCCTCCTTCAGGGCAAGTGGAAGTTGAGAATTCTGTCGCAGCTGCAGCACGGACCAATGCGGCTGAGTCAGCTGCGCAAGCTGTTCCCTGGCGCCTCAAAAAAGATGCTCACGCAACACCTCCGCGAGATGGTGGAGGACGGTATCGTTGTTCGGTCCGATCTCAGTGGCCGCCGCCGGCATGTAGAGTATTCGCTGGAAAATTCATTGGGCGCCGCCGTGTTGCACTTGATAGGCACTCTCGCTGATTGGGGAGCACGATACGCGCCTACACAGGCGCGGCAACTACCAACTCGCGATTGGACGGAATAGTAGGAGTACGTTCGCAAAAGCTGGACACTCCGAACTCTGCAACGGCTGCAGTCCTAATCGGATCTCGCCGGGTTGGGTTTGTGAACTTGCTTGTGGTCCGGCGCAGAGTGCGCAGCGGGCTGTCCTGGAGCGACGTGGTTTGCAACGCCCCCGTAAGGGGCAAAAGGGTTCTTTCCTTCAATCAGCGCCGATCCGTAATAGCTGAAAAGCATCAGTACTGCGAGCAACCCAAAAACAATAGCAACGGGCTTCCACGGAACAAGAATCAACATGAGTCGACCTCCGAGGGATTGAGAGCGACTTGCGGCTTGCTACTATTCTACCGCTCTACCGCCAAAATGCTCTTGCAAGGTCCGCCCAACCGGCGCGTTTGCTGAGGGGCGTACGGTCCCCGTTCGCGCCGCTTGAGTGATTAGAAATCGGCGGACGCTGGCCGACTTTCCGGTATTAAGCCCGGTAGGGCGGTGAGAGGGAGTTGATACAATTGCGCGTGAAACCTATGAATAGAATGAGCCCAACAGAGTTGACGATGTGGTCGAACATCCGTGACGAAATCGCGGAGAAGCTCAACGACGACCAGATCAACGCGAAATACCTCAAACGTGAACTGCGAATTATTACCGAGGTTAACCGCGAACAGTTGCCGAATTTTGTTGCAGCACTTGAACGACCCGGATGGATGGACGTCAAGCCTTTCTATCAGCGTCGTCCGCGGTGGGATGAGGAAAGGCAGTCACGGCTGATCGAATCCTTCATTATGAATATTCCCATCCCACCTCTATTCGTGTATGAGTCCGATCTGGCCAAGTACGAAGTCATGGATGGGCAGCAACGGATCTCGGCTATAAAAGATTTCTACTCCAACAAGCTGAAGCTTAAGGGTCTGGAGCAATGGCCCGAGCTCAACGGACGCATCTACGACACCTTGCCCTCTTCGATCAGGAAGGGTGTGGATCGGCGTTCTATATCCTATTTCGTACTGCTGAAGGAATCCGCTACTTCAACGGAGGACGAGATCCTCTTAAGGCAGCAGGTGTTTGAGCGGCTTAACACTGGAGGCATCACGCTCGAGAATCAGGAGATCCGTAATTCCATCTATCATGGCAAGTTTACCGAGATGCTTCTGGAAGCAGCCAAGAATCCCCGGTTCCGCGCCGCTTGGGGAGTTCCACTCTTCACGATCGAGGAGGAAATCAAGCCCCCGCAGGTCTTACTTAATAACAAGTTCTGGTCTCAGATGCGAGATCTGGAAGTCATTCTCCGTTTCTTTGCCCTTCGCCATGCTGAGCACTACCGCAGGGGGATGGCGGGATTTCTCGATCTGTATTCGGTCCGCGCGAGGCAGTTCACAGACGAAGATGTCCAGATCCTTTTGAGCTTGTTTGAAATGACCATTGACCTTGCTGCGGATGTATTTGGCGAACAACTATTCCACCCGTGGGAAAATGAGACTGGGTCGTGGTCACCCCGGCCGCAAGTCGCCTTCGCAGATGCTGTCATGGTGGGTTTCAGCAGACACGTCGATCAGATGGAGAAAATTCGGGCCAAAGGCACTGAACTCGTCGCAGCCACGAAAGAGCTTTTTGCCAATCACGAAGACGGGACGTTCACTGGCAGAGGTAACACCAAGGCAGATGTTCAGCAAAGGATCTCGCTTTTCGATGAGATGATTGCACGAGTGCTAGGGGTATAGATGTTCTGGACTACGGTTGAAGAGGCTCATACCGACCTCGGAGACTTGCGAAGCGTAGTCGCGACCAATGAGGCCCTTCGCGATCTTCTCTTCCCAACAAATCCCGCGGGAGAAGACCCGGCAGTCGGAGCGGCCC
>PMSS01000328.1 GCA_003167515.1 Acidobacterium sp. | reverse complement strand
CTATATCCGGGGGTCGCGGACAAGAATCAACAGCAGATGAAAGCGTATCGCGAGATGGACGATGCGGAACTGTTCGGTGAACAGTGGGTCGAAGTCGCCGTTGGTCCAAAGGAGATGCCGGGCTACAAGAGCGAGCGCATTGCGTGCGCCGTTTGCGGCGAGGGGATTAATTACGAGCGCTACGTCGAGCGCGATGGCGAGACGCTGTGCATGGCCTGTGCTCATCCGGAACAGCGATACTACCGGCCTGCCGATGATCCGAGGCTGCGGGAGCAGAATGCGCCGCACGCGCGATCGGAATGCGTGTGATCGGAATGCGCGTGGTCGGGGTCGTACGCGGGTCATCGAGATTACAATTGCGTAGCTGACGTCGACCTGCCAGCCAGTGGATAATTTTCGCGGAGTGAAACGAACTCATGCTCAATTTGGAAGGCCGGGTGGCGGCTGTTTTTGGATTGGCGAACAAGCGCAGCATCGCCTGGGGGATTGCGCAGAAGCTGCACGAGGCGGGCGCAAAGCTGGCGATCAGCTATCAGAACGAGCGAATGAAGGCCGAGGCGCTCGGGCTAATTCAGGATTTGCCTAGAGCGGAGCCGTTTCAGTGCGATGTGTCGAACGATACGGAGATCGAGCAGGTCTTTGCGCAGATGAAGGAGCGGTACGGGAAGCTGGATGTGCTGGTGCACTGCATCGCATTTGCACCGGCCGAGGACCTGAAGAACGATTTTCTGCAGACCACGCGCGAGGGGTTTCGGATTGCGCACGACGTGAGCGTGTATTCGCTGATCGCGCTGAGCCGTGGGGCTGCTCCGCTGATGACGGAGGGCGGGTCGATCATCACGCTGACCTATTACGGGGCGGAGAAAGTGGTGCCGCACTACAAAGTGATGGGCGTGGCGAAAGCCTCGCTGGAAGCGACGGTGCGTTATCTGGCCTGGGATCTTGGGAAGCAGAACATCCGTGTGAACGCTATCTCGGCGGGGCCGATCAAAACATTGGCCGCGCGCGGGATCGGAAACCTGGGCGACATGCTGAAGTACCACTCCGACCGCGCGCCGCTGCATCGCAACACGGAACAGGAAGAAGTGGGCAAGACGGCGGTGTATCTGGCTTCTGACCTCGCGAGCGGAGTGACGGGCGAGGTGATCTACGTGGACAGCGGCTACAACATCATGGGATTTTGAGGCAGCGGACCCTGCGACGGGCTGAATTTCTGAGGCGTCAGATGGCGATGAAGGAACGCTCGTGGCTATAACAGACGATGGTCCAATCGCGCCTGAACGCATTCAGTTGATCCCGGCGAAGCGAGAAGAGGAGCCGATCCTTGCGAATCTGCTGGAGCTGTACGCACACGATTTCACCGAATTCCTGGCGATCGATCTGCGGCCGAACGGTCGATTTGAGTATCAGGATTTGTCGCGGTATTGGCGCGACCCCAATCATCACCCTTTTCTGATCAAAGCGGACGGGAAATTGGCGGGGCTGATCCTGATCCGGCAGGATGAGACGGTCTCGCGCGCTGAAGTGCTCTGGGATCTGGCGGAGTTCTTTGTGGTTCGCCGGTATCGCCGGCAGGGTGTGGGCACTGCGATGGCGCATGCGGTGTGGAGAAAATTTTCCGGACGCTGGCAGGTGCGGGTGATGGAAGCGAACCTCCCGGGTCAGCACTTCTGGCAGCACGCGATCACGCAATTCACGGGAGCCACGGTCGAATCGGTGCGGATCGAGCGAGGAGGCGAATATTGGCGATTCTTCACATTCGAATCGAAACCGTCGACATCTGGCCCGCCGCCCGCACGCCCTCACCGTTAGTCCTTGTGCTCGTCGTGGCGGCGCAGCCAGTTGTTCATCGGGCGACTGGATCAACGTTTTCGTCGATCCGAAAGCTATTCCGAGCGCAAGGCGTCCATCGGATCTACGGAAGCCGCGCGGCGAGCGGGAACGTAGGCTGCTAATGCGGCGATCGCGGACAAAAAGATAACCGCTCCGACGTAGATCATAGGATCGGCCGCAGTACCGCCTGCCAGCCTGACTCCGTTGCCCATGGCTGAGTTGGTGAACGAGACCGCGGCGATGCCGCGAGCCGCTGCCAACGCCAGCACGATGCCGACGGCCAGGCCACCTGCGGCGAGGGTCAGCCCCTGGCGAACCACCATGACCAGAACGGTGGCGGGACGCGCACCGAGCGCCATGC
Source organism: Acidobacterium sp. (assembly GCA_003167515.1). Taxonomy (GTDB): domain Bacteria; phylum Acidobacteriota; class Terriglobia; order Terriglobales; family Acidobacteriaceae; genus Palsa-343. Next base: position 2,178 of record PMSS01000328.1, on the reverse strand, counting down.
GGATGCCGATTTCCTGGGTTCGCTGCGCCACCGACCAAGCCATCACGCTGTACAGGCCAATGCCGGCCAGCACCACGGAGAGCGCGCCGAGTGCGGCCAGCAATGTCGCGGCCATTCTCTGCGGATAGAGCGAGGCCCCGATGAACTCGCGCAGAGGAGTGGGGTCAAAGACGGTCACGTTCGGGTCGATGCTGCGCACCGCGGCTCGCAGCGCCGGGAGCACCGCGACGGGGTCACCGTGCGTTCGCACATAGAATGCGAGGTTCATGTCTGCGCGGAAGATCTGGCGGAAGGGCACGTAGATATAGGGGATGTCCGATTCGCCGAGGTAGTGGTACTTGCTGTCCTGGGCGACGCCGACGACGCGGAACCAGTCGCCCCAGCCGTGCACGCGGCGACCGACGGGATCGCTTCCTCGAAAGAAGCGGCGAACAAAGGCCTGGTTCACGATCATGACTGAGGGCGAACTGTCTTTCTCGTCGTCCTGCTCGGTGAAGTTGCGGCCTTCGAGGAGGGGAATCCGCATCAGGTCGAGATAGCCGGGCGAGATCACGTTGCGGAAGATCTTCATATTCTCGCCGGCGGCGGGCGTGTAGCCTTCGATGCGCAGATCTTCCCACCAGCTGGGCTCAAAGCCCAGGGGCACGCCGTCTGAGTAAGCCACGTTCGTAACTCCGGGAACAGACTCCATTTCGGTGGCGAGGCGTCGGCAGAAATCCTTCCTCTGCTCGAGGGTGTATCCATTGGTGGCGAGGTAGAACTGGTTCAGCAGAACATGATTGGGATCGAAACCGGGATCGATGCGGCTGGTTTGCTGGAAGCTGCGGGCCAGGAGCGCGGCCGAGACCAGGGCAACGAGGGCTAGCGCTACTTCGGAAGCGACCAAGGCGGAGCGGAGGCGGTGACGGCCCTGTCCGGCGGCTCCGCTGCGGCCGCCCGCGTTCAGCTTCGAATTCAGATCGGCGTGACCCGAGACAAAGGCGGGCACGATGCCGGCGGCCAGAGTGCTCAGGACGCACAGGCCGGCTGTGAAGATCAGCACATGCGCGTGCAGTCCGCTGTCGAGGGTGAGGGACAATTGTCCTGGGGGCATGAGGGCCTGGAGGAGGCGGCTAAGCCAGGGCGTTGCCGCGACGCCGAGAATCGTACCGGCTGCGGTGATCATGAGACTCTCGGTGAGAACCTGCTGAACGAGCCTGCGACGGTTCGCGCCCAGGGCCAGGCGCGTGCTGAATTCCTTTTCACGCACGGTGGCGCGGGCCAGCAGCAGGTTGGCCACGTTCACGCAGACGATTCCCAGAAGCAAGATGCAGACGCCCATCAGGATGCGGAGCGGTCCCGCGAGCAAGCCCTGCGGGCCATGGGGGGACTTCGACAGCGGCAGCAGCGTGGCGCTCATTCCCTGGCTGACGTCGGCGTTGGCGACGGCCATGCGCGTGGCCAGCGCGGCGAGCTCCTGACTCGCCTGCTCGATGGTCACACCCGGCATGAGCCGCGCAATGCCGAGCATGTTGCGATTCTGGCGATTGCGCAGCATCCACTCGCCCACGCCGTTGAGCACGGGCTGCTGCATGTAGGGCACCCAGAGATCGAAGGCCACGGCCGCGATGGAGCCGTGGAAGGCTGGCGGCGCTACGCCGACTACAGTGAGCTCATGCTGGTTCACGCGAATGGCTTTGCCCACGATTCCGGGATCAGCGGCGTAGTGCGATCGCCAGTAGCGATCGCTGATGACCGCTACGGGAAAGGCTCCCGGCTTATCGCCGTACTCGTCGGGAGAGAAGATTCGTCCCAGCTCTGGCTGCACGCCGAGTACTGCAAAGAAATTTCCGGAGACGAGTTCGCCCCACACCCGTTCCGCGCGATCATCCTTGCCCACGCTGAATGGCGCGGGACGCGTTACCGCGATTCCCTGCAGCATGCGCAGATGGTCGCGAAAATCGCGATAGTCGGGATAAGAATTGGGAACCCATTCTCCACCGGGGGTCACGGATTCGAGCGCGACCAGACGGTCGGGATCGCTGACGCCGCCGAGCGGGCGCAGGAGCACGGTGTCGATCCAGCTAAAGGCGGTTGTGCTGGCGCCGATGCCCACGGCAAGGGTCAGAATTGCAACCGCCGCGAACCCCGGATTGCGTGCCATCGTGCGGAGGCCGTAGCGCGCGTCCTGCAGAATGT
>PMSS01000057.1 GCA_003167515.1 Acidobacterium sp. | reverse complement strand
GCGGTCGTATTGTCGAGACAGAAGCTTACCCACCGGGCGATGCGAGTGGTCATGCTTATCGTGGCCGAACGGCCAGAAACCAAACGCTGTTCCTGGGCAGGGGGTTTGCTTATGTGTACTTCATCTATGGCACGTCGTACATGCTCAACGTGACGGCTGAAGAACCGGGAGTTGGCGCGGGAGTGCTGTTGCGCGCCATTGAGCCTCTTGAAGGAATCGACCTGATGGAACGGCTCCGCAAAACCGGCAAACTCACAGATTTAGCGAGAGGTCCAGGACGGCTTGCGGCTGCATTGGAAATCGACCGGCGCATGGACGGAGTTGACCTCTGCGCGAATGGTCCGCTTTGGCTTGGGACCGCGGTTCGAGAGACTGCGCACATTAGCACAACTGTGCGCATCGGCATCACGCGGGAGGTGGGCCGGCTGCGGCGTTTCTTTGAGGCGGGCAGCCCGTTCGTTAGCGGCCCCCGCAACGCGATAAAAAGTCGTTAGGCTTGCCTTGACTCGATTCGAATTCGCAGTAGTTCGCTGGCGGCTCCGATGGAGGGTGCATCTCGCCCCTGATCAAGGGGTCGGCGTTTTCTACGAAAATGAAGGAATGCGCCCCGCTCTGCGCCTAAGCAGATAGGTATTCCGAGGCGTTTGTGACGGCTGAGGATTCCCAGCTCATGCCCCCAATCAGTCGAATGGTTTCATCCGCTAAATAATAGATGAACTCGCATCTCTCCACCGCCTTTAGGTTTGTCAGCCACATACCACCCGAGCGAAGTCTCCGAATGGTCAAGAAACGCGCCCCACGGCGGTCTCAGCGCGACCGTGAGAGATCAGGTCAAGGGTGGCGACGAAGAATGTATTCGATGCCGGACCGGTGGGACGCATATCCCGGCGATCCTCCTGGGCGGCGAACAACACGTGCAACGCCGTGGGGGAAAGGATAGTCCTTGGCAAACTCAATCATTTGTGGGGTATGCGACAAATGACCAGCCGTGACTTAGGTCTCCCCCTCAACGGTAACACCCCGAAGTACAGTGCCTAAAGTGTAGTTATCCGTGCGAAAGAAAACAAGAAAGTCAGGAGCTTACACGCGTCAGTCGTGCTTTGTGTATGTTAGACTCCGTTTACTTTGCTGGTCGGAAGCAGGTGACACGATGACCGACGTTAAAGCGAAACCATCCTTTCTGCGTTCCGGTTCCCGGAACTCCCCACTCGATTCATAACGTCCCCTCTACGTCCACAAGGCTCTGCGGCGGCTAAGCTTTCGCGGAATCCACAACAGCGACCCCTGGTTAACGATTGGCACAGATATATCTCCTGACCGCGCAGCGACATAACATTGACTTAAGGTGAAGAGCCTTGCATGAAATGGCGCTGCTGTGCCCAGGGCGTTTAACTCCAAAGCACGACTTACCGCACGTGGGCCCCGAAAGGAGTCGATTACTGTGACAGAAACACAGGTTCAAGCCTTCAGGACAGTCAAGAAGTATATGTGGTGGTCCATGGGCGCCGGCCTCATTCCGGTGCCGTTTGTCGATTGGGCCGCCGTTTCCGGCGTGCAATTGAAGATGCTTGCCGACCTTTCGAAGATCTATGGCGTGCGGTTTGTGGAAAACCAGGGAAAGGCGATCATCGGTTCTCTGACCGGGTTCATCCTTCCGCATGCAGTAGCTTGCGGGATGATCGGCAGCGCGCTCAAGGCCATTCCGGTCCTGGGCGTCCTGGCGGGAGGGTCCGCGATGGCGGTGTTCTGCGGAGCCTATGAGTGGGCACTGGGCAATGTATTCATTCAGCATTTTGAATCCGGTGGCACTTTCCTCACTTTCGACCCCGAAGCCGTGAAGGAATACTTCAAGGCGAAGTTCGAAGAGGGTCGGAATGTTGCCGGAACCATGAGCGCGGAGAAGAGCCCTGAGGTCGCCACTTAGGCCATGAGTCCGGCCTGCGTAGCACTGTATCTGGCGCTGTGCCTGGTGGCGGGGTTTCTTGGTCGACATCGACGCATCGGTTTCTGGGGATTCGCGTTCTGCTCGATCATCGTTACCCCTCTCATCAGCCTGTTATTTCTGTACTTTGCGACTTTGCGAAAAGTCTGAGGGTGAGTGGCAACGCGTATCCACGGGCCGAGCCCCAGGTGTGCCAACAGCAGGGTACACAGGGTTCGGCCTCGGCTTCCGATGGAAGGTCGCATTTGAACCGTGTTATCCCTGGGCGCGCGCCGACCCAGGGAGAACGCAGGCATAACCGGAGGGCGGCAGGCTGGGAGGTGCCATCACGCGCAATGAGGAGCGTAAGGAATGACGTCGATTCGCGAATGGGGAGCCATTCAACGGGGGAGAGCAAGGGCTTTCTCCAAACGCCAGGCGCCCTACGTGATCCTCGTCTCGTTCCTGTTGCTTTTCTTTGTAGTGTTTTTCTTCAACAGCATCATCATTTCAATCTACCCCGGCGAACTTGGAGTGCTGTGGAGGCGCCTGGGGGGCGGCACGCAGATCGATACCGTCTATCGCGAGGGCCTGCACGTGATTCTGCCGTGGAACAAGATGTATGTGTATAACGTCCGCAAGCAACAGTTCACGGACTCGATCAATGTCCTGACCGTGGACGGCCTCACGGTAGGGGTCAAGTATTCGGTGCGCTATTACCTGGAGAAAGATACCCTCCCGTTACTGCACCAACGCGTGGGGCCTGATTTTGTGAACGTTGTGGTCCGTCCCGAGATTCGGTCCGTCATGCGGACCATCTTCGGACAGTACAAGCCCGAGGAAATCTACGCCACCCAGAAGGCCATCCAGGAACGCATCAGCGTGCTTTCGAAGACTCACCTAAAGGCGATGTTCGTCGCTCTAGACGATGTGCCGATTGAAAGCATCACGCTGCCCGGGAAGATCTCCGAGGCCATCGAAACAAAACTAGCCCAGCAGCAGGTTGAGCAAGAGTACGTTTACCGGATTTCCATCGCTACCAAGGAAGCCGACCGCAAGCGCATTGAATCCGCGGGCATAAAGGTTTACAACGACACGGTGAACTCCAGTCTCACCCCC
>PMSS01000303.1 GCA_003167515.1 Acidobacterium sp. | reverse complement strand
CGTAAACGCGGCGCTCGAAGCTCCCGCCGCCACCGTTACCGAAGCCGGCACCGTGACCGCGCTGCTGCTGCTCGCCAGACTCACCGCCGTTGCACTCGTGGCTGCCGCGGTCAACTTTACCGTGCAGGCATCCGTCCCCGCTCCGGTCAGCGATGCGCTGCTGCACGAAGCCGAGGCCAGCGTTGCCGCCGCCTGTCCGGTCCCGCTCAGCGCAATCGTTGCCGTGCTCGAAGCGTTGCTGCTGATCGTCACCGATCCGCTCACCGCTCCCGCCGTTGTTGGATCGAAGCCGATCGTCAGCGTCGCCGTCTGGCCTGGATTCAGAGTGATCGGGGCCTTGATCCCCGACACCGAGAATCCCGTCCCGGTAACTGTGGCTCCGCTCAGGATGAGTTCCGCCGTCCCCGAAGACGTCATCGTCACGGACTTGCTGGTCGCGGTGTTCAGCAGCTCGGTCCCAAACGCCACACTCGTCGCGCTCAAGCTCAACCCTGGCGTCACAGCATTCAGCTGCAGTGGCCAGGTCGCCGAAACGCCGCCCGCGCTCGCCGTCAGCGTCGCTGTCTGCGCTGTGCTGACTGCGGTTGCCGTCGCCGTAAAGGCCGCGCTCGCAGCTCCCGACGCAATGGTCACGGAAGCCGGCGCCGTGACCGCGCTGTCGCTGCTCGCCAGACTCACCACCGTTGCGCTGGTGGCCGCCGACGTCAGCGTTACCGTGCAGGCATCCGTCACCGCTCCCGTCAGCGTCGCGCTGCCACAGGAAACTGCGCTCAGCGTCGCCGGCGCCCGCCCGGTCCCGCTCAGCGCAATCGTCCCCGTGCTCGACGCGTTGCTGCCGATCGTCACCGATCCGCTCACCGCTCCCGCCGCCGTTGGATCGAAGCCGATTGTCAGCGTCGCCGTCTGGCCTGGATTCAACGTCACCGGAGCAGTGATGCCCGATCCCGAGAATCCCGTCCCCGTAACCGACACGCCGCTGATCGTCAGCGCCGCTGTCCCCGAAGAGGTCAGCGTCACCGACTTGCTGGTCGCCGTGTTCAGCAACTCAGACCCGAACGCCACACTCGTCGTGCTCAGGCTCAGCCCTGGTGTCACGGCATTCAGCTGCAGTGGCCAGGTCGTCGAAACCCCGCCCGCACTCGCAGTCAGCGTCGCCGTTTGCGCTGTGCTGACCGCCGAAGCCGTCGCCGTAAAGGCCGCGCTCGAAGCTCCCGCGGCAATGGTCACCGAAGCCGGCACCGTCACCGCGCTGCTGTTGCTCGCCAGACTCACCACCGTTGCGCTGGTGGCTGCTGACGTCAGCGTCGCCGTGCACGCATCGGTCCCCGCACCGGTCAGCGATGCGCTGCTACAGGAAACCGCGCTCAGAGCTGGCGCGGCGGTCTGCGCCGCCTGTCCTGTTCCACTCAATGCGATTGTTGAATAGTTCGCCCCGTTGTAAATGACCGTTGCAACCCCACTGGCGACGCCCGCGGCCGTGGGATCAAAAATAATGGTGAGTGTTGCCGTCTGACCCGGAGCCAGGGTCAGCGGCGTTCCAACCCCTTCCCACGAAAATCCCGTTCCCGCCACCGTTATAGCGTAGATCGTCAGTGGACCGGTTCCTGAAGAAGTCAGCGTCACTGGTTTCGTGAAGATTTTGTTCACAGGCTCGGTCCCGAACGCTACGCCTGGAGCACTTAGACTCAGCGCCGGCGTCGCGCCGCCCAGCTGCAGCTGGTAAGTCTCAGAAACACCGCTTGAGCTCGCCGTCAGCCTCACCGTCTGCGCCCCGCTGATCGCCGACACCGTTGCCGTGAACCCAACGCTCGCAGCTCCAACCGGCACCGTTGCCGAAGCCGGCACCTTCACCGCACTGCTGTTGCTGGTAAGGGCGATCTTCCGGCTGTTCACCACGTCCTGATTCAACGTGATCGTGCAGTTATCCGTGCCTGCCCCGGTGAATGAGCCGGTGCTGCACGACAATCCTGTTAGTTGGGCGGCTGCACCAAACGAAGCCTGGGGTAATGCCACGGCTAAGCAACCGAAAATCAGACTCAGCAAACCGGCCCGCGCCAGCTTGAGCTGCCAGAACGCGCTTGGCGCACGCCTGGACGACCCGGAAGTCAGCGCATCGTCAACCGCGGAATTGCGGCCGAAAGGAGGAGGGAAAAGACGTACTTGCATCAGCGGCACCTCGAGAAGCGTCTTCGCACACGCCACCCGAGTGCGCTCACGACTGCTTTCGCGAGCACGCTGTGCCGAATCAGCTAGCAGGTGGTTGAACGAAGTATTTGCTTGACCCGATCCTGAACCGTTGAGCAATTTCGAACTGTGAGAACGATCACAAAAGTTCCAAGTATTGATTACCTTTGAGATAAAAAAAGGGGAAATCTGAATTAGATTTCCCCTTTTGGAACACCGCACTGTTCTAACTCAAGTTCCTATCGAAATGAAGCAATTAATATATGTTGGCGCTTGGCATGATGATCAGAAGCGGCCAGCTCATACTTTCAGAACATCATTACCTAAGGTCCATGCCCTCTGGCAACGCTGGATCACCACGGCGGATCCCTATCCCCCAACAAAAGTAACGACCCTACTCAGAGGGTCGTTACGACCGGAATGAAGCCCAAGGCGACAGATCACCCAGGTTTCTTGTGCCGCATTTTCGGTGCAATCCCCCACGCACCCAGGGAGAACCATGCGCATCGTCAACGCATGGTCCGCCCTGCGCGGAAGCCCCGCCTCAGGGAATCGTCGCAGTGTAGACAGGCGACGGTGCGCTCTGCACTCCCGCGGAACCCACGCTGGTGACCTCGTAGTTGTAGGTCGAGCCGCTCTGCACAGTCGAGTCGGTATAGGTCGTCGAGTCATCCGCAGATGAATTCAGCTGCGTATACGAACTGCTCCCGCTGAGTGCCCGGTAGACGTAATACCCGGTAACCGGCACGCTGGAGCTCGTCGGCGCCTCCCAGGTCAGCGCAACCTGGTAGGCAGTCGTGCTCGTGCCCGTCCCGCTCAGCCCGATCGTCGCCGTGGCTCCGCTCGAGGAGTTGCTGGTGATTGTCACAGTTCCGGTGTCCGCCACCGCCGTGGTGGGGTCGAACGCGATACTCAGCGACGCTGTCTGACCCGAACTCAGCGTAAGCGGCGTCGTTATTCCCGACATAGCGAACCCCGTCCCCGCAATCGTTGCCGCACTGATGGTGACAGACGCCGTCCCGGTTGAACTCAGCGTCACCGTCTTGGTCGTTGGCGTGTTCAGGTTGACGCTCCCGAATGCCACGCTCGTCGCGCCCAGGCCCAGAGCCGGTGTCGCCGCATTCAGCTGCAGTGCATACGTCGTCGAAACCCCGCCCGCGCTCGCCGTCAGAGTCGCCGTCTGCGCTGCACTGACTGCCGTCGACGTCGCCGTAAAGGTCGCGCTCGAAGCTCCGGCAGCAATGGTCACCGAAGCCGGTACTGTCACCGCGCTGCTGCTGCTCGTCAGACTCACTATCGTTCCAACGGCGACCGGGCCCGTCATCGTCACCTTACACGCGTCCGCCACTGCTCCCGTCAGCGATCCGCCACTGCAGGAAACGCCGCTCAGCGACGGCGGCGCCTGTCCCGTCCCGCTCAACGCAATCGTCGGCGTGCTCGATGCGTTGCTGCTGATCAGCACCGTTCCGGTCACCGCTCCCGAAACCGCCGGATCGAAGCCGATGGTCAGCACCGCCGTCTGCCCCGGATTCAGCGTGATCGGGGCACTGATCCCCGACACCGAGAATCCCGGTCCCGAGGCTGTGGCGCTGCTCAGAATCAGCTCCGCCGTCCCTGCGGACGTCAGCGTCACCGACTTGCCGATCGCCGTGTTCAGCGCGTCAGTCCCGAACGCCACGCTCGTCGCGCTGACACTCACCGCCGCCGCCGCCGCCTTCAGCTGCAATCCGTAAGTATCGGAAACCCCGCCCGCGCTCGCTGTCAGCGTTGCCGTCTGCGCTGTGCTGACTGCGGCCGCCGTGGCCGTGAAGGTCGCGCTCGAGGCTCCAGCGGCAATGGTCACCGAAGCCGGCACCGTCACCGCGCTGCTGCTGCTCGCCAGACTCACCACTGTTGCGCTCGTGGCCGCCGACGTCATGGTCACCGTGCAGGCATCCGTCCCCGCTCCCGTCAGCGATCCGCTGCTGCAGGAAATACCACTCAGCGTCGCCGGCGCCTGTCCCGTCCCGCTCAGCGTAATCGTCCCCGTGCTCGAAGCGTTGCTGCCGATCGTCACCGATCCGCTCGCAGCTCCCGCCGTCGCCGGATCGAAGCCGACGGTCAGCGTCGCCGTCTGGCCTGGATTCAGCGTGATCGGGGCACTGATCCCCGACACCGAGAATCCCGCTCCCGAGGCTGTGGCGCTGCTCAGGGTCAGTGCCGCCGTCCCTGAAGACGTCAGCGTCACCGACTTGCTCATCGCCGTGTTCAGCGCGTCAGTCCCGAACGCGACGCTCGTCGCGCTCATACTCACGGCCGGCGTCACAGCGTTCAGCTGCAATCCGTAAGTATCGGAAATCCCGCCCGCGCTCGCCGTCAGCGTCGCCGTCTGCGCTGTGCTGACTGCTGTTGCTGTAGCCGTAATAGCCGCGCTCAAAGCTCCCGCCGCCACGGTTACCGAAGCCGGCACCGTCACCGCGCTGTTGCTGCTCGCCAGACTCACCGCCGTTGCACTCGTGGCTGCCGCGGTCAACTTTACCGTGCAGGCATCCGTCCCCGCTCCCGTCAGCGATCCGCTGCTGCAGGAGATACCGCTCAGCGTTGCTGCCGCCTGTCCGGTCCCGCTCAGCGCAATCGTCCCCGTGCTCGACGCGTTGCTGCCGATCGTCACCGTTCCGCTCGCCGCTCCGGCGACCGTTGGATCGAAGCCGATCGTCAGCACCGCCGTCTGCCCCGGATTCAACGTGATCGGGGCGCTGATCCCTGACACCGAAAATCCCGGTCCCGAGGCTGTGGCGCTGCTCAGGATAAGCTCCGCCGTCCCCGATGACGTCACCGTCACCGATTTGCTCGTCGCCGTATTCAGCAAATCTGTTCCGAACGCCACACTCGTTGCGCTCAGACTGAGCCCCGGTGTCACAGCGTTCAGCTGCAGCGGATACGTCGCCGAAGCCCCACCCGCGGTCGCCGTCAGCATCGCGGTCTGCGCCGAACTGACTGCCGAAGCGGACGCCGTAAACCCAGCGGTCGAAGCCCCCCCCGCTACCGTCACAGAAGCCGGCACCGCCACCGCCGAGCTGCTGCTCGTCAGATTCACCACCGTTGCACTGGTAGCTGCCGAGGTCAGCGCCACCGTGCAGGCATCTGTCCCCGCACCGGTCAGAGACGCGCTGCTGCAGGAAACCGAGCCCAAACCTGCCGCAGGGGTCTGTGCTGCTGACCCCCCTGTCCCTGTCAACGCTATTGTTGAAGTGTTGGCTCCGTCGTACATGACTGTTGCAACCCCACTGGCGGCGCCTGCGGTCGTGGGATCAAAAATAAGGACGAGCGTTGCCGTCTGACCGGGAGCCAGAGTCAGGGGCGTTCTGTTGATCCCCTCCCACGAAAATCCCGATCCTCTCACCATGATTGCGTAGATGGTCAGTGGCACCGTTCCCGTAGAAGTCAGCGTCACCGCTTTCGTAACGACTGAATTCAGAGGCTCAGCCCCGAACCCCACGCTGGTGGCACTCAAGCCTAACGTCGGCACCGGTCCGCTCAGCTGCAGCCGGTACGTCTCAAAAACTCCGCCTGAATCCGCCGTCAGCGTCACCGTCTGCGTCCCGCTGATCGCCGACACCGTCGCGGTGAACACGGCGCTCGCAGCTCCCGCCGGCACCGTCACCGAACCCGGCACCTTCACCGCGCTGCTGCTGCTTGTCAGCGCGATCTTCCGGTTGTTCACAACGTCCTGGTTCAGCGTCACCGTACAGCTGTCTGTGCCCGCCGCGGGGAATGAGCTGGTGCTGCATGACAATCCCGTCAGCTGGGTGGCCGCCCCAAACGAAGCCTGGGGTAATGCCACGGCTAAACAAGCGAACATCAGACCAGGCAAACCGGCCCGTTTCAGCTTCAGTTGCCAGGAGGCGCCTCGTGCCCGCTCGAACGACCCGGAGTTAGTGGTTAGCGCATCGTCTGCCGCAATAGCGCGGCCCAGGGGGGGAGGAACGAGCTTTGAGTACATTTCAGTAACACCTCAGATGCCAAAACACACGCCACCTGTACGCGCGCAGAATGTTCCCGCGGCGCCGACTTTACTTCAAATCAAAGACAAGTCGAGTAGCCGAGCGTCGGGCGGAGTTGTCTTCTTCGGCAGACTGCTCTAAGTCGACCAGCGGCGACTTATAGAGACCTGCTCGAAACAAGACACTACCTTTCTCTCTCAGACAGAGAAACCAAGTCGAACTGCCAAACTATTTTCGGAGGGGGACCTGCGACTCTCGATCGCGGCAATACTCGAAGACGGATAGTGCAACAATTTGGATAACTGCTGACTGCGTATGATGGACTGCGTGGTCGTTCTGGCCCCTTACTGCATAGCGAATTAGTTAGGTTCAGCAACCTCCTCTTGTTCTTTTGCTGAGCGTTAACCTAGAGGTACTACCCGTTTTCGGTTCGCGCAATACCTAAGTGCAACTTTCTGGTAAACTCTGGTAACCATTAGCCACGCAAAGCCACTAAGATCAGAAAAAGCGGCAATTTTTTCCATTTCCCCTTCTCAGTCGAGAACTATTTTCCAGCAGCAATTCTCCGCCGGAACTGAGGTAACCTTGCCCGCGGCGCCACCGAAACAATCCTTCGCATGGCAGCCACTTCACTCTTCCTGTACTCTGTCGTAATGAAAAACCAGGTCATCGGTACCACCATGCCCGTGCTCAAGTTCCTACTCGAGCCTAACGACGCCATCATCTCCGAGGCAGGCGAGCTTTCCTGGATGTCTCCCAACGTCCAGATGACCACCCATACCCAGTTCGCCGGTGGCGGAGGTTTCCTCGGCGCTTTCAAGCGCGTCGTGGGCGGCGGCAGCCTTTTCATGACCGAATACCGCGCCATGGGCGGCAACGGCGAACTGGCCTTCGCCACCCGCGTCCCCGGCCACATCGTCCCCGTCGAAGTTGCGCCCGGCTACGATTACATGGTCCATCGCCACGGCTTTCTCTGCGCCACCTCCGCCATTCAGATTGGCGTGGGATTCCAGCAATCTCTCGGCGCTGGCATCTTTGGCGGCGACGGCTTCCTGCTGCAGAAAATCAGCGGCCAGGGCACCGCATGGCTCGAACTCTCGGGCGAAGTCGTCACTCGCGACCTGCAGCAGGGCGAAACGCTGCTCGTCCACCCCGGCCACGTCGGCGCATTCACGGCCAGCGTCTCGTTTCAGATCACCATGGTGCGCGGCATCAAGAACCTCATCTTCGGCGGCGATGGCATCTTTTTAGCGTCCCTCACCGGCCCAGGCCGCATCTGGCTCCAGACCCTGCCTATCTCGCGCCTCGCCCATCAGATTCAGGAATACCTGCCACGCGAACAAGCGCGCCAAACCACCGAAGCCGGCGTCCTCGGCGGCATAGTAGGCTCGGTCCTCGATAACATAAATAGATAACACTTTCGGGTTAGTCGCCCATTCAAGCCGGGTTGTGGCTTGAGTGGGCTGCCTATACGAGCCTCGTCCGTCTTAACCTTCCTGCCAGCGTCACGAACAGGGCAGGTAGTTCGCCGATCACTAACCGAAGCGCGACTCCAAAGGCTGTTACGAAGCTCGCTTTATCTTAGTGCCCTTCCTAACCGCTCTTTCGCCAACCGCTCCTTGGCTAACCGCTTACCAGCTAACTGCTGTCCCGCTCATACCTCACATACCGCGGCTCCCAGACATTCTCCCCCACCACCCGATCCACATCCTTCTCATCCAAATCCGATAACCCCTCAGCCACCGCCTGCCGCGCCACCGCCCCCGCAATGACCCGGCTTAGCCCCCGCGACTCCGCCAGCGGAGGCAGCAAGCTCGCCTTTGGATCCTTCTCGACCGGCGACAAGCCCGCCAGCGACTTAGCCGCCGTCATAATCATTGCGTCACTTACACGATGCGCCCGCGACGCCACAATCCCCAGTGCCAGCCCAGGAAACACATACGAGTTATTCGTCTGGTCGATACAAATTTCCCGTCCCTCATAATTCACTGGCTCAAACGGACTCCCCGTCCCGATCAGCGCCTTGCCATCCGTCCACTTCAGCAAGTCCTCCGCCGTCGCCTCGCTCTTCGAAGTCGGATTCGACAGCGGAAAAATCACCGGCCGCTCCGCATTCTTCGCCATCGCCCGAATCGCGTCCTCGGTAAACATCCCCGCCTTCCCTGCGACCCCAATCAGAACCGTGATCTTCGCGTTCCGCGCGACTTCTTCGAGCCCAATATTCTTCGCGTCCTTCACCTGCCAGTCCGCAACATCCTTCGCCGGCCGCACATAGTCCTTTTGCTCCTCATGAATCCCCTCCGCACCCTCGACCAGCAGCCCCGGCCGCCCCATCGCGTAGATCCGCCCCCGCGCCTCCTGCTCCGTCAGCCCCGTCTCCTCGAGAGCTTTCACCAGCAAATTCGCAATCCCAATCCCCGCCGAGCCAAACCCCAGAATCCCAATTCTCTGCTCCTTCAGCGAAGTCCCCGCAGCCTTCATCGCCGCGAGCAGCGTCGCCAGCACCACCGCCGCCGTTCCCTGGATGTCGTCGTTAAACGTGCACAGCCGATCCCGATACTTCGCCAGCAGCCGCGCGGCATTCGTCCCCGCAAAATCCTCCCACTGCAGCAGCACATGCGGCCAGCGCTTCTCCACCGCACTCACAAACGTCTCGATGAAGTCGTCGTACTCCGGCCCGCGGACGCGCTTCTGCCGCCAACCTATATAAATAGGATTCGCCAACCGCTCCTCGTTATCCGTCCCCACATCCAGCAGCACCGGCAAACAATATTCGTGGTGGATCCCGCCCAGCGCCGTATACAGCGCCATCTTCCCGATCGGAATCCCCATTCCGCCCGCGCCCTGGTCGCCGAGGCCCAGAATGCGTTCGCCGTCGCTCACCACAATCGCGCGCACATTGTCATACCGCTTGTGCGACAAAATCTTTTCGATCCGCGATTTGTTTGGATAGCTCAGAAACAGCCCCCGCGGCTTCCGCCAAATCTCGCTGAACCGCTGGCATCCCTCGCCCACCGTGGGCGTGTAGACGATGGGCATCATCTCGCGCACATACGACGTCACCAGCGCGTAAAACAGCGTTTCGTTGATGTCCTGCAGATCGCGCATGAAGCTGTACTTCTCAAACGGCGTCTCATAGCTGTCGAACGCTTTCTTCCGCCGCGCAATCTGCTCCGCGATCGTGCCCACGTGCGGAGGCAGCAGCCCATGCAAGTCGAACGCATCGCGCTCCTCTTCAGTAAACGCGGTGCCTTTGTTGTAGCGGGGATGATTCAGGAGGGTAAAACCGTACAGTTTCGTCCGAAGCACAGGTTCAGTAACAGTTTTCGTCACAAGTTCCGTCATGGGTAGGCCTCATCACATGCTTGTCATCCCGAGCGCAGCGAAGCGGAGCCGAGGGACCTGCTTTCGCTCCTCCCGCCAATACCCATGCTATTCTTCGTCCTCCACAATCCCCGCCCACATCCCCGCATCCCCGGTTACCGAAGCCACTCCCCGGTGCGCCGCCAGCAAATACCGCTCCACGCGCATCGCCAGGCGCACGTGCTCGCCGACGCGTTCCAGCACCCCCTGCTGCGAATGATGCTTCTGAAAGGCCGCGAGCTTGCGCTCGGCCAAAGGTCCAAGATCGAGCGTCAGCGACCACGGCACCGTTGGCGACTCGGCCAGCTCCGGCCGGTCGCGCACACTCACAAACGGCGTGCTCGCGTAGTACAGCTTCTGCGGCGCATACGAGTGCAGTCCCGTGTCGACGTGATCCGGAAACATCTCCGGCCGGCCCCCCCAGTGAAACGCCACCGTCGTCACCGCGGAAATCATCGTGTGATCGCGATGCAGATTCACCCCACCATCGCCGCCAAAGGTCAGCACCACCTGCGGCCGCCAGCGCCGGATGTGTTCTACCACCACCCCCACCATCTCCTGAAAATTTTGCTTTGCCAGCTCGCCGTCGGGAAACGCGAGCACCTCCCAGTGCGTCACGCCCAGCACCGCGCACGCCGCATCCATCTCGGCGCGCCGCAGCTTCCCCAGGTCCTCGTCCGCCGCCGCCTCGCCGCGAAAATGCGCCGCTTGCCCGTCCGTGAAGCACAGCACAAAGGTCTCCGCGCCGGCCTCGTGCGCGAGCATCAGCGCGCCGCCAAAAGCGCCGCTTTCATCGTCAGGGTGAGCCGTTACACAGAGGAGTCGATGGGGCATGTCATCCTGAGCGAGACATCCGCATACGTTGCGCCCGTAGTTGGGCGCAACAATTAATCTTGGGGCGAGTCGAACGGACCTGCTTTACCCTTCCTGAACCGCGGCGCCAACTTCAGCTTCGACCTCATCTTCGTCGACAAAATCCTCCCACGGCAGGTCAGCCTGCATGACGGGAGCAAAGCTCTTTCGATGCAGAATGCATGGCCCCTGCTTCCTCAGCGCCTCCCGATGCTCCGGCGTCGCGTACCCCTTGTGCGACGCCAGCCCATATCCGGGATACTCTGCATCCAGCTCCCGCATTCGCGCATCGCGATACACCTTCGCCACCACCGAAGCCGCCGCAATCGAAATGCTCAGCGAGTCGCCGTAGATAATGCACGTCTGCGCATGGGTCACATCCAGCCGCAGCGCATCAATGAGCAGATGATCCGGTTGCGGAGCGAGCCGCATCACCGCCGCCGTCATCGCCATCCGCGACGCCTGATAGATATTCACGCGGTCGATCGTCTCCGCGTCCACTTCCTCAATCGCAACCGCAATTGCGCGCGCGCGAACCACCGCCTCCAGCCGCTCGCGATCTTCCCGCAGCAGTTGTTTCGAATCCCGCAGTCCGCGAATCCTGGTATCGGCCGGAAGGATCACCGCCGCCGCCACGACCGGCCCGAACAGCGCTCCGCGGCCAACCTCATCGACGCCGGCAATGGCGGTCGCGCCCTGCGCCCGCGCCAGTTTCTCGTACTTGTTGCCGCAGGCGAGGGAGCGGAGCATCCGCATCTTTCGCGTCGCCGCACACACCTCTTCATCCGACAGCTTCCTGCGCCCGCGCTTCGGAATCAGCTCGCCATCGAGCTGCATGGTCCCCATGAGCCGAGTCTATCGCTCCAGCCGCTGCGGATGCTCGTGGAAAACTGGTGCCCAACCTGCTCCGACCCCGCGATAAACTGATGCGAACGGCTCCCCAATCTCGCTCAAACGCGCGAACGCAGAGAGGAGACAGCCTAAGAATGTTCACCTTGACGGAACTCGGTGCGGCAGAATCGGAAGCCCGAAGAGTAATTGACCTCATACTTGGCCCGCTCCTGAACCTAGCCGAACAAACGCGCCTGCTCCTGTTTGAAGCCCTGGAGTCCGTTGCACAGCACCCGCTCTGGGGCCCTAGCAGCGAACCCGCCAGCAAGGTATGCATGATCCTTGCCGTTCGCTTGGCCAACGATCTGCGTGCGTGCTCAATCCTTGCCCGTTCAGGCTATGGGCTCCAAGCAATGGGTCTTGCGGCTACATCCGTCGAGGTCGCGGGAACACTAGCGTATGTAGGTGACAACGAGGAGCGCGCCATCGAATGGACCAAGCACTCAGCTAAAAAGCAGTCATTTCCGCACAAAGTCAAAGATGGCATAGATGCCCTCGCGGATGGGCTGGGCCTCGCCGGATCGAACGCCGCCGAAATGAAGGATCGATGGCAGCGAATATACATGTCTCTGTGTATGGCCAAACATGCTAACCCCATACTCTCAATGAATAACGGATTGCGCTTTGACTCCGAGGGCGCCTACTTCGGCGGCGGTCCCGATGCATCTCGATTGGGGATACACCTTTCTTATAATGCGGTTTACCAAGCGATTTTCTTCAGCTTGGAAGGACTCGTCGCTTATGCCCATGGCTGCAACGACACTTCCTACCGCGCGAAGTTGCAGGATCAGGCGAAGGAAAAAATGTGGCAGGTTCAACGCGCGGAATTGTCGCTCGCAGACTTTATGAAGGTATCGCCGCTTGACGAAGCGCGTTGACCGCGACGTTCGTGTCGATCACACAGCGCACTATTTTCCTTTGAGAAGCGAATCCAGAATCTCAGGAGTCAAGCCTTTGGCTTGTGCCTCCCGTCCCGCCTCGTCCATCACCTTACGCAGCGATTCCGGTTCCCGGGCGGCCAGTTCGCGCAGCCAAAGCCCGAGCACAGCTTCAATCTTCCCTCTCTGCTCGGCGTCAATGGAATCCCAAACGCGTTCCGTCTGCGGATCGACAGGAATCGAAATGTTGCGAGTCGCCATATAACTTCTCCCATACAACTCTATGGTATTTGAGGCACCCAAACGCACAAACGCCCCAGCCAATCCGGCCGGGGCGAGTGCATTTTCCTGAATGCCGAACGCTATCTGGTGTCGACTTCTTTCAGGCGAGCAGCCTTGCCCCGCAGTCCGCGCAGGTAGAACAGCCGGGCGCGACGCACCTTCGCCGACCGTACCTTCTCGATCTTGTCGATCACCTTGCTGTTGAACGGAAAAATGCGCTCGACCCCCTGGCCGAAGCTCATCTTGCGCACGGTAAAGCTCCCCTGCGGCCCGTTCTTCTTCGCGATCACCACGCCCTCAAACGCCTGGAGACGTTCCTTATCGCCTTCCTTAATCCTCACCTGCACGCGAATAGTGTCGCCCGGCCCAAAGGGGGGCAAATCGGTGCGGTTCAACTTCTCGGCAAGACGCTGCATCACTGGATGGATAGACATAATCTCTCGTTCCTGAAGGAAAAATTGCAGAAACCTCAGTTTACAGGAAATTCATGGGTTTCGCCGCTCGATCGCTGCCAACCACGCAATTGTAGTAACATACCTACATTGGAGCCACGATGGCCATCACCACCGTTACCAGCCGCGAATTCAACCAGGACGTCAGCCGCGCTAAAAAAGCCGCCGGAAAGGGCCCCGTCTTCATCACCGACCGCGGCCGCCCCGCCCACGTGCTCCTTTCCATCGAGGAATACCGCAAAATCACCGGCAAGCACGAAAGCATCGTCGATCTCCTGGCCGCGCCGAAGGCTGCCGAAATCGACTTCGATCCCCCTCGCCTGACCCGACTCCACCGATCCCCCGATCTGTCCTGATTGCGAACCCTGATGTTCCTCCTCGACACCAACGTCGTCTCCGAACTGCGCAAAGCCGGCAAGGCCGACACGCACGTCCGCCGCTGGGCTGCCCGCATCTCGCCCACCGCACTCTACGTTTCCGCCATCTCTGTTCTCGAACTTGAAATCGGAGTTCTCCGCATCGAGCGCCGCGATCCATCTCAGGGAGCCATCCTGCGGGCCTGGCTCGAAGACCGCGTCCTTCCGGCATTCGAAGAGCGCATTCTCCCCATTGACACTGCCGTCGCGCGCCGCTGCGCCCACCTTCATATCCCCGACCCGCACTCCGATCGCGACGCACTCATCGCCGCCACCGCTCTCGTCCACGGCATGACCGTCGTCACCCGCAATACCAGGGACCTTCAGGGTACCGGCGCAAAGCTACTCAATCCCTGGTCTCCATAACCAGTCGTCTGCGGTCGTTCATCGTCCGCGCCTCAGCTGCCCCACCCCAACCCCCGCAAAAACGTCCGATCCCCCTCGCTCAGTTCCGCCCCCTCCAGNNGCCGCGTGTAATGCGGATAATCGAGCAGCCCTCCCGACCCATGCGTGGACCTGGGCCCAGAACCAGGTCCCGCCCCCGAACCCGATCCAGTACCTGTCAGGACCTGCCCATCCTCCCCGCTACCAACCCCCATATCCGCCAGCCCGAAGCTCTCATACTCGCTCGATGCCTCATTGCCCAGCACCCCCGGCAGCAGACGAGCCGTCGCGTCCACCACAATCGCAGCCGCCAGTTCGCC
>PMSS01000186.1 GCA_003167515.1 Acidobacterium sp. | reverse complement strand
TCGATCAAGGAGATGGAGCAGGTGTTCGGGGTGAGTTATCCGACGATCAAGGCGCGGCTGAGCCGGATCGCTGGGAGCCTGGAGTTTGTGGAGACGAATCCGGCGCCGCCGAGGGGCGAGGTTCTGGAACGGCTGAAGCGGGGCGAGATTACGGCAGCCGAGGCGATCGAGGAGCTGGAGAAGAGCAAGTGACCAGCTGTCAGAGATCGCTGCTCGGAGAACGGCGATCGCGTGCGGCACGAGGAGGAACGGCATGATTCCGTGGGGGGCATCGATTCGCGTGCAGTGGTGGGACCGGGGAAAGATCGGCGGGGTGCAGGGGAATCACAGATTTTGGATCTGGGTTCCGCTCTTTCTGGTTTGGCTGATGCTGGCGCCGGTGGTGGTGGTGCTGTTTCCGTTGGTGGCGCTGGTGTCGGTGTTTCTTGGGATTAGCGGCGTGGAGCTGTATGCGACGGCGTGGCAGATGCTGAGCTCGCTGAGGAGGACGCTGGTCGAGGTGGAGAGCCCGGAGGTTTTGGTTCGGGTGAAGGTGTGGTGAAGAACAGAGCGCAGAGCTCGGAGCACAGAGCTCAGTGCCGGGTAGGTTGAAGGCGGAATCGAATTTGAGAGACCGGGAAAGGGTGAGTGAGAAACATGGGTGACGATCGGAGACAGGTTTTGGAGATGCTGGCGGCGGGGAAGATCAACGCTGATGAGGCGGAGCGCTTGCTGGCGGCGCTCGAGGGCGGATCGGCGACGAGCGCGCCGGCGAGCGGAGGCGCGAGGAAGGTGAAGTATCTTCGCGTGACGGTCGATACCGATCAGAACTCCAGCAAGACGCCGACGAAGGTAAACATCCGCGTGCCGATGCAGCTGTTGCGGTCGGGAGTGAAGCTGGCGGGGCTGATTCCGGTACAGGCGCGGGAGCATGTGGACGAGGCGATGCGGCAGCACGGGATGGCGTTCGACCTGACGCAGATCAAGCCGGAGAATCTGGAGGAGCTGGTGGAGCAGCTGCAGGATGTGACGATCGACGTGGACGACGATCACACGAAGGTGCGGGTGTTTGCGGAGTAAGTGCCCGGCTAGGAATCCCCTGCTCTTACAAAGAAGAAGGGAGGTCCGGTCTGCCGGGCCTCCCTTTTGGTTTTGGGTGGAGTTACTGGCGAGCCCAGAAGGAGTCGGCCTTGATGGCGTCGTCGCCCACGTTAGCTTTCTTTGGGATTGAGGACGAAGACGTTGGTCTGGATGGAGTCGCCCGGCGACTGCATAAGGAGGCCCAGTCGGGACCGCTGCTCCTTGTGGATTGGGTTTAGGGGGCAGTCACGATGTCGTCGAGGGAGTACAAATTCACCAGGCCTCGGGTTCTCAGCTTATCGAAATGCTCCATCGTGGTGCCGAACTCCATGTCAGGATGCACCTTGTGGAAGCGATCGGCAAACTGAGGGTCCTCGGTGAAGACAGCGTCTTCACTGGGGAAAACGTCGACGGTGACGGCCTGGTATGGCAGATCGGATCCAAAGGGCATGACCTGGACGTTGAGGGACCAGGCGTCCTCCTTGCCGTCCTTCACCAGCGCCTCCGCCATCGGTTGCCAGACCTTCTTCTCGTAGGCGATCCAGTCATCGAAGTTGGCGTCGGCGACCTTCATATAGTTGATCTGGAAGTAGTCGCCTTTTTTAGGCGTACCGACGGCGGCCTGGTTCTGAAAGACGGCCACGGACATGAGTTTGAGGACGGCTTCGCGATGGCGGATGTAGTCGTCGGGAGTGATGTTCAGGCCCGACTTACGGATTGCGTTGGCGAGCACTTCTCCGGCGAATTGATGCGGCGTTTTGGGATAGAGAGAGACGATGAGGAAGTCGCAGTCGACCGATTCGCCCAAAGGCAACGCGGCGCGCAGCAAGAACCAGCCTGTGAGTTCGCCGGAGTCGACGCGTGCCTGAGCGATCTTGTGCACTTCTTCGGACTCAAACTTGTTGAAGGCGGCGGAGCTGTCCGGTTTCAGCTTGTAGCAGGTGACGGAGTGGTAGCCGGGGGACGAAGTCTGTGCGAACAGTGTGGTGGAGAAGGCGAGCGCGACGGCTGCCGCAAGGGAAAAGCGAGTGCGTTGCATAGAGTCTCTCTTTCGTGGGTAGGGGGCGATCGCGCCCGGATTGAAGGCTCCGGGCGCGGTCCGAGATTGAAAAGACCGGCGGAGGCCCTGGGGATGGTCGTCGACTCCGCTGGAGCTCGCTACGCTCACTCAAGGGGGTCGCTTAGGGCTACGATGTCCACCAACCTGCTGAACCTGGTTAGTGCTGGCCGTAGATCTCCGGAGCCGACTTGGCCCAGTCGGCGTCGACGTAGCTCTCCTTCGCATTCACGACGAAGAGGTTCTTCTGGCTGGACTCGATGCAGTGGGCCGCGAGTTCAGCGACGTGCTGACCGCCGAGGTCGCCAAGCCGATCGAAGAAGGCTTTGCCGTTGTCGAAGCCCTTGTCGACTTCGGCGAGCGAGCGCATGGGGGTGATCACGGCCCATTCGCCACCATTGTTCTCGCCGTAGTTACTCTCGTAGACGGCCCAGTGAGCGTCGGGCACGTCCTTGAAGCCGTCAGTATAGATCTTGACGAGGTCATTCCACTCCTTCTCGTGGCCCACTTTGATGGTGAAAAGGGTGAACTCCCAGTAGCGCTGGTGAGGAACGTCGACGCTGGCATGGAGGCTCATTTCGGGGTGGTAGACAAAGGTGGAGCTGTCGTAACGGGTGAGCAGCTCGCCGTCGCTGAGGGAAGCCGCGTCGATGGCTGCGGATAATTTGGCGTTAGCTGCTGTTGCTTCCTGATCCTTACCGAAGGCGTCGAGGGAATCATAGGCAAACATGTACAGGGCGCGGGTGGGGCCGGACAGGGAGTCCATAGCGATATAGTGCGTGGGCCATTTGGCGTCGGTGTTGGCTTTGATGAAGTTGGCTTCCGATTTGACGTGGATGGCGCCGGCTTTGCCGGGCTTGAGGTATTCGCGCTGGATGACGAGGACTTTGGGCGGAGGCGGAGGCGTGGTGTCCTGCGCGGCGCCGACAAGGGCGGATCCGATGAAGATGCTGGAGAATGCGATGGCAGCGATGGTGCGGTGTTTCATGTGGGTTTGCCCTCCTGGGCTGAAACTTCTCCGCGAGCCTGCGGACTGCGAAAGAGAATGCCGACGCAATTCGACAGTGCGTGGCTGCTGCGGAGACGGTGGTGAGTGAGAGCGGAACGGGAACCTTGGGGCCCGGCGCTGCTTACATTTCGTGGATAGGGGGAACCTGGGGCCTCTGTGCTCACGCAGGAGCGATGAGGGGATGCTGAGGAGATCTGTTCCTGGTGGGGCTCACCCATCCTTCGCTTCGGAGGAGGAGTTGTCAAGGGTGACTGTGGCGCTATTTGGCGTATCGCCACGAGGGCCGACCACATCAAGGGACGAAAGTCAGACTTTGTAGACGCGCTCGATATCCAGTCCGGGGGGATCGCTGGCTGGATCAAAGGTGATCCGGAAATGCTCGAAAAATCCGCTTCGCCCAAGGACGCCTGCGATCAGTAGCTCTTTCGCGAAGGCCGCCTCGATTTCCAGAATCTGGTCGCCCACGAAGAGCTGGACGGAATGTACCCAGACATCCTGAGCTACCCCGACGCCATTTCGTTGTTCTCTGTTGCCAGATTCCAATTTGATATCGATGGCAGTTGCTACCATCTCGTGAAATATGCAGTCCGATGCACCCGAGTCAACGAGCGCCTCAAACGGGCGAGTCCTGCGTGCACGCTTTTTGCCGACCGAGACGCGAATGAGGGGGTAAAAATCTACGCCTCCATTACGACCAGGATAGGCCCGGTATGGGGCGTGCATCAGACGGCCAGAGGCAGCCAACTGGGGGGCGTCCTCAGAATCACCGATGTCCGATCGCCCATGCGATCAAGCTGGTCCGCAACTTCCTGGTACGTTGCTCCGAAAGCAACGAGCTTTGTTTCGTCATCCGACAGTGCAACCCAGGAGTTCAGCGGCGCGGCGGACAGGGCGGAAACGCGGGCTTCGATTTGCGGATCTCGGTTCACGGTATCCCCACTGCTTTAGATGATTAAAGGTACGGGAGACCAAAATCCCAGTCAATATTACTTTTGAGCTCGATGTAAGCCATCATATCTTCAGTTGCGGACATCGGCCATGGCGGTGACAACTTCGGATTGCTGCTCGGCGGTCAGGGGCAGGAGCGGAATGCGCGGGACGCCGCCGTAGTAGCCATTGAGGTCGCAGGCGTACTTGATTCCGGGCATGCCGAATTTGCCGGTGACGACGCGGGAAGCCTGGACGATGCGCTGCTGTTTTTCGCGGGCGACGGTGAGGTCGTTCTCCTTCCAGGCGGTGTAAACCTCCTGGCATGCCTGGGGCGCAGGTGCGGCGAAGGCGAGGATGGCTCCGGAGACGCCGGCTTCGAGCGCGGGAAGAAACGATTCGGCGGAGCCGGAGAGGACCTGGAAGCCAACTTCTTTCCTGCGCATGGTCCTGACGATCGGCGGCGCAGCGATAGCCGGGTTGACGCCGCCGGTCAGCATTTCCGCGGAGACGAAGTTCGCTTCGGTCTCGGCGAGCATCATGCGATTGGTGTAGGCGCTGAAGACGGGGGTGACGAAGACGCTGCGTTTGGGGGCGGAGCGAGTGGCGGCGATGAGCGCGGCGAGGCGTTCGACGCTCCCGGAGGAGTCTTTGATGGCGACGATGTTGGGGTGCTGCGCCAGTTCGGCGACGGCTTCGACGGGCAGCTCGCAGTGGGTGAATTTGGGGATGCTGTAGAGAACGACGGGAAGCGGGGAGCGGTCGGCCAGAGCGCGGTAGTAGGTGAGCAGGCTGGCGGCGCCGGTCGTCAAGCCGTAGTACGGCGTGTAGTAGTGCGGGGTGCGGACGAGGACTGCATCGTATTGCTGCTCGGCGGCGTATTCGGCGAGGCGCAGGGTTTCAGTGAGGCTTTCGCGTGCAATGCCGGCGAGGAGAACTTTGTCCGGAGCGGCAGAATCGGCGGCGTGGCGCAGGACGTCGCGGGATTCCTCATCGCCCAGCATGATGGCTTCGCCGGTGGAACCGAGGACGACCAGGCCGGCAGTGGGTGTGCGGGAGTAGCGCTCGACGTTGTGCTCGAGCTTGCGCAGGTAGAGGCGTCCGTCGGGGTAGAACGGAGTTGTGATAGCCGGGAAAACGCCTTCGAGGAGCATGAATCGATTTTAGCGATTCAACCGGAAGGGGTAACCGGAAAGGTGCATGAAAAACTGCTGCGTCCTGGACAGAGGCGCGTTAGTCTGAGGGACAGATGCATTTCGGAGTTTCGGGTATGAACTCGCGGCCGGTCGAAGCCCTGGGCCCCAATGAAACTCGGGTTCTCTATCAGGCTATGTGGTTTTTCGTGCACCTGGGGGTGTGCCTGGTGGTCTGGGGGCTGGCGTTGCTGGCGATCACGCTGTTCCATCCGGCGTATGTGCCGCCGCTGGTGACGCTGCTGGTGTCATTGCTGGTGCCGCTGCTGGCGGGTTTCGTGGCGGCGAAGGTTCAACCGAGCGAGAGCGCCACGCTGCCCTGGATGATGGGGCTGATCTGGTGGATGGTGTGGGGGCTCCATGTGCTCGACATGCCGACCGGGCCGCTGGCGTGCTATCACTGCGGGCCGACGGACAAACTGTGGCTGACGTTCCTGAGCCTGAACGCGGACAGCGGGCTGCTGGATGGGCAGGGACGATTTATCGCGACGTGGCCTGCGGTGGCGATGATCGGGTATTCGATCGGAGCAAAGCTCGGTTTGCGGAACGCGGATATTCCATTCGAGAACAATTAGGCCGCAGGCCGATCCGAAAAAAGAGGGCTCGCAGCGTGAGCCGCGAGCCCGGTGAGGTAGATGCACCCTGAGGGCGATCAGGCCGATGTGGCACCGCACCCCCGGGTTTCTGAATCAGAAGCGCTAGGCCGAACGGCGGTCGCGCTGCTGATCCTTGAGGTTGTCGATCTTTTCGTTGGCGTTGTTTTTCGCGTTCTCGACCTTGTGCGAGATATTGTCGCGCGTTTCGTTCGCTTTGTGTTGGCGCTCGGCTTCGTGGGTCTTGCCGGCTTCGTGGACTGCGTCCTTCACATTGCCCCACGTTTCCTGAACAGCGCCTTTGGCCTGGTCGACGACGCCTTTATTGGCGAGCCGATCGTTGCCGGTCAACTCACCGGCTCCCTGCTTCACTTTGCCAACGACCTGGTTTGCCTTGCCCTTCACTTGGTCCGAATTCATAAAATGGATCCCCCTTCTGGTGTGGTGACGAATTGGCGCGGTTGTCTGGCTTTCAAAAAACACCGGCATCGCCGCGATTTCAGAGCACTGGCCGTCGACCGCTGATCAGCTGAATGAGGAGCACCACGAGCGCCAGCACAAGAAGAATATGGATGTACCAGGCAACAACGTGGAATCCAATCAAGCCGACCAGCCAGGCGATCAGCAGGATTACGAACAAAGTCCAAAGCATCCGGCGAAATCTCCCTTCTGGTTATTGCATTGTTATCCCAACGTTATGGATAGAGTCGGGAACGGGCGATTAGGGTTGCCGTTGAGATACAAATGGTACGGAGGATTCTCCCAACGTGCGCATCGCCATCCAGGGCGAGCCGGGTTCTTTCAGCCATGAAGCGGCGCTGAAGGCGCGGCCGGAGGCAACCATTCTGCCATGCTCGCTTTCGGCTGAGGTGTTCGCCGCAGTGCGCACAGGCAGCGCAGACGCGGCGGTGATCCCGATCGAGAACTCGCTTGCCGGGTCGGTGCTGGAGCATTACGATCTGCTGCTGGCTCACGATGTCGCAGTCGAGAGCGAATGGCTGCTGCGGATCCGGCATAACCTGATCGGCGTTCCGGGGACGTCGCTGGAGCGGATTCGGCAGGCTTACTCGCACCCGGTGGCGCTGGCCCAGTGCCGGCGGTTTTTCGTGGAGCATCCGGAGATCGAAGCGGCGGCATTCTACGACACGGCGGGGAGCGTGAAGCAGCTGATGGAACTGCGCGAGGCGAGCGTGGCGGCGATTGCCAGCTCCCAGGCGGCAAGCCATTACGGTGGAGAGATTCTGCTGGCGGGCATCGAGGACAACGTGGAGAATTACACGCGGTTTTTTTTAATTCGGACGCGGGCGGCGGTGGAAGCGGAGGTGCATCCGGATAAGGTGAGCCTGGCGTTCGCGGTGGAGAATCGGCCGGGGAGTCTGGTGCAGGTGCTCCAGGTTTTCGCGGGGATGGAGACGAATATTACCCGGCTGGAGTCGCGGCCTGTGCCGGGGCGGCCGTGGGAGTACGTTTTCTACGCGGATTACCAGCTGGCCGAGCCGCGGACAGCGTATGTGGTGCTCGAAATGCTCCCAAAGTACTGCTCGATGGTGCGGGAATTGGGCCGGTATCGTGCAGCGACGGGTGTCTGAAAGGGTGGCAACTATGCGGGGAGCGGCGGGGAGGCATCTCACCGGACACGCGACTTCTGCCGATATGGAATGCGTGGTTGTTCAGTCCTTTCCTCTCCAGGTGGCCGTAAATGGAAGAGCGGACGAAATTTAGGGGAGATGGCAGAGGGTGACAGGGTCGGATTCCGGAGGGTGGAGGGTCGGGGGATGTAACTTTTTCAAATCTGAGGAATCCAATGGGTAATTATTTGATATAAGGACACTCATGGCAAGCGATTTTATTAGTGTTATCCAGCCCGGCGATCCGAAGCAGCGGGAAGGGGGCGGCGACAAGGTGCTGCCCGTACTTCCGGTCCGCGATACGGTTTTGTTTCCGCACGCGGTGCTGCCGCTGACGGTTGGGCGGGAAAGTTCGATCCAGTTGATCAATTCGTTGGGCGAGGAAAAAAGCATTGTGGTGGTTGCGCAGCGCGATGCGCGCGTGGACGCCCCTCAGCCCCAGGATCTGCATACCTTTGGAACCCTGGCGACCGTGCATAAGGTCGTCAAGATGCCGAACCAGAGCCTGTTCGTCTTCACGGAAGGCACGGAACGTGTGCGGCTGGGCGAGTTCTCGCGGGTTGAGCCGTTCATGGTGGCGTCGGTGGAGACGGTTGCCGAGATACCGGCACCGAAGAACCCGGCGATCGAGGCGATGCAGCGCAACATCGTGACGCAGTTCCAGCAGATCGTGACGGCGTCGCCGACCTTGTCGGACGAGTTGCAGACAATCGCCATGAATATCGACGAGCCGGGCAGGCTGGTCGATTTCATCGCGTCGTCCCTGCCCTTTCTGGCGACGACGGACAAGCAGGAGCTTCTCGAAACCCCTGACGTCGCGATTCGCCTCGAGCGGATCAACAAGCATCTGGCGAAGGAGCTCGAAGTCCAGCAGCTGCGCAACAAGATTCAGTCGGAAGTGCAGGATCAGGTGCAGCAGTCGCAGCGGGACTATTATCTGCGCGAGCAGATGAAGGCGATCCAGAAGGAACTCGGGGAGATGGACGAGGGCCAGAAGGATATCGAAGAGCTGCGGCAGAAGATTGAAGCGGTGGGTATGCCGGAGGAGACGAAGAAGGAGGCGCTGAAGGAGCTGAACCGGCTCTCGCGCATGTCTCCGATGGCAGCCGACTATTCGCTGACGCGTAACTACATCGAGTGGCTGGCGGTTCTGCCGTGGGCGAAATCGTCGGGCACGACGGTCGATATCTCAAAGGCTCGGGAGATTCTCGACGAGGATCACTACGATCTAAAGAAGGTGAAGGACAGGATCCTCGATTATTTATCGGTGCGTCGTTTGAAGGCGGATATGAAGGGGCCGATCCTGTGCTTCGTCGGACCTCCGGGCGTGGGCAAGACTTCGCTGGGACGCAGCGTGGCGCGAGCTCTGAGCCGGGAGTTCCGCCGCATCTCGCTGGGCGGCATGCATGACGAGGCGGAGCTGCGCGGGCACCGGCGGACGTACATCGGTGCGTTGCCCGGACAGATTATCCAGAACCTGCGGCGCGCGGGGGCGAACGATCCCGTGTTCATGCTGGACGAAGTGGATAAGCTGGGACGGGATTTCCGTGGCGATCCGGCGTCGGCTTTGCTCGAAATTCTCGATCCCGAGCAGAACAACACGTTCCGGGATAACTATCTCGATCAGCCCTTCGATTTGTCGAAGGTGCTGTTCATCTGCACGGCGAACGTGCTCGACACGGTTCCCGAGCCGCTGCGCGATCGCATGGAGATTATCGAACTGCAGGGGTACACGGAAGAAGAGAAGAAGCACATCGCGTTCCGGTACCTGATTCCGCGGCAGATCAAAGAAAACGGGATCACGCCGGAGAACATCGAGTTTCCGGACGAGTCCATCGGTTATATCGTGCGTCACTACACGCGCGAGGCGGGGGTTCGCAAACTGGAGCAGCAGATCGGGACGCTGTGCCGGAAGCAGGCGCGGCGCATCGCAGAAGGCAACACAGACAAGCTGGTGATCACGCGCGAGGTGATTCAGGAATTCCTCGGCGGGATCAAGGTGCGTGTCGACACAGAGATTGCCGAGCGCACAAAACGCGCAGGCGTGGCCGTCGGCCTGGCATGGACGCCTGCGGGCGGCGACATCCTGTTCATCGAGGCCAACCGGATGAAGGGCAAGGGCGGCTTCACGATGACCGGGCAGCTGGGCGAGGTGATGCAGGAGTCGATGCAGGCCGCGCTGACGTGGGTGCGCTCGAATGCACCTGCGCTGGGCCTTGAAGAGGACCTGCTCAAGGACACGGACCTGCACATTCACGTTCCGGCGGGCGCCATCCCCAAGGATGGACCTTCGGCGGGCGTGACGATGGCGACGGCGCTGGTTTCGCTGCTGACTGACAGACCGGTGCATCCGCTGACTGCGATGACGGGCGAGATCACGCTAAGCGGCAATGTGCTGCCGGTAGGCGGCATCAAGGAGAAATTCCTGGCCGCGAAACGGGCGGGCGTGAAGACCGTGATCCTGCCCAACGAGAATCGGCTGAACGTGGAGGAGGATCTGATGCCGGAGCAGATCGAGGGCGTCGACATCCGCTACGCCAGCCGGATTGAGGATGTTCTGGCCGTGGCGCTGCCCCGCTCCAGTGCGGAGGAGCGTCACGACGAGCGGGTGCGCGAAGAGGTGCTGCAGCACACGGCGTAAAAGACAGCCTGTAGCCGGTAGCGTGTAGCGTGTAGCAAAGAACCAGGAGCCAGGAGCTGAAGGCGTGGGATGAATTCTCGCGCCTTTTTGTTTTGTTGGGGCGCGTTGGCGGCGCTATGCGATGTGGGAGGTTTCCGCGGCCAGCGATTCGCTATACATGCGCGAAAGATTGCGGCCGTCGCGCTTGGCCGCGTAAAGCGCGATGTCGGCCTCGCGCTGCAGCACATCCCAGGTCAGATCCTTGCGGCCGCCTGCAACTGTGATCCCAAAGCTGGCAGTGATACGAGTGAGCCGCGATCCGAGTTCGAACGGATGCTCGGCCACAGCGCGGCGGAGCCGCTCGATGGTGGCGAGAGCGGTAATCGGGCCGAGGCCGGGGAGGATGAGCACGAATTCTTCGCCGCCGATGCGTCCGGCAATGTCGGTTTCGCGGATCATGCCACGCAGGAAGACGGAAAACTCGCCGAGCACGGCGTCGCCACCGGCGTGACCGTAGCGGTCGTTGAGAAGCTTGAAGAAATCGAGGTCGAGGATGACGACGGCGAGGTCGTGCCCGGTCCGCGCATAGCGGGCCAGCTCTACTTCCGCGGCAGCCTGCAGCCCGCGGCGATTCAGCAGCTCGGTGAGCGGGTCGATCATCGACTGGCGATTGAGGTCGAGGAGCAGCCGCGCATTCATCATCCAGATAAACGCAAGCGGCAGCGCCGAACAGGAGACGACGTAAACAATGCCGCTGGCGTTTTCGACCCACGGGGCAACCTGGCTGGGCATTTTGCCGGTGTAGAAGAAAACGGCGACCCGGGCCGCCTCCACAGCGGAGTAGATGGTAAGAAATGCAGCCATCGTCCGCGGCGGCCAGCGCGTCTCGCGCTCTGACGTGGTGAAGAGAAGGATCGCGGTGAGAGCCGTCTCCACCGCGAGGATCCCGTCCTCCAGCGTGGCGCTCAAGTTCATGCGGCCGCTGACGCTCCATTCGAGGAAGAACGGCAGCGCGGCAAGGATCATCAGGAAACAGAGCCAGCGCGCGCGGATGCCGCGGCGCAAAAAGTACGCGACGCTGGCGTAGAAGCAGCCATACCCGATCGGCGCCGCTTCCATGAAGAGTCCCATGGAGAGCCAGTGCGGCAGCCATTGACCTCCGAGGTCGAGCGCAGCGCCGACACACCCGGAGATGTATCCGTACGCCAGCCAGCGCAGGCTGCGGTTGGCGCGATCCTGGAGCGCCATGCAGGTGAGCACGATGGCGTAGCAGACCAGCTGCACGTCGAGCACGAAGCCCATGGCGTAGGTCAGCATGGCTGGCCCTCTCGATTGGTTAGTTGCACACGGCTCGCTGGCTGAGGGTCACATGGCTCGGGACGAGCTGCCGGGCGCACGTGTTTCGATGCAGGCGGACGGTCGGATCGGGGTGGGAGCGATAACAGCATGAGGTATCCCGATTACAGAACAGTCATTATCTACTATCTTAATGGCTTGACCCTTCGAACTAATGTCCGGAATCCGACCACCAACTGCTTCGTTTGTGGGAGTGGCAGCCCGTGGACACGGTGTTAGATTGCTGTCGGCAAGAACCAGGAGGAGCACGTGTCCCTGCGGGAATTTCTAGCGAAACAGCTGATTGACGTCATCCAGTGGAGCGAGCCGGAAGATGGGATTCTGGCCTGGCGGTATCCCATGGAAGACATGGAGATTCAGAATGGCGGACAGCTGACGGTGCGTGAGTCACAACTGGCGGCGTTTGTGGACGAGGGGAAAATTGCCGACGTCTTTGGGCCGGGGCTGCACACGCTGACGACGCGAAATCTCCCTCTGCTGACCGACCTGATGAACTGGGACAAGGGTTTTGAGTCGCCGTTCAAGTCGGATGTGTACTTCTTCTCGACGCGGCTGCAGATGGATCAGAAATGGGGCACGGCGACTCCGATTACGATTCGGGAAAAGGAATTTGGCGCGGTGCGGCTGCGCGGGTACGGGATTTATTCGTACCGTGTGAAAGACCCGCGGAGGTTCTTCACGGAAGTGAGCGGGACACGTGACACGTATTGGGTTTCGGATATTGAGGGGCAGCTGCGCGAGACGATTGTGGCGCGCATGACGGATGTTTTTGCGTCGAGCGATGTGCCGTTTTCTGGATATGGCAAAAAATCAGGCGGCGCTGGCGCAGAAGATTTCTGAATCCCTGCAACCGGCGTTTGCTGGGCTGGGCCTCGAGCTGAGCCAGTTCACAGTGGAGAACATCTCGCTGCCGGACGAGTTGACGAAGGTGATGGACCAGCGCATCGGCGTGCAGATGGCCGGGAACCTGGGCAGTTATACGCAGTTTGAAACAGCCCAGGCGCTGGGCGTGGCGGCGGCGAATCCTGGCGGTGCAGCAGGAGCCGGCGTGGGAGTGGGCGCGGGCGTCGCTATGGGACAAGCGATGATGGGGGCCATGAGCGCGGGCGCCGGGGCAACGGGCGCCGCGGCGGCTGAGAAGTTCTGCACGTCATGCGGCAAGCCGATGGCGCGAGCGGCGAAGTTCTGCCCCGACTGCGGTGTGCAGCAATGACCGGCAAGGCGCAGTGAGACGGGACGCGGAATGAACTGTCCTTCGTGCGGCGCGCCAATGCGCCTCGAGCCGGGCGGGGAGAGCCTGACCTGCGAGTACTGTGGGAGCCTCGTTTTTCCGGAGAAAAATGACGATGGCGTGCGGGTGCTCGGTCAGCCGACCGACGAGATGTGTCCAATATGCGCGATGGGGCTGGTGGATGCTTCTTTTTCCGGTGTGCGCATTCGTTACTGCACACGCTGCCGCGGGACGCTGATCCAGATGGATGTGTTTGCGGATCTCATCCAGACGCTGAGGCTGGGGCACGATGGTGGAGTGGCTCCGCAGAGTCCGGACCGGAGGGAGCTCGAGCGGAGGCTGACCTGCCCGCATTGCCGTCAGGCGATGGAGACGCACTTCTATGCGGGACCCGGCAATGTGATTTTGTCGGACTGCGAGCGATGCTCGCTGGACTGGCTGGATCACGGGAAGCTGCAGCGGATTGCGCATGCTCCGGATGCGCTGGGGGAAGAGGCGCAGGTTTAGAAACGCGGGCGGCTGGATGTGGCTTTGGAACTTTCGGAAAGCCGGAAAGCAGCGGCCTTTCTTCACGAGCCGGGCATCGTGCGAAACTTCCGTGTTGGCGACGACACGCTCATATTGCCCAAGACCGCCGGACCTCCGGATCGGCGAGGAATCTGGTCCAAATCTCTTGCGAGATCTGCTCGTAAGCTGATTCTGGCCCGCACGTCTCTTCGGCTTCGAATTTCTGCAGAAATATCGAGTGAACGATTCGCCTCAAGTGTTCTTGGGAAGTAGCTTCTCTCAATCGAGGAAGCAGACCCTCTACTTCTGGGCAATATTCATCTTCGGGCGCACCGATTTCAGCTAAACCGACGGGGTCGTGCCGAAAGAAGAGTTCCGTGAGTTCGTCTCTGAGAGACATAAAAGGATCTATTCCATCACATACTGGCCGAATTACCGGCTTACCTAAAAATAAACAGGTACCGGCATGAAAGTTCCCAATTGTCGCCCAGCCTACTTTGGCGGGAGAATCTTCATCGGCGGTGCCCCACAGTCCATGCAGGTGGGCTTTACGGGACGCGCCGTGATGTTGACGTCCAGGGAAGGCAGTATCTCAACTCGGGGATTTGTAGCGACATCGGTCGGCTCGCCAGCGATCTGGTATGTGAAGATCACCCCGAAACGTTCGTTGACAGTGTCGGCGAACCTCCAGCTCTTGATGTTACCAACTGTTGGTAGCAGCAGATGCGATTCACCAGACTTCGTCTCAGCCTCAACCACTCGACCATTCTTGACGGTTACGAGCACAGCAACCTTGCCAGTCAGATGTGCTGCCCGCCAGATGGGTGGGTATGTGGGCAGATCGGCCCCTATCAGGATCGGCGGTGCCTGAACGTCACGTGACGTAGCAGTTTGTCCGAACATTGGAATGACGACGAAAATCCCCAACGCCACTTGAAGCCAAGTCTTCATGATCGCTTTTTAGCAGATTCCATCCGTATTTGCTGAGTCGCCGGCAATACAGAAGTTACCTGGTGCAAGCACCGCACATCCTTTGTCCCCTGGGGACCCGTTCGACACGCGCCTGACGTCGTTCAGCGCTTGCTCAGGGCTGGCTCTGGGGTCCCCAGTTCCCTTCCCGCTTAATGCTGGCTGTACATCGCCATCACGTCTTTGCGCAGGGCGACGCGGCCTGGTTCGCGCGTGTAGAACATGTGGCCGCCGGGATACTCGTGGACGGAGACGCGGCCCTGATCGCCCATGAGCGGCATCTGGTTGACGGTGAGGATGGAGCCCATGAAGGGGCAGGAGAGGTCGTTCCATCCGTGGACGATCATGACGCGGAGTTTGGGATCGGCGGCGACGGCCTGGCGGAGCTGGGTGGCTGAGCCTGTGCGGAGCTCCTGATCGCGGTTCCAGTGCTCGGCAACGTCGTAGGAGAGCGCGTTGTAGCGAGCCTCGACTTTCCAGCCGACGACGCGGGTGTCAAAGTCGACCATGGCGGTGGTAGTGGGCGCGATGAGCGTGGCCAGCAGCGGGTCATTGGCGCGCTGCTCAGGCGCGTAGGGGAAGGGGTCGAACATGGTCACGTTGGAGTCGTAGACGGAGCCGATTTTGCCCTGTTCGCGATGGACTTCGCGGAGATAGGCGCCGGTTTCTAGGCGGCCGCCGGACTCCTTGACGAACGTTGGATCGAGTCCGGTCAGGTCGGTGACCTTCTTAATCATGGCGTCGGTCGCGGCCTGGTCGGAGGTGCCTTTGATGAGGGTGGTCGCGTATTCGCCGAGCGTGTAGTCGATGACGGGCTTCATGGTCTCAGCCGTGAGCTGGCCTTTGCGCTCGAGGGTGGCGGCAGTAATGGACGGCAGCGTGACGAGCCAGGGTAGTGGCGAGAGGTCACCGTTCTGCTCGATGGTGGGGTTGAGATACGGCGAGACCAGGACGACGCCGTTCATAGCAACGCCGAGCTGCGACTGGAGGAAGTAGGTGATGCGGGGTCCGCGGAATCCGCCATAGCTTTCGCCGACGAGATATTTGCGGGACTGGAGGCGGTCATTCTTGACGAGCCAGTCGTAGACCGCGCGGGAGAGGTACTCGATGTCGGGCTCGGTGGTGTAGAAGAGCTTGCGGGTCTGGTCCGTGTCGACGAGGGAGCGGCTGAAGCCGGTGCCGATGGGATCGATGAAGACGAGGTCGGTGAAGTCGAGCCAGGTTCCGGCGTTGTCGACGAGCGTTGCGGGGTCGGAAGGGCTGTCGCCTTCGTTGCCGGCGTTGAGGTGCTTGGGTCCGATGGCGCCGAAGTTAAGGTAGACGGAGGCGGCGCCGGGTCCGCCATTAAAGGCGAAGGTGACGGGACGATTGGGCGCGTCAACGGTGTAGGCGGTGTAGACGATCTGGCCGGCTGCTTTTCCATCCGCATCGCGGGCGATGAGGGTGCCAACGGTGACGGTGTAATTGAGCTTCTTGCCTTCGAGGGTGATGCTCTGTGGGGCGTGGGCGTCGGGAGGCAGCGGAGGCAGAGGATGCGTGTCCGCAGTCTTGTCTGGCGCGGGTTTGGCGGCTGGTGAGGCGGCGGCGGGGGGCGGCGGAGGCGCGTCGTTGTCGGACTGCGCCGTTGCGAAGAGACAGGGCAGGGTGATGACGCACAGGAAAGCGAGGGATGGGGCACGGCGCTTCAGAACGCGGGCGAGCGATGGGAATTGCATGAGGAATAC
>PMSS01000395.1 GCA_003167515.1 Acidobacterium sp. | reverse complement strand
TGATGGCGGAATTCGGCAAGCCAGGCCGCTCCGAGGCCCTGATTCCCAAAATCTCGCAGGAAACCCTGGCAGAGATGATCGGCACCACCCGGTCCCGCGTCAACTTCTTCATGAACCGCTTCCGCGAGCTCGGCTTGATTGAATACAACGGCCGCGTCCGCGTGCATAAATCGCTGCTGAATGTGATTCTGATGGATCAGTTCCCCGGGCGCAATGCCGCAAATCCCCTCATCCTCGTATCTCCGTCCGAGACGTCGCAATCGCGGTTGCGCCTCCCCGCGCTGCACCGCCGCCCATGATTGCCGACGTGATCCTGTGAACTCACCACGCTACGCTGACAGGTCAATGTCGAAACAACCGTTGATGTCGCCTTATCCCAAACCAGCCGATCCATCGATTGCGCGCAGCGCACTGTACCGTTTATCGTCCTGATCCCGCCATCGGAGCGCAGCGTTTGAACACGGGCCGATTTTGTCGGGTTTTGGGTGTTGGTCGGCCACTCGAAAGGATCGGCCGGACGGGTACCACAGGCGTGCGCCTGGCGTGGAACGTGAACCCTCGCGCACGGCGCCGGACCGCTACCGCCGCCGGGTCCTACGGTTAACAGCTAGAAATGTGCCCCGTTCGGTATTGCTCAGAACTACTCCATGTTGTTCACCATCGGTCGGTTGTGCGGATTTCGTATTCGGTTCTCATTGTGGGGACTACCCACAATTACCCAGCTTTTTGAAGCAGTCTACCCACAAAAGTCCCCATAGTGTTTTGCCCTTTCTTTGTCGGATGACCGAAGTGACAATCCGCAAACAAATCTGGACTACGGTTGTCTTCGGCTTTACCCGTTTTCAGCGTCGAAGCGCCGACTCCGACCAGTAGTCATTATGGTGTGACCGGCTCGATGCGCGAGTCGTGGGTTAGGCTGAGTTTGTTTGAGGAACGTCAGTCCAGAGCCACAAGCGGAAGGAACCGGTCATGAGAGAGAAGTTACGATTTTTGGGTTTGGATGTCCATGCGGAAACGATAGCCGTGGCAGTAGCAGAAGCGGATGGCGAGGTCCGCAGCCTGGGAACGATCGCCAACCGGGAAGAGTCGATGCGGAAGTTCATCAGGAAGCCTGGACCGCCCGAGCATCTGCGGGCCTGCTATGAAGCCGGCCCGACGAGCTTCGTACTGTACTGGCAGTTGACGCAGTTGGGAGTCAAGTGCGATGTGGTGGCGCGCCGTCGCTGGTTCCGAAAAAGCCCGGGGACAGGGTAAAGACCGACCGGCGGGATGCTTTGAAGCTGGCTCGCAGTCACCGCTCCGGTGATCTAACCGCAGTGTGGGTGCCGGATGAAGGTTCGGAAGCATTACGCGATCTTGTCCGGGCGCGGGAGGCGGCCAAGCGGGATCAGTTGCGCGCCCGGCACCGGCTGACCAGGTTCCTGCTGCGTACGGGCCAGCGTCCCCCGTTGGGAGTGAAGGCGTGGACGGAACGTTATGTGGAGTGGTCCAGCAGATCCGCTACACGCATCCGGCGCAGGAGGCCACGTTGCTCGATTGTCTGAACGAAGTGCAGCACATGGGCGAACGAGTGAAGCGGTTGGAAGAGTCGATTGTCGAAGTGATTCAGCTGGCTCCCGCGCCGATGCAGGAAGTGGTTCGCGGTTTACAGGCATTGCGCGGCGTGGCGCATATCTCGGCAGTCACGATTGCTGTGGAGCTGGGCAACATCTCTTCACGATTCGAAAATGCGCGGGCGCTGATGGGGTATAGCGGAGTATTTCCAGGCGAAGACACCAGCGGCGAGCGCGTTCGAAGAGGAGGCATTACCAAGTCAGGCAACGCGCACCTCAGACGAATCATCGTCGAATCGGCCTGGAGCTATCGCCACCGGCCAGCGATCGGAGCCCGGTTGCGAAAACGCCAGGAAGGGCTTCCCTCAGAGATCACCGAGATTGCATGGAAAGCGCAGAATCGCCTGCACAAGCGCTACATGAAGCTGATGGCTCGAGGCAAGGAGCAGAGAAAGACCATGACGGCAGTCGCACGCGAACTGCTGGGCTTCATCTGGGCCATCGGCATCAAGGCCGAAGCCGCCTGCAAGCAACAAATGGCGGCATGACGGGAACCGAAAGAGCAAAACAAAACTTTCCGAAGAAGGAAAAAACAAAGACTGAACCTTCAATGAACAAAGTTATCCAAATCGAGGACAGGGTCAGCCGCAGCCGGAGCAAGCACGAAGGAGAATCCTCGGCGGAAGTTTGCGACAGGCTCAGCCGGACTCGCGTCAGTAGTCAGAGGCAGCTCCCGACGGATCATGATTATGCGGTTCCGACCCGCGAATATCAGCTTGATCAATCGTCGCCATTACCTGCCACGGCTGCTGCTGACCTTGTCCTCGAAAGGACAAATACAAAAACCACCCCAACCATTCGAAGATGTTGACAGGGTCACACCATATCAACTTCCGTATTGCCGGTCACCCGTCCAAAATGCCGGAGCACCAGCGGTTTGTCGCAACCGAGGCAAATTCCGGTCCAAGTCCGGCGATCACTTTCCGCAGTTTCATCTCGTCGTTCCCGAAATCGTAATAGACGATCTTTCCGTGCGAGTCGATCAGCACCACGAGCGGGATGGCTTCGTTCTGCAACCCGGAGCATTTGCGGAACAATACGCGCGCGCGTGTGAGCGTCTATCGGGACAGATTGGTGGGGGTTTGCCAGCCCAAGCTGCCCGAATCGGCCTTACGGACTTTTATGAGCCGACAGACGCGAAAGACGAACTCTGCGCGCCCGAATGCTGGTGACGCTGCGGTGACTAACCCGAATCCAAACGGGTGAAAATCGAAACAAACCACTGCAAGATGGAAATGCGCTCTTACCTGCGCCATCATTGGTGTTTTGCGAGATTCACACAATCCATGCAATTCCAGCAATCCAGCAGTTCGGCGGGCCCCAGATGCTGATTCGCTTCCCAGTAGCCCACTTGAACGGAGCCGCTGAGACGGCGGACGCATACGGGTGTTCAGGCACCGCAGAGGTCGAAAGTCGAGGGAACCATAACCATCCAAAGGTCGGATATCTGTTGGGGCAACGTAAGGAACGAGTGTTTAACGACACCGAAGGATACAGGGCATTTGCCTTGACAGCTCGACGCGAAAAGGGGACAGTCATTCTCAGTGTCGGACGGTAATTTACCTTCCTGGATAGTCCAACCGACACGGGCCTCTCTTCCTTCTCTGGCGGGAATTGATCTCCTGCCCGTCCGAATTCCCACTGACGCTGTCGATGACAACAGCACAAGTCTGCTTTTGGCGACGCGCTTGCCGCGTATCGCTAAAGCGAGTCGTAGTGTGCCCAGACTGTCTCTGTGATTATTCACCAGTGAGGAGATACTGATCATGGCATTGCGCTCCGTATGGACGACGCTTATCGTGGCTATGCCATTGACGATAGCTCAGCCGATAACTGCATGGGCTCAAAATTGCACGACCAACCCCAATGCTCCTGGCTGCAGAAAAAGTGAGCCTCCACCTCGGCCGGAACCTGAGGAGCGGCCCGCACCACCTCCCAAGGAAGAACCGCAACGGCCTGCACCAACTGCCAGGGAGGAACCGCAGCAGCGGCCAGGGCCGGAACCGGGGAGATCGGCTCCGCCTCAGAGAGAGGACAACAACGGTAGCGCCGGAGACTACAACCGCAACGGCGCGAACCGGCCCAATACGCCTCCCGCAACGACCTCTACACCGCGAACCTACACTCCGGGCGCGCCGCCGGCCAACAACAACAGCCATGCACCGACCATTTACAAACCCGGCGGTTCTGGCGGAACGACTTATACGCCGCACGTCTACACTCCCGGATCTCCCGTTACTTCGCCGCAACCCGCCGCGAGCGACGCAGGAGTACACACTGGCTCGGGCACAGTTTATACTCCGCGCGCATATACACCGGCCCAGCCCTCCACTGCCAGGGCAATCGCCACCCCCCGACGTGTGAGCAAGGCTTCCGTCAGTACACATGCCGTTTATTTCGTCCCCAGTTCTGCCGTGTCCTCCAGATCCACGACGGGAGCCATCACGCTCAACGCGTCGGGCTCCGCAGAGGTGCTCCGCCAGGTCAATGCCGCGCGCTCCTCCCTTACCGGTATCAATAAGCGTCCGCTGCCTTCGGGCGCTGTGACGACCCATGCCAACGGCAGCCTCACTGTCGCCGGCTCCGGAGAGCGCGTGTTCCAGGTGCGCGCCAGCGGAACGATTGCCGCCGTCACCACGGCGCACGAGCGGGTCGCGTTCAACGTTCGCGGTCACGTCGTCGCAGTCCGCACTCGCGCGATGGATATCTACCGCGGTCCCCATGGCGTCCAGACGGTCGTGGAGCGCCGTCCCGATCACACTGTCCTGGTGAGCACCGGCTTCGGCACCGGCTATCTACAGCGTCACTTTACGCAAGGTGGGCAGGCCTTCATCGCCCGCACGTATGTCTCCAGAGGCGCCATCTTTACACGGGTGTACAGTCCCTACGTCTTCCACGGCGTGCAGTTGTACCATTATGTTCCCGCGTTTTACTACGCGCCCGACTTCTACGGGTGGGCATACTACGGCTGGGCCAGCCCCGCCTATTTTGCCTGGGGCTGGGCGGGCCAGCCGTGGTATGGATTCTACGGCCCCTACTTCGCTGCAACGCCTTTCTACCCGGGCGCAAGCCTGTGGCTGACCGACTACGTTCTCGGCCAGACCCTGGCCGACGCCTACCAAATGCAGCAGCCCGCACCCGACGCTGCGCCGCTTCCCGATGACGCCGACAGCCAGGGTCCTGCGCCCGACGACGGCAGCCAAGATGCCGAGTACGCGAAAGCGGACACGTCCATTACGCCCGAGCTCAAACAGGCCATCGCCCAAGACGTACAGCAGCAGCTCGCCTACGAGAACGCGGCTTCCACACAGCCGCCCGACCAGGCGCCGACGCTCAGCGATCTGCCTCAGGCGGACCAGGCCAACCACTACTTTGTGGTCAGCACCCCGCTGGACGTGACCACGGTTGACAGCCAGACCTGCAATCTGGGAGCCGGCAATGTTTTGCGGCTCGATACGCCGGCGACTGACAGTATGCCGATCGCCACGCTCACGGTTGCGGCGAGCCGAGTCTCCGATTGCCCCTCCGGCGTCCAGGTCACTCTATCGCTCGACGAAATGGAGGAAATGGAAAATACCTTCCGCGCCCAACTGGACAGCGGTCTGCAGAAGCTGCATGACCAGCAGGGCAAGAACGGACTTCCGGGCGCGCCGCAGTCGGCCATCGCGCCACCTCCGCGCCCGTCCGGCGATCAACCCGGCGACCAGCCCGACGTTGCTGCCTTGCTGCGAACCGAGCAGGCGCAGGCCGCGCAAACCGAGGTCCAGGCCTACAGGGTGGCCAAAGACCCGTTCTAAAGAAAGCGAATGATGACAAAATCCGTCCACATCGCCGCACTCACGCTGCTGCTCTGCACGGCAGCCGCAGTCTCCCAGACCGCCATTGCTCCCCCACCCAGGCCCGCCGACAGCGGTCCCACGGTGGCGGTGACCATGAAGTTCATCCAGGACAAGCTGAATGACGTTGGAACTGTTGCATGCACGAACAGTTTTCCGGCGGTTAACCAGAATCAGGAAAGCCTTATTGCGACCTCGCATCAAAAACGAATTGACCAGACCCGGGTTGTAGAGGAACGCCGGTTCAAGCTGCGCTTGACCGCGACGGGCGAGGTTTGATCCGTCAATTGGCTGGACGCGAACATGAATTCCCTCGCCTTCCAGTCCCGTATTGAATCTCTGAATTATGCTTTCTGCATATCCGCGGCTAATCGTCGCGGTGTTTGCGTTGGTGGCGTTCAGCAGGAACTGAATAGTCGTATGGCGATCCCGGAGCAGAT
>PMSS01000491.1 GCA_003167515.1 Acidobacterium sp. | reverse complement strand
CGACGCGGCGGCGTGGGCGGACGTGATCATGATCCTGACGCCGGATCACTCGCAGGGTGAGACGTACGCGAAGGAAATTGCGCAGCATATGAAGAAGGGCAAGACGATCATGTTCGGGCATGGGTTCAACATTCGCTTTGGGGCCATTGTGCCTCCGGCGGAGATTGACGTTTCGATGGTGGCGCCGAAGGGGCCTGGGCATCGCGTGCGCGAGGTGTTCATTGAAGGCGGCGGCGTGCCGTGCCTGATTGCTGTGGAGCAGAACGCTTCGGGGCAGGCGAAAGAGCTGGCGCTGTCCTACGCAAAGGCCATTGGCGGAACGCGCGGAGGCGTGCTCGAAACGACATTTGCCGAGGAGACGGAGACGGATCTGTTCGGCGAGCAGGCNNGACCTCTTCGGCGAGCAGGCGGTGCTGTGTGGAGGGACGTCCGCCTTGGTGAAGGCGGGGTTCGACACGTTGGTGGAGGCGGGGTATCAGCCGGAGATCGCATATTTCGAATGCCTGCATGAGCTAAAGCTGATCGTGGACCTGATGTATCGCGGAGGCCTCGCGTACATGCGGTATTCGATTTCGGATACGGCGGAGTACGGCGATTACACGGCCGGGCCGCGGATTGTGACGGATGAAACGCGCGCGGAGATGAAGAAGCTGCTGACAGAAATTCAGAACGGGACGTTTGCTAAGAAGTGGATCGAAGAAAACAAGACGGGGCGGAGGAACTTCACAGAGATGCGGAAGAAGGAAGCCGGGCTGAAGGTTGAAGAGGTGGGCGCGCGGCTGCGGGCGGCGATGCCGTTCCTCGATCCGGTGGTGGTGAAGGATGGCGTGCCTCAACCAGCGGCGGCCCCGGAGACGGTCGAGGTTTAGCAATGTTTCTGGCGGGAACGGTAAGACTGCTTCCCTTCCGCTGAATGATTCGTCTCAAGCGAGAACTTTGTCGGTTGCCTGACTTTCCCTAATGAGCGGACGATCTTTCTATCTCGCGATTCTGGTGCTGGTGCTGTGCGGCTGGTTGCATGCGCAGGCGCGGCCCACATGCGCGGTGGTGCCGCGTTCGCTGGCGGCGATGAAGGACTGCTATCGGCCCCTGCTGGTTTTCAGCGCGAACGGGGACGATGCGCGGCTGAAGCGGCAGGTGGCGCTGCTGGATGCGGCAGCGGACGACATGATGGACCGGTTTGTGATGTTCACGCCCATCGTTCCGGATGGAC
Source organism: Acidobacterium sp. (assembly GCA_003167515.1). Lineage (GTDB taxonomy): Bacteria > Acidobacteriota > Terriglobia > Terriglobales > Acidobacteriaceae > Palsa-343. The sequence goes on along the minus strand of PMSS01000491.1, from coordinate 2,470 downwards.
GGCGGGTGACAACACCGGCCGATTCGCCGTACACGGTCCTGAGTGGGGAGCAAATGAAGGCAGTGCGGGAGCAGTTTCACGTTGCCGCTGGAGATTTTGCGGTGCTGCTGCTGGATGAGGATGGGACTGTGAGGCTGCGAGCGGCGAATCCGGTGAATGCCGACCGGCTGAACGCGCTGATCGACAAGACGCCGGCGCGACAGGCGGAGATGTTGCGGCCGCACGCCAATTAATCCCGGTGGAAAGCGCGCGGGGGCCTGTTCGTTTAGCATCGTTGCATAGGGGATTAACCCCCCTGGTGCCACGCGCCTGGGGTCTGGGAGGGCACATGGAGTCATCGACTGCGACCGCTTTGNNTCAAACCACGGCCCTCACGGGGGAAGCCCCAAGGACTCCGCTGGCGGAGATTGTGGATGCGCTGCGGCGCGTAACGGCGCTACAGGGGCTTGCGGACAGCGAGCTGGAATGGCTGGCGACGCATGGGGAGGAGGTTGCCTATCCAGCGGGGACGCCGATTTTTCGCGAGGGGGATCCCGCAACCAAGATGTGGTTTATCTTGCGGGGCGAGGCGCATGTGCGCCGGTCGCAGGGTGGTTTGCCGTTGTTTGTAGGGCGCGCCGGGCAGATTACGGGACTGCTTCCCTTCTCGCGGATGAAGACGCATGGCGGGCAGGGATTCGCGGCATCGGATTTGTGGGGAGTGCAGATCGACCGCGAGGTTTTCCCGGAGATGCTCGAGGCGATTCCTTCGATGAGTCAGCGGTGCGTGTCGATTTTGCTGGATCGGGTGCGGGAGATGACGCGCCTCGAGCAGCAGACGGAGAAGCTGAACGCGCTGGGCAAGCTGGCGGGTAATTTGGCGCACGAACTGAACAATCCGGCTTCGGCGGCGCAACGGGCGGCATCGGGATTGATCGAAGAGCTGCAGACCTACGGGCACCAGAAGTTTCTGCTTGGCAGTTTGTGCCTGGACGACGCGCATCTGGAGCGGATCCGCGCATGGCGCGATCGCATGGAGGAGCAGGCGCAGGCACGGCCGGCGAACTCAGTGACCCAGGCGCACCGTGAAGATCATCTGCAGCGATGGCTGCGGGAGCATGGAGTGGAGAGCAGCTGGCAGATCGTGCCGGACCTTGCGGAGCTGGGAATCACGAGGGAAAATCTCGACGAGCTGGCGGAGCTGCTGGGGAACGATCATCTGGAGGTTGTGCTTTCACAGTTTGCGTCGTCGGCGCGGACGGAGCGCATGGCGCAGGCGATGGTGGACTCGACGAAGCGGATTTTCGACCTGATTGGCGCAGTGAAGGATTATTCGTGGATGGATCAGGCGCCGATTCAGGAGGTCGACATTCGACAGTCACTGGAGACAACGCTGACGATGTTGCAGTCGCGGCTGGAAAAGGTGAAGACCGAGCGGAGGTATGCGGCGGATCTGCCGCGCATCTCGGCGTACGCGAGCGAACTGAATCAGGTGTGGATGGCGCTGCTGGAAAACGCGCTGGATGCGATGCAGGATGTGGGGAGGCTGACGCTGAGCGTGCACCTTTCTGGCGAGTTTCTGGTGACGGAGATCTGGGACAACGGGCCGGGGATTCCGGAAGAGCTTCAGGCCCGGATCTTCGAGCCGTTCTTCTCGACGAAGGCTCCCGGGAGCGGGCTGGGGCTCGGCCTCGATACAGCGCAGCGCATTGTGCGACAGCATCGGGGGTACATTCACGTTCAATCGAAGCCGGGGGAGACGTGTTTCCAGGTCCGGCTGCCGATTGAGCCGTTGCAGGCGTACTAGAATTCAGGCGGAGCGGCGGATGCCGAGCCAGGCGACGGCGGTGTCGGACCAGCGGTGGTCGGAATTTGGCCAGCTACTCCGATCCCCACGGAAGGTCATGGGCACGCGTGTTCGTGTGAAGCCGCGCCGTGCCGCAAAATCGAATGCTGCCTGCGGCAAGCCATCGATCAGCAGGGCGCATTTCTGCCCGTCGGCGGACCAGACAATGGACAGAGACGATTCCCGGTTGGGCGCAGAAGCGCTGGCCGCTTCGTAAACGGGGACGACGTCGAGGATCAGATTGTCGGAGGTGAGGTCGACGGCATAAAAATACCCCGCCTCGCCGTCGTCGTCGAAAAATGCACTGTAGGGGCCGCACGGCGAATCATTGACGACGAAGACATTTCTGCCTGGTTGAAAAGACTGCTGTGCCATGGGGGATCTGGCTCCAGTCCTGACAGTTCTTAATTTACAGCGAGTTCATATTCATGAGGAATTCTGCGTTGTTCCGCACTTTTTCGAGGCGGCTCACGAGGAGTTCCATAGCTTCCACTGGAGAGAGCGGGTTCAATACCTTGCGCAGCACCCAGGTGCGAGCCAGCTCGTCTTTTGGGATGAGCAATTCCTCTTTACGGGTGCCTGACCGCTGGATGTCGATGGCGGGGAAGACGCGCTTGTCGACAAGCTTGCGGTCGAGAATGATTT
>PMSS01000244.1 GCA_003167515.1 Acidobacterium sp. | reverse complement strand
CCGAGCGCCGTGATGTAGTTGGCCAGCGCGTCCATCCAGACGTAGATCACATGCTTTTCGTCGCCGGGGACCGGAATGCCCCAGGAGAAGCTGGTGCGGCTCACGGAAAGGTCTTTGAGTCCGGCCTTGACGAAGGAGATGACCTCGTTGCGCCGCGTTTCCGGCCGGATGAATTCGGGGTGCTCCTCGTAGTGTTCGAGGAGGCGGCGCTCGAAAGCGGAGAGCTTGAAGAAGTAGTTCTCCTCGTTGACGGTCTCGGTGATGCGGCCGCAATCGGGGCAGGGCGCGCCGGGCGGAACGTCTACGTATGCCTCGTCGGACACGCAATACTGGCCGGAGTACGAGCCTTTGTAGATGTAGCCGCTATCGCGCAGGAGGGCGAAGAGTTTTTGGACGGCTTGTATGTGGCGCGGCTCCGTGGTGCGGATGTAGTCGTCGTAGGTGAGGCCCATACGGTCCCAGAGGCCGCGGAACTCGGCGGAAACTCTGTCGGCGAATTCCTGGGGGCTGCAGTCGGCCTTCTCGGCGGAGCGCTCGATCTTTTGGCCGTGCTCGTCGGTGCCGGTAAGGAAGAACGTGTCGATGCCCAGGGCGCGCTTCCGCCTTGCGACAGCGTCGGCAACGACGGTGGTATAGGTGGTGCCGATGTGCGGGCGCGCGTTGACGTAGTAGATCGGGGTTGTGAGGTAGAACTTATCGGGCATGGGACGCAGAACCTGCTCTTTCAAGCTTAGCAGCGGGGAAATGTCGACCAACCGAGAGGCGCAAGTGCGGAGGCGAAGAAGGGGCTGTCGAATCGGCCTTCTCAGTCGAGGTCGTCCAGGATCATTTGCATGGACAGGGCAATGCTGGTGTCGGGAACGGCCAGGGTCTCGACCGCCTTCCAGTCGCGCACGCTCGCGCCCTGGCACTGGTAGCCGATCCGGCGCCGTGGGTCGATGACCCAAACCGCACGGACGCCCATGCGGAAATACTCCTCGATCTTGTCTTCAATGCGTCCGATGCGGTCTTCCGGGGACAGAATCTCGACGCATAGCAGTGGGGCGTGGGTAATCACTTGCTCGTCGGGGGCATTGCGGTCCAGCACCACCACATCGAGAACGCGGTACTGCTCGGGCATGGTGCGCACGCGCAGTTCCGGGATCACCTGAATCTGTGCGCTCTGCCGCCAGCCGCGCAAGAGAGCCACCAATGCCGCCTGAAAGGCTCCGTGGTCTTTCTCGCCCATATTTCTCTCCAGCACCTCGCCATTGACGTACTCGCGATCCGGCTCCCAAACGCCGTGGAGGTACTGGTCGAGAGAGATCAGGGTGGTGCTCATCGGCTCACCTCGTGCCCCGCTACCATTATGATAACGCCGCGCTTCGCCTCTCGAGCTAATTCGCTTGACCGGCTAATGAAACCAGGCTGCTAAGATCAACTTTTCCCTGAAAGCGAATCGGTGATTCCTGCGTGTATTTGAGAAAACAGAAAGAGCTCGCCGAGCGGATTCGCGCCGCGCTTCGCAGCCTATATCAGATTCATGTGGAAACGGTAGTGCTGGAGCAGCCACCGGAGCTTGCTTTCGGCGAGTATGCGACTCCGATTGCGTTCGAGCTGGCGCGGCGGCTGCGCAAGGCGCCCAGAAAGATTGCCGAAGAGATTGTGGCCACGCTGGGGGCCGTCCCTGGATTCGCCTCGCTGGAACTCGCCGGCGCGGGATACATCAATGCGCGGCTGGGCCGCGGCGTTTTTGTTCAGCAATTTGCAACCGATGGCGGAGTTCCCGAGCCGGCTGAGGCGCTGCATGCTCTCGTGGAGCATACGAGCATCAATCCCAACAAGGCCGCGCACGTTGGGCATCTCCGGAACGCAATTCTGGGAGATACGTTCGTGCGGCTCCTGCGCGCGGCTGGACAGAAGGTCGATGTACAGAATTACATCGACAACACNNACAACACCGGCGTGCAGGTCGCGGACGTGGTGGTGGGTTTCGCGCATCTGGAGGGGCTGAACCTTGCCGGCGTTGAGGAGCTGATGAGCGAGCTGGCCGAGGATGGCGAGCGGATCGATTTTTATTGCTGGGATCTCTATGCGCGGGTTTCGTCGTGGTACGACGCGGTGCCTGAAGAGGCCGCGGCACGGAAGAAGCTGCGGCTCGACACGCTGCACGCGCTTGAAGCCGGCGACAATGAAACGGCCAAGATCGCCGAGCAGGTTTCGACAGCGGTCCTGCGGCGGCATTTGGAAACCATGCTGCGGCTCGGGATCGAATACGATTTGCTGCCGCGGGAGAGCGAGATTCTGCGTTTGCGCTTTTGGGATTTGGCGTTTGAGCAACTCAAATCCAAAGGCGTGCTGTATTTCGAAACGGAGGGGAAGAACAAAGGCTGCTGGGTGATGACGCGTCCTGGTGCTGGCCGCACGGGCGGACCGCTTCGCGTCTCCGAGGACGGAGCTGAGGCAGACGAATCTGCGTCCGGTCCGGATGAGGATGCGAAAGTCATCGTGCGGTCGAATGGGACAGTGACTTATGTGGGCAAGGACATCGCGTACCACCTCTGGAAGTTCGGCTTGCTCGGTCGAGATTTCGCGTATCGGCCCTTCTTCGATTACCCGGACCATCGCTGCTGGATTTCGGCGGAGACGGGTGAGGCGGACCATCCAGAGTTCGGAGGCGCGCAGGCGATTTACAACGTGATCGACTCGCGGCAGTCGGATCCGCAGGCCAATGTGATTGAGGCATTGCGGGGGTTAGGGTACACGGAGCAGGCGGCGCGGTTCACGCACTTTTCGTACGCGATGGTCGTGCTGACGCCGCAGTGTGCGCTCGATTTGGGGTACGAGCTTTCGGAGGAGGATCGGGCGCGGCCTTACATCGAGGTGTCGGGGCGCAAGGGATTTGGCGTGAAGGCCGATGATCTGATCGACAAGCTGATTGCGGCGACGCGGGCGGAGGTCGACAGCCGCCACCCGGAACTCAGCGAAGAAGAACGCGAGGCGACGGCACGATCGATTGCGGTGGGGGCGCTGCGGTATTTCATGTTGCGCTACACGCGAAATTCGGTAATTGCCTTCGATTTCAAAGACGCGCTGAGCTTCGAGGGTGAGACCGGACCTTATCTGCAGTACGCGGTGGTTCGCACGCGCAGCATTTTTCGCAAGGCAGGTGCGACGCCTGAGGAGGCGCTGGCTGGGCTGAGTGGCGTCGATGTCGCTCAGTACCTCGGCGGAGAGAGCAGCGAGGGCATCTGGGAAGTGTGGCTGCGGGCGGCGAAGACGACACTGCTGCTCGATCAGTGCATCTCGACGGCGGAGCCAGCGTATCTGGCGAAGCATGCCTTTCAGCTGGCGCAGGACTTCAGCAATTTTTACCGACTTCATCACATTTTGAGCGAAGAGGATCCGGTGCGGAAGAAGCTGCTGCTGGCGACGGCAGCGGTCACGCAGCGGGAGCTGACTCGTTCGCTGGCGTGGTTGGGGATCAGCGCGCCGGAGGTAATGTGAACCGGCCGGGAACAGGGAATCTGGAGCAGGGAATAGATAGAACCACTTGATGATGAGCGGGCAAATCGCCAATAAGGGACAACGGGAGTGTCGATGGCGGCGATGACGTGGCGGATTGTATTTGGGATGTTGTTGTTGAGATTTGGTGCGCAGGCTTTCGCTGCGACGCACGTTGGCATTGCGCCGATTCCGGACGAAGTGAGGACCGATTATTTTGTCGTCACCATCAACGGACGGCAGACACCGGTCGTCCATGCCGCGAGCAGTTACTACCTCCTGAACTTCGATCTTGATGGACCGGCAACGATCTCGATTCGCGCGGCCGATGCGCACTACTGGGATCGCGGGATCGAAGTGCAGCCGATGCGCTATGGCATCCGGCCGCGGCGCAGCGGAGCGGTGATCACCTTTCGCATTCCCGCCGCGGTGAAGCTCTCGATTGCACGGCCCGGCGACCATTTTGCCGACTCCGACATGCTTTTTCTGCTGGGCAGCCCGCCGGACGAGTCGAGGATCACGGCGAAGACAGAGGGGGTTCGGTATTACGGGCCTGGCGTGCATCGGGAAGACATCGAGGCCAATTCCGGGGATCGGATTTATCTGGCGCCGGGAGCGGTGGTTTTTGGTTCGCTGAATATTTGGCAGGTGCACGATGTGCGCGTCCAGGGGCGCGGCATGATGATTTACGACGGTCCGCAGGATCCGGCGGACGATGAGGGCTGGATCCACAAGCGAGGCTGGCACTGCATCGTCATGGATCAGACGCAGAACGTCGAGATCGATGGGATCACGTGTGTGGTGCGGAGCCGGACCTGGCAGATCCAGATGCGGGACTCGCGGGCGACGGGGTTCTACAACGTCAACGTGATTGGCGGTTTCCCGAACGATGCGAACCAGGATGGCATGGACTGGCTGGGCGGCGGAGACACGACGGTTCGGAACTGCTTCTTCAGAGCTTCGGACGATGTGTTTGCGATGGAAGGGAATTGGGACGGCTACACGGATGCGGAGATGCGATTGCCGGGGCTTGACGTCACCAACATTACGGTGGAGGACACCGTAGCGTCGACGAGCATCTCGAACACGGTGCGGGTGGCGTGGCCGAAGAAGACATTTCGCAGCGCGCACGTGGTGATGCGCGATCTGGACGTGATCCACACAGGGTTTGGCGGCTGCGTTGTGCCGTTTGCGTTTTTCGAGCTGTGGGCGGATGAGGGGGCAGTAGGCGCGCACACGGATTTCCAGTTCAGCAACATTAGGCTGGAGGATTTCTATTCGCTGACGCAGATTCGGTATCCGGAGCCTGAAGTGCGAGGAGTGACGTTCTCGAACATTGCCGCTATGGATGGCGTGGGGATGGTGCCTTCGGTTCTGCAGGGGAATGTGGCTGGCGTGGTGATGGATGGGGTTCGAGTGGCGGGGAAGGTTGCGGCTCAGGACACCGATATTCCACTCGAGGTCCAGGACGGAGCGGCGGAGCCGGTCTATGGGCCGGGGTTGACGGATGCCTCGTTCGATTACGGGGCGGGGGTGATTCGGCCGGGTAAGAGGGTCAAATTTCATGTGCTGGCTCCGGCTGCGGGTTGGCAGTATCAATGGCTGTTTGGCGATGGTGCGACTGGGGTTGGAAGCGATGTTCAGCATGCTTTTCCTGACGCCGACGGCACCTTGCTGGATGGCTCGGGGCGATTTCGGGTTCTGTTGCGTGCGACAAGGGCTCCTCACGATCAGGTGTGGAGCTCACGGTCGGTGGTGGTTGCGCGGCGGCCGATTGCGGCTGACGCTGGGCCAGAGCCGGTTGTTTCCGGACTGGCGAGGTCGGGCACCGAGCGGGCGACCGAGTACGACGGCTGGATTCGGATTCCAGCGGATGGCGGCTATTCGTTGACACTGCTGACGAGCCGCCAGGCGTCATTGACGATTGACGACCTTCCTGCGGTGCGCGGCCCGGAGCTGCGGGTTCAGGTGTGCGGGTCGTTCGGCGATGCCGTTCAACCGACCAGGCTGAGCGCGGCACTGCTGGCCGGGCTGCACCGGATCCGGATCGAACTGGAGCCGGGCATCGAGAATGAGCCGGAGGGCAATTTAGGCAGCGGTGGTCCACTGTTGATGTGGGAGGGGCCGGGCCTGTTGCCGGAGGCGATTCCGGCGGCGGCGTTGGTGCATGCTGCTCCGCCGGGACAATAATCAGTGACTATTGCCGGATAAATTTGTCTTTCGGTTGAGCGCGCGGCGCCATCGGGATTCCTTTTTCCGAACCGGGGCTTTTGCGGGCTTCGTAGTCGTTGAACGGCTGAAGGCCGTCAGGGCCAGCTGCGGTGGGCGAGCCGGGAACCGGGGGAATGCCGGTCGCGACGGAGGCGTATTTGGGGTTCGGATGAGGCGTCGTCGTGATGTCGGAGACCGACTCAAAGCGGGCGTGCAGCTTGTTCGAGCGGGTGGTTTCGCATCCGGTTAGGGCGAGACAGATGAGGGCGGCTGACAGGACAAAAGTGGCTGATCTCATAATTCTCCGGAAGCGGTTCTCGATGGTTCCGATGCGAAAGCGCGCCTGCCCGTTGATTTTAACCGCATCTGCTTGTTCCCACCTTGGCGGAGGCGCTGTCATTCTTTCTCGAGGCTGGCTCGAATGGCGGAGAGATAGGGCTCGGGCAGAGGGCACTTCTGCATGTTGCGGTCGACGGAGACGTGGACGGTTTCGGCGTCGGCGAGGAGAACCGGCTCGGGCTCGCCATCGCGGGAGCAGAAGAGGCGATAGGAGAATTTGATGACAGAGGTGCGGAGGCCGGAGATGTGGGTCTCGATGACGATGAGGTCGTCGTAGCGGGCCGGCGACTTGTAGCGGCAGGAGGCTTCGACGACGGGGAGATGGCAGTTGTGCTCGAGTTCCATCTGCTTGTACTCGAAGCCGAGCTGGCGGAGGAGCTCGACGCGGCCGATTTCGGCCCAGATGAAGTAGTTGGCGTAGTAGGCGACGCCCATCTGGTCGGTTTCGGCGTAGCGGACGCGCAGGGTGGTGGTTGAAGGCGGCATGAGGCTATGGTAATTTCCCTTTCATTTTTGGTGAGGGGTGGGGGTAGGGGTGGTTCCCGATATGCCTTGTTTTGTTGAGTTTGGATAGTAACTCCTTTTTTAGGGTACCTGGCGCTCTATGAAAACAAGCCAGTTGGGGTTCGGACGTGTTGCCGATTTGCCTCGCGCGGGCCGGCATTTTTGACTCATTGACGCTCGCGATTGATTCATTGGCACTCGTGAGGGGTGCAGTTGATTGAAAGCGGGTCAGTTGCGTCACGCGTGCGATGTGATGGGAGAAGGTGAGCGTGACGGGGAGCCCGATTTGTTCGGTGCAAGGCGGCATGGGATTCTCCTCTTCAAAGCTGAAAAAGCCGCCCGGGATGGCGGCTTTTTCTTTTTCTACTCTTAAGTTCAGAATAGCAGGTTCAGAGGAAAAAACTGCCAACTTTCCTGGCTTGTAAGTAGTTGTTTATCAGTCCTTATTACTTTGGGTAAGTGGTGGAAACTTGACAAAATTGGCAGGCGAGAAGCGTTTAGCGGAAAAGCGGTTCGCCAAGCGCGTTTATCGAAGGACGTTCAGAACTGGTCTCATATATAGTGCAACGGCTTCGGCGGGCTGCATGAGCCCCGCTTCGATGGCGGGTCTCACACGCTGCATTTCGGTGGTATGAGGTTTATGAGACCAGTTCGCGAAAAGCGAGGGGGATGCGAGCGAAGAGTGAGCGAAAGATGAGAGTGTTTGCCAGCGGTTTTTCCACATGAGAACTAGCAGAATGAGTACACGGCGTACTCCCAGGGAGCCGACCGTTTGCGGGCCTGCCTGGCTGGTTGGCGGAGCAATGAGGAAGGCTTGTACGGCTTGCGGCAAAATCGGGATGGACGCAGTTGAGACTGTGCCCTTT
>PMSS01000314.1 GCA_003167515.1 Acidobacterium sp. | reverse complement strand
CGACGAGCTGGCCGCCCGAGCCGAACAGCAGCACCGGTCCGAATTGCGGATCCATGCTACTGCCCAGGATCAGTTCGTAGCCTTCCTTGAGCCTGATCATGGGCTGCACGGTGACGCCCTGGAAATGCTCCACGCCGGCTTTTTCCGTGACCGATGCCTGGATGCGGCGCCAGGCACGATCCACGGCTTCCCGGCCCGTGAGGTTCAACTGTACGCCGCCTACATCGGTCTTGTGGGTGATGGTTTCGGAGTGCAGCTTGAGGACGATGGGGTAGCCAATCTCGGCGGCCTTGAGGACCGCTTCTTCTGAGGTTTTGGCGAGCTCTGTGCGGACGGTCGGAATGCCGTAGGCAGCGAGCAGCTGTTTCGATTCGTATTCGGTGAGGATGGTGCGTCGGCCGCCGCGGACCCGGTTCACGATGCTGCTGGCCAGGTCGCGTTTGGTGTCGAGAACCGAACCGGAAAGAGCGGCCGGCGTTTCGTAGAGGTCGCGCAGATGGCTGGTGTGTTTCCAGGTGGCGACAAAGGCTTCGGCAGCGGCGTCGGGATAAGGGAAGACAGGAATGCCGGCGCGCTTGAGGATGGTCTCGCCTTCCGCGACGACGTCGCCGCCCATCCAGCTGGCGATGACGGGCTTGCCGGTGGAGTTGGCGTAAGGCGCGAGGTGCTCGGCGACTTCGGTGGGATTGGTCATGCCCTGCGGCGTCAGGATGACGAGCATGCCATCGGTGTTGATGTCTGTCGAGGCGATTTCGAGGGCTTTCGAGTAGCGGTCTGACTCCGCGTCACCGAGGATGTCGACGGGGTTGTTGTGGCTCCACGCATCGGGGAGGAAGCCGTTGTAAGTGGCGATGGTTTCGGCGGAGATTTCGGTTAGTTCTCCACCGGCAGCGATGAGAGCGTCCACGGCGAGGACGCCGGGGCCTCCGGCGTTGGTAAGGATGGTGAGGCGCGGACCGCGCGGGCGGGGCTGTTTGGCGAGGACTTCGGAGACATAGAACAGCTCGCTAATGGAGTTGACGCGAAGAACGCCGGCGCGCTGGAAGGCGGCGTCGAGGACGTCATCGCTGCCGGTGAGCGATCCGGTGTGGGAGGCGGCAGCTTTGGCTGCGGCAGCGGTGCGGCCGGCTTTGATGACGAGGATGGGCTTATTCATGGCCACAGCGCGGGCCGCGGAAAGGAAGCTGCGGGCGTCGCCGATGGATTCCATGTAGATCACGATGGAGTCGGTGTTCGGATCCTGGCCGTAGTGGTCGATGAGTTCGCCGAAGGTGACGTCGAGCATGGAACCGGCGGAGACGAAGCCGCTGAGGCCGACGTGTTCGCGGATGCACCAGTCGAGCACCGCGGTGCCGAGCGCGCCGCTCTGGCTGATGAAGGCGAGGCGTCCGGCGGGGACCATGGCTTTGGCGAAGTTGGCGTTGACGCCGCCGACGGGATTCATGACACCAAGGCAGTTGGGGCCGATGAGGCGCATCTTGCCATGAATGATTGCGGCGATCTGTTGTTCGAGAGCTTTGCCGGGTGCGCCGATTTCCTTAAAGCCGGCGGAGATGATGATGGCGGAGGGGACGCCTGCATCGACGGCTTCCTGAATGATGGCGGGAACGGTGGCCGCGGGCGTGGTGACGACGATGAGGTCGGGAACGCCGGGGAGATCGTGGATGGTCTTGTATGCGGGCTGGCCGAGAACAGTGGGGCGCTTGGGATTGACGGGCCACACGGGCCCACCGAAGGGGCTGGCGAGGAGATTGGTGAGCACCGTGCAGCCCACGCTGCCGGGGCGCTCGGAAGCGCCGATAACAGCGACGGCTTTGGGCGTGAAAATGGAGGCGAGCGGACTGCGCCGCAGGCTGACGAGATCGTGGGCCGGATCGATGATCAGGGGGCTATCCGGAGCAACCGTGGCAGCAGGTGAAGCCATGAGGGAGTTCTCCTTCGAATTTCGTTCAGTGTCCATAGCCGGCTTCCGCGGTGACTTTACCACGGAAGAGGCGGTAGGAGGTGATGATGTAAGCCAACGCAAGGAGCAGCCCGAAAGACCACCAGATAAGACCGACGTGCAGCGAATGCGATCCGGTGATCGCGGTGGCAATGGTGATATCGCGCGCGGGATCGGTGGACGATGGCAGGAGCGTGGGGTAGAGTCCGACGGCGGCGCCGACGAGCATGAAGACCAGATAGAGGCAGGAGGAAAGGAAGGCTGCGAGCGGCTTCCGTTGGCGGGTGAAGCTGAGGATTCCGACCAGCGTGGCGACGACCAGCGCGGGAATCAGGTAGAGGATCTTGTGCGCTTCGTAGTTGTCGAGCGCCGATGGCCGAACGGCGATGGTGGCGGGCAGGCTGATGAGCGTGACGAGCAGCAGAGCCACCCAGAGAGCTGAAGCAGCGCGGCGGGCGCGGTTTTCGAGCTCGCCGGGAGCTTTGAGCACGAGCCACAACGCGCCGTGGGTGGCCAGGGAGACCAGAGCGACGACTCCGCCGATGACGGTGTACCAGTCGAGAATGCCGGGCTGCGGGCCGACGCGCCAGTTGGTCCACAGGGGCAGGAAGAAGTAGCTGTCTGTGCCGAGGGGCACGCCGCGGATGACGTTAGCGAGCGCAGCACCGAAGAAGATGGCCAGCAACGCGCTTGCGACGAAAAAGAGACCGTCGAAGAAACTGCGCCAGACGTTGTGATCGATGTGCATGCGCAGCTCGATGCTGACTCCGCGCATGATGAGCAGCCAGAGCACGATCATGAGCGGCAGGTAGAAGCCGCTGAAGGACGAGGCGTAGAGCAGCGGGAAGGCGAAGTAGAGAGTGCCGCCGCCGGCGAGCAGCCAGACTTCGTTGCCATCCCACACCGGGCCAATAGAGCGGATCAGGGTGCGGCGTTCATCTTCGACGCGCGCGAGGAAGGGCGAGAGAATGCCGACGCCGAGGTCGAAGCCGTCGAGAACGACGTAGGCGGCGATCATGACCGCGACAATCCAGAACCAGACAAATCCCATGGTGTTTTCCTCTCTCCTAGACCGTCGTCAGCGTTGCGTGTTCGGCTTCGGTTGGAATGGCGACAGCAGCGGCGGCTGGGCCGGTACGGATGAAGCGATAGACAACGACGATCCAGAGGATCGAAAGCACAGAGTACATGCCGAGGAAGCCGAGTAACGTGAACAGCGTGTTCCCGGCGGACACGTGGGTCGAGTAGCCCTCGCTGGTGCGGATGAGGCCGTAGACCAGCCAGGGCTGGCGGCCGATTTCGGCCGTCATCCAGCCCGCGGTGTTGGCGATATACGGCAGCGGAAAGCTGAGCAGAATGGGCCACAGAACCCAGCGCGCGGAGTAGAGCTTGCCGCGCCACAGCAGGACAGCGGCGACCAGCATGAGCAGGAGGAACCAAGTCCCGAGTCCCGCCATGATGTGGTAGCTGTAGTAGAGCAGCGGCAGGGGTTCGGGGCGCTGATCGGGCGGAAATTCGTTAAGGCCCTTCACTTCGGCCGAGGTGGTGCCGTAGATGAGGAAGCTGAGGACGTCGTTGATGGGGACGGGATTGTCGATGGTCTGCGTGTTCTCGTTGGGCTGGCCGATGAGGACTACCGGCGCGCCCTTCTGCGTGCGGAAGAGACCTTCCATTCCAGCGATGGCGGCGGGCTGATATTTCGCGACGTAGCGGCCGTGGAAGTCTCCGGTGGGGAAGATCTGCACGATGCAGGAGATGAGGCCGGCAATGACTCCGATTTTGAGGAAGAGGCGGCCGAACTCCTCATGGCTTTTTTCGAGCAGGTAGAACGCGCCCGTCGCCGCAACGACGAAGGACGCGGTGACGACGGCTCCGCACATGTTGTGCGCATATTGCAGCCAGGCCCAGGGGTTCAGCATAAAGTGCCAGAAGCTGGAGACTTCGTAGGTGTTGTTGGGGAGCAGGTGGTACGCAACGGGATGCTGCATCCATGCGTCGGTAACGATGATGAAGAAGCCGGAGATCCAGGAGCCGATGAAGACCATGAAGGCTGCGCCGAAATGAGCGAGCTTCGAGAGACGCTTTTCACCGAAGAGGAAGAGGCCGAGGAAGGTCGATTCGAGGAAGAAGGCGAAGACGCCTTCCATGGCGAGGGGCTGGCCGATGACGCCGCCAGTTCGGCGCGCGAACTCCGACCAGTTGGTGCCGAACTGG
>PMSS01000280.1 GCA_003167515.1 Acidobacterium sp. | reverse complement strand
AACAAGGGTGGGAATGCAACCTTTGCGCAGCAAATCGAGAACAGTGAAACCGAAGTGATGTCTGTTCTGGACGCAGCCCTCGGTGCGAGCGACAATAAGGGAGCTGCTGTGATCGGGGCAGCCCGCGCATTGCGAGACTTCATCCGTGACACAGAGAAGAGAACGATCCGGCCTGTACGTCTAGAAAAGCTACCCGGCCAGTGACTGTGGTGGTTTTGGATACCCTTCGAACGTGTGTTCCGAGTGCCACTTGTCGAAGTAGTTCCTGAATGCAGTTTCCAGAGCGCGAATCCACTCGATTGCAGACCTACCATTGTTTATGAAATCGAGCAGACGATTATCAAAGTACTTCGGTTGGAAGTGGTACACCCCGTGTCGGAATCGGCGCAACAAGTTCACGAAGGAGTTCGTAAGGAGGCGGTCTACCTCAGCGTCATGCAGGTCTAGTTTGTGCCAGCCCTCAATCACGACATAGAGCGTTGCATAGGCGTTGCTCATGTACATGGTATTGATGAGGAAGGCAATATCACCAAAGAACTTGGCCTCTGCTGCCTCTGGAACCGTCTTGTTGAACTTCTCATGCAACGCCACAAACCATAGGAAATAGCGACTGAGGACAACCACCGGGTGAGTCTCAATTTCCGTAGCCCCCGTGTTCTTCGCGCTCTCCGTGTTCTCTGGCATCTCGGTCTGCATACCTGCTAACCCGATCCGATGATACTGCCATTCCCACCCAACCCTGTCCGGTCTACCGATACCCGCCATCCCGTCCCCACTTGTCCGCATACCTGCTAGACCCGGCCAAATGGCCCTTCGTTGACGAATCGGCGCCATTTTCTCGATAGCTACGCATTTTCATATAAACCTGCTTCTTTAGGCGCAAATAGCGGTACTTTTTACCATTGACAGCCCGATCCGTACTCTGTTACGTTATGTACAACGGTCATCGTTACACACGTAAACAATACCGAAAGGGCACCATGAACGGCAAATTCGTCTCATATCTCCGGGTGAGCACACAGAGACAGGGTAAGAGTGGCCTTGGCTTGGAAGCACAGCGGGAGGCCGTCTCAGGCTATTTGAACGGCGGAAAATGGTCGCTGGTGGCTGAGATTGTCGAAGTAGAGAGCGGGAAGCGTGCAGCCCGGCCAGAGCTTGCTAGGGCGCTCTCTATGTGCCGTCTGCATCGGGCTACGCTGCTGGTGGCGAAGCTAGATCGGCTGGCCCGCAATGTAGCCTTCATCAGCGCTCTTATGGAGGCAGGAGTTAAGTTTGTGGCCGCTGATCTACCACAGGCGAACGAGCTTACAGTTCACATCCTCGCTGCGATGGCGGAGTATGAAGCGAAGGCCATCAGCGCCCGCACCAAGGCTGCTTTAGCCGTCGCGAAGGCCCGTGGCACTGTGCTGGGCGGTCTGCGCTGGGATATCACCCAAGTCGCATCTAAAGGCCGTAGAATGGCCCTCCAGACGCGCCGTGAGAACGCAGCCAATTATCGGGCTGATGTCCTACCTGTGATCGAAGACAAGCGCAGACAGGGCGCTGTGACGCTCAGAGCCATCGCTGAGGCGTTGAACGCCGATGGCACACCAGCGCCGCGTGGCGGATCGTGGAGCGCCGTGCAGGTGTCCCGCATCGTGAACGCCGCGTAAAGACGGTGACCATCCCTGTATCGAGCGCATGTTTGGTGATCTGGTAGGGATCGGCTCCGAATCGGATCGCCCTCGTTCTGATAAGACCATGATCCACCAGCTAACACCTTGATTGATAATGGTTTAGGGGTCCCTATAGGCGTTACCTCCCCTTGACCGCCTCTCGGCCCGCCGCCGCGCCCAACTCCAGCCGCCCTCCACCTCGCAGCGCACACGAGGCCCCGGCCTAAGACGCCGGTATCTCACAGAATCTTGCTTTCAGTCCAGATGGCATGTCACGGTACGCGAACAAAGGCCCCGTACGGCTATAAGTCATTGTAACACATTAACTTACTAACGAGGCAGAGCTTTTGATGGGGTGTATGAGGAGGTATCTTTAGAGGTGTCAAGGGTAGGTCTTGAGAGGCGACGGGCGGATCGCATGACTTAGACTATCGCTATTGACAAAATGACGGAAGCGTGATAGAATGATGTTTTGTAGGAGAACCCGACCAACACCGTTTCCTGTGCCAGCGATGAAATCTTCATCCGGCCTAGACGCCATTTCATGTTTACTGCCGCCATCAACAGCGGCATGCACAGAAAACATGGAAATGGAAACGGACTTTTGGGAACAGCAGCGTAAATAACCAAACTTAAAGTAGATATATATATATACAACGGGAATTATTCTGTTTCCGTTTCTCGCGTGTGTATGCCCACTGGGAACGAAAGATTGAGCAACAGGAAATCCGGTCAGGGAATCGATCCCTGAGTAGATTTCAGCGCCCGCACAGAAAAGCGGGACCGTATACCGTACCAAACAACCTAATAGGAGAAGAGTGAAAAGTAATGCATCCAACTGGTTCAACATCGAACCTCGTCAAAACAAATGGCTCGTCGATGGCTTGATTCCGTCCGACGGGTATACCGCCTTAATTGGGAAACCAAAAGCTGGGAAGAGCACCTTCCTGCGCTCCCTCATTGCATCAATCGTCAAAAATAAGACCTTCCTTGGACGATCTGTCGAAGTCCCCGCCGGTCAGGGCGTGGTGCTGTACATCCACATTGACCGTAAAGATTCAATCGAACAGGTTGCGGAAGAACTGCGCGACGTGCTGAAGATCACTGAACAGGAAGCGCAGCGCATCCATATTCGCACAGCCAACGCAATTCCACAAGGTTCGTCGAATCGACTTGAATGGCTCAAGAAAGAAGCCCTTTCAATAACACCTCATCTCATTGTCATTGACATCCTCTGGGCATTCACCAATGCCAAAAACGCAAACGATTACAAAGAAGTTCTGGACAGCATCAACAGTATGCAAGATGCGTTGGAATCCATTGATTATAACGGCTCGTTGCTGGTCACTTTGCATGGAAGGAAGGCGACCAACCCGAATGATGAAGCCGATGATGTCATTGGTTCGACGGCGCAGCGTGGAAGCTTCGGCACTGGTATTTACTTGGCCCGTGATCGGAATGCTGGGCACTATACCATCTTTTCTGACCAGACGATACGTGACGAAGTTTACGGAGAAATTGATAAGAGCGTCCTGCTTCGGCGGCCAGATGGCTCATTGGAACTTGGTGCGCTCATCCGCGATTTGGCGAAGGCAGAGAAGTTAAAGAAAAGCGAAGAGGACTTGCAGCGGCTCCTCGACTTCATCGCCCGACACCCCATGTGCAAAATGGACGAAATTATGGGCAATCTCACGATGTCCAGAAGGTTCGCCCTTGCACTCATGAAGCGTGCGGGAGATATGGTCCGCAGCAAAGGCAAAGGTGTCAGCGGCGATCCGCTGCTCTACTACGTCTATGGCATGGAAGAGGGCATTGGCATAGACGCACAGGCAGCCGGGATTGTACAGGCGGAAGCTGACGCGCTGGTAGAGATGTTGGAGAAAGCACAGTGACCAATCACGATATTCAGGCATTGCGGGAATGCTGGAACGCAGTATTCCCCTACCCGATTTCTGACAGGCAGTTGGCAATCTGGCTCATCTCGCACGCGCCGTCAATCGTGCGAGAAAGTATCGCCCGCGCTGGTCTGAAGTACGAGCGTCTTAAAGGACAGATGGACAACGAGTACGCCCTGCGATTCGCGTCCAGCGTGATGATCCGGCTCACCGCTGAGGCAGCCGAAAAGGGGGCAGCATGACCGAACACCAGAGAATCACCATGCTTATGAAGGATTGCGCCCCGAACTGGCGGCAGGAGCAAAGAAGCCGATCTTCGAAACAGTGAATACCGGGAAGCTCCACAGCCGGGTAAACAGGCTCTACGATTCTGGCCGTCTTCAGGACGCGCTGGGCGATCAGCGATCCGGCGATTTTGTGAGAGCGACCAATGACGCTCACGCGGCCAGTCAGACGGCTCAGAACGTCAGGAACCTTGCGGGCAGCGCGGCCAAACATATCCTTCGACCCCTGTACTACGGCGCGACGTGGGAACTGCTCAAGCACCTGTTTGGGGAGTAGTGAGGACTTATGAAATCTGGAGAATTATTCTGTCTTTGTGGATGTGGAATGACGATTGGGCAGCCAATGAAGCTTGTAAACGGTGAATGGATCATTGCTCATCTATCAGATGAACGGTTGCGTCAGCTTGCTCAAGCTCCGCATCCGAGTACTCATTCACATTCTGACAGTTCGGACACTGTACCGTTGTCCTGCGGCTAGGGTTGGGAATCTCCATCTGACTTCCTTCCGACAGCGATTGCCGCACCGCCAAAGGTTGTTTGCAATCCTTACAAGTTCCTACCCACCACTTTCCTGCCATGATGCACGCCAGTATAGCGTTAACGGCGGTTGACGTATCTGCTGTTTGAGTAAAGCCCCCGCCTCAGCATGAACTGAGACGGGCGGCCAGCGTCAGCCGTCGTGCCTTCGGTGCGCATGGCCTTCTCCAGACAACAGAACCCGCAGATGATTCACTCGCACCAGACCCGCCCTTCCCCGGTCCGTTCTGCCATGGCGATCCGCAAGGCCCCTTGCCCGCCGAATGCGAGGCAAGCTCCCCCGTCACCTGAAGCCGATGGGCACATCCCCCGCTCTGTCGATTTGTGCTGATTTGTGCTTCTGACTCAGCATTTAGCGAATTTCTCCTGACTTTCTGCACTTTGGAATCAATAAACTAGTATGGTATCAAGGGTGTACGTGACGCCATCACGGACTCGCGCAGATCGGCGGTGACCATATCGAGGCGGCGGCCGAGCAGAGAAAAGCTGGCATCGGTGCTGGTGGCCTGGAGGATCTGGTTGCGGGTGAGCACCAGTTCGCCGACCAGATTCATCATGCGGTTGAGCAGTTCGACGTCGACGCGCAGCGTGGAGTCGGCTGTGCCGGATGTGGTGGCGGCCTGGGTTTCGGGCGCCGGGGACGCGGGGGATTCATTCTCGGGCCGCGCAGGAAGCGAAGCAGGTGCCGGAACAACGGGAACGGGTTGAGGTTCCGTGTTCCGTGGCGCTTCTTCAAATTCCCTGGGCGGCCCTGCCTCGCCGGATTCAGCCGGGGGAGGCGCACTTTGGATGTAGCCGCGCCTGCGTAGAGCGCGCGGCTTGCGAGGCCTGCCGGTTCGAGTGGGCGCGGCGACGGCGGCCAGTTCGGGCTCGGCCACGGCAATCGAAGCATCGCCAAGCTGCAATTTTTCGAGACGCGCGATGATGGCGCCGTCCTGCTGCCGGTTTTCGCCCTCGGCGCCGATGGTTTCGATGGAGTGAAGGACGCCGCGCAGGATATCCATGAGGGACAGGAGACCGCTGACGATCTCGGGATTGGCCTCGAGCTTACCCTCGCGCAGGAGGCCGAGGAGGTTTTCTCCGGCGTGCGAGAGAGCTTCGAGGCGGCTGAAGCCGAGGAAGCCGGTCGTGCCTTTGATGGTATGCACGGAGCGGAAAATATCCGCCAGCAACTCCGTATCGCCGGGGCGTGTTTCCAGGTCGGTCAGGCACCGCTCCATGCGGTCCAGGCCTTCCTGGCTTTCGAGAAGGAATTCGCGAGTAAGGTCGTCCACGAAAGGTTTATCGGAAAGAGGGAAAGGAACTTGAGGGTTGGTTGCCGGGCACGGCGGAACCAGCTAGCCTCAGAGACGCATGTCCGACATCGATGAGGCGACACTGGACCGGTTGCGGCAGGCGGCGCTCGATGCTGCTGCGCATGCGTATGCTCCTTATTCGAAGTTTTACGTGGGGGCGGCGCTGCTGTTTGAGGATGGAGCGGTGGTGACTGGCTGCAACGTCGAGAACGTTTCGTATGGACTGACGAGTTGCGCGGAGCGGAATGCTCTGTTTCGAGCCATCAGCGAACGCGGGGCGGGGCAGAAGATTCGTGCGATCGCGGTGGCGAATCGGAATGGCGCGGCGAGTCCGCCGTGTGGGGCTTGCCGGCAGGTGATGAGCGAATTTGTGACGGCGGACGCGGTGGTTTGTTTCCCTGGCGAAAGCGGACCGGAGACGCGGCCGTTCCGCGAGATTTTTCCGTGGAGCTTTCGCTTCGAGCCGGAGGATGGGCGGCGATGAGCGGGACGCTGCATGCGGTCGATCTGATCCGGAAGAAGCGGGACGGCGAGGAGCTGAACGGCGACGAGATTCGCTTTCTGGTGGAAGGCGCGTCGCGCGAGACGATTCCTGAGGAGCAGCTGTCGGCGTGGCTGATGGCGGTATTTCTGCGCGGGCTGTCGCTGGGGGAACTGGACACGCTGACGACGGCGATGCGGTTTTCCGGCGAGGTGCTGGATCACGCCGGGCTGGGAAGGAAGACGGTCGATAAGCACTCGACCGGCGGAGTGGGGGACAAGACGTCGTTTTTGGTCGCGCCAATTGCGGCGGCGGCGGGGCTGGCCGATCCGATGATCAGCGGGCGTGCACTGGGACATACGGGGGGGACGCTGGATAAGCTGGAGTCGATTCCTGGGTATCGGACGGATCTGTCACTTGCGGAGATGCGGAAGGTCGTGGAGCAGTGCGGGGTTTCGATCGTGGGGCAGACGAAGGACCTGGTTCCGGCTGACCGGAAACTGTACAGTCTGCGCGATCGCACGGCGACGGTTGAGAATCCTTACCTGATTTGCGCCTCGATTATGAGCAAGAAACTGGCGGCCGGGCTGGATGCGCTGGTGATCGATGTGAAGACGGGGTCGGGGGCGTTTCTGCGGGATGAGGAGGATGCGCAGTATCTGGCGGCTCTGATGGTGGAGACGGGGGAGCGCGCGGGAACGAGGACGGTGGCGGTGCTGACGGATATGAGCCAGCCGCTGGGGCGTTTCGCGGGGAACTGGGTGGAGATTGTGGAGTCGATGGAATTGCTGCGGGGCGGGCGCGATCCGCTGAGCGAGGATTTGCGGGAGGTTTCACTGATTCTGGCGGGGTGGATGATCTATCTCGGCGGCAAGGCGAGGAGTGCGGAAGCGGGGCGCAGCGCTGCGGAGGAAAAGCTGTCGGATGGGTCGGCGCTCGAGATTTTTCGCGAGATGGTGGCCGCGCAGGGCGGCGATGTGAAGGCGCTGGATGCGGGGATGGAATTTCATCGACCGAAGTATCGGCGGGAATTTCGTGCGATGCGGAGCGGATATTTTGTTGCGGCGGACTGCACGAAAGTAGGGTGGGCTGTGCAGCGGCTGGGTGCGGGGCGGGAGCGTGCCGGGGAACCGGTGGAAGCCAATGCGGGGCTGGAGATGCATGTGAAGCTGGGGGCGAAGATCGAGGCGGGGCAGCCGCTGGCGACTTTGTTCACCGAGGACGAGGCTCGATTTGCGGAGCCGGAACAGTTGCTGGGGAAGGCGCTGACGATCGGAGATGCGCCGACGGCTGCGCCGCGGCTGATTCGGGAGATTATTTCGGTGGGCAATAAGAATTCTTTTCTGAAACGGCAGCGCCGCAGTTAGGATTCAGGAAAACCTGAGGAGAACGATTTGGCTCGATTCACGGGGGTGCTGGGACTGCTGACCATGCTGCTGCTGGCATGGATCTTCTCGATGAACCGCAGGGCGATCCGCTGGCGCACCGTGGTGTGGGGGCTGGGGCTGCAGATTGCGTTCGCGTTTCTGGTGCTGAAATCATCTGTGGGGCAGCGAGTGATGCATGCTGCGGGCGACACGGTGAACAAGCTGCTTGCGTTCGCCTTCAATGGATCGAGTTTTGTGTTTGGAGACCTGGGCGCGCAGCACTCGAAGATCGGCGCGGCGTTTGGGACGAACTTTTTTGCATTTCAAGTGCTGCCAACGATCATTTTTATCTCGGCGTTCTTTGCGGTGCTGTACTACCTGGGGGTGATGCAGCTGGTGATTCGCGGCTTCGCCAAGGCGATGCAGTGGACGCTGAAGGTGTCGGGAGCGGAGAGCCTGAACGTGGCGGCGAGCATTTTTATGGGGCAGACTGAGGCTCCGCTGACGATTCGGCCGTTTCTCCCCGGGGCGACGCGCTCGGAACTGATGACGATTATGACGAGCGGCATGGCGCATGTGTCGGGCGGAATTATGGCGGCGTACATTCTGTATGGAATTTCGGCGAGCAGCCTGCTGGCGGCGGTGATTATGACGGCGCCGGGAACGATTTTGATTTCAAAGATGCTGGTGCCGGAGACGGAGAAGCCGGCGACCGAGGGCGTGGTTCACATTCCGGAGGACGCAGAGCATAAGGACGAGAATCTGATCGGGTCGATTGCGCGGGGGACGATTGACGGCGGGCGGCTGGCGTTCAACGTGGGGATCATGCTGATTTCGTTTCTGGCGCTGATCGCGCTGCTGGACGGGATTCTTGGCGGGTTGCATAACTGGCTGGGGTGGCACCATATTCCGTTTCCGCATTCGCTCGATGCGATTCTGGGATTTTTCTTCGCGCCGGTTGCCTGGCTGATTGGGATTCCGTGGCATGATGCGCCGACGGTGGGCAATCTGCTGGGGACGCGGATGGTGCTGAACGAACTGGTGGCGTACACGTATCTGGGAGGCCTGGCGAAAAGCGGCGCTTTGGCGGCGCAGTCGGTGACGATAGCGACGTTCGCACTGTGCGGGTTCGCGAACCTGAGCTCGATTGGGATTCAGATTGGCGGGATTGGGGCGCTGGCGCCGAATCGGAGAAACGAGTTGGCGAAACTGGGCTTCAGAGCGATGCTGGCGGGGACGATGGCGAATCTGATGTCGGCGTCGATTGTGGGGATTCTGATTAAGTAACTATGGCTGGCACAATCTTTGACAAGGCAACGGCGGCGGCGCAGTTTGTGAATGCGCGGACGGAGTTGCGGCCGCGGATTGCCATTGTGCTGGGGTCGGGGCTGGGGGCGTTTGCGGAGCAGCTTGAGGGTGCGAGGGCGATTGCCTTTGCGCTGATTCCGCATTTTCCGCAGTCGACGGTGCCGGGGCACAGCGGGAAGCTGGTGATCGGCATGGTCAGCGGTGTGCCGGTGGCGGTGATGCAGGGGCGGGTGCATGCGTATGAGGGATACAGCTCAGAGGAAGTGACGTTTCCGGTGCGGGTGCTGGGGCGGATGGGCGTGAAGACGCTGGTGCTGACGAACGCGGCGGGCGGGATTAACGAAGGGCTAAAGCAGGGGCAGCTGGTGCTGATCTCGGATCACATCAATTTGTCGGGGCGGAATCCGGTGGCGGGTCCGAATGACGAGCGGTTTGGGCCGCGCTTTTTTGATATGAGCGAGGCGTACTCGGAGCGGCTGCGGTTGTTGGCGCATGACGCTGCGAAGGAGATGGAGTTTCGTTTGGACGAGGGCGTGTATCTGAGCGTGCTGGGGCCCAGTTTTGAGACACCGGCGGAGATTCGTGCGTTTCGGACTTTGGGCGCGGATCTGGTCGGCATGTCGACCGTGCAGGAGACTATCGTGGCGCGGCACATGGGGATGGAGGTGTTGGGGGTCAGCTGCGTGACGAACATGGCCGCGGGGATCCAGAAGGAGCCGCTGAGTCATGAAGAGGTGATGGCGACCGGGCGGGCGGTGGAGGCTCAGCTGGCGGGATTGTTGCGGCGGGCGGTGCCGCTGATGGGAGAGCAGCTAACAAGCGGTTAGCTAAAGAGCGGATATGAAGAGGTGATGGCGACTGGGCGGTGGAGGCTCAGCTAGCGGGGTTATTGAGGTTGCTGGTGCCGCTGATGTCCGGGTGACGGGCAACACTGCGTCAGTTCAGCTGGAAGTTCACTTCGACATTGATCTCGGCCGCAACTGGGTGGCCTTGATACATCGCGGGACTGAATTTGTATTTTCGAACGGCATTTAGTGCTCCATCGACGAGGTCCTTGCTGTCGCTGCTTACGACATGGACGTCTTCGACCGAACCATTCGTTTCGACTGTCATTCGCACAACGACTTTGCCGGTGATCTTGTTCTTTCTAGCCTTCTTGGAATACTCCGGGTCGGGTGCGTAGCGCAGAATTGGATGTTCGAATCCATCGGGGAACGGCTTGCGAAAGATCTGGGCGTCGAAAGGTTTCTGAGATTCGACGAAGGTGTTTGCGATTGGCGGAGGGCCGACAACCGCCTGCTTCTGGAATGTCACCCCGGGCGGCAATTCCGCTGCGCCTGAAGTTTTCGGTGCGGAGTTTTCGTGCGGATCGTGCCATTCGGGAACGGGCTCGGCGCTCTTGACCCAAGCGGCTACGTAGAGGTCGCGGAGCATCGACGCTCCAGCGGCCAGTCGTTCGGCAGTGAATTGTCTGGATTCGGGAGTGCCTGTTCCGTCGAAGCCGTGCTGCTTGTCGAGCTGGTAGACGCGTTCGGCGAGGGAGCCGGTGTGGCGGAGGTAGGCGAGGTAGTCGTCCCACTCGTCGCTGATGGGGTGCAGGGGCGTGAGAAGCGGCTGGACGTCGGTGGTGTTGATATTCGCATCGACGAAGGTGCTTTCAAACTGGCTGTGGATGGTGCGGTCGGTGGTGTAGCCGTTGGGATTTTCCTTTTCGACCCAGCCGTTGTAGTTGATGGTGACGTGGAGAGGCTGCGAGCCGTCTCCGACGTAGTGGCCGAGCCATCCGGCATAGAAGAGGATGGCGGCTTCGACGGGTTTGGTGTCCTGATGGGCGGCGGAGAGGGTGCGGTAGTCGCGCATGGCGGACTTGAGGCGCTCCCATACTTCGCTGGTGATGTACGGCTGGAAACCGACGCGCTCGGGGCGAAGGTCGGCGGCGCGGTCGGGATGCGCGGCGATGTAAGCGTAGAGGGCGGCAATGTACTGGTAGCGCTGGCGGGGCAGGGTTCCGATGAGGTCGGCGTACTCGATGTCGATGAAGTGGTCAGGGGCCTGGGCGGCGTTGAGTTCAGGCTCGGCGCGGGAACGCCAGCGGTCGGGCTCAGGGCCGAGGTAGGCGATTTCGTTGATGGCTTCGGGGGTCCGGATAAAGGCAGGCATGTCGGCTGGGAGCGATTCGGCGGCCAGGCGATTGATCATGGTGTGGCCCTTGTTGCCCCATGCGTGAGAGGAGGGGACGGCGAGCAGAGGCAGGAGGAGCAGGACGGAAAAGAGCCGCAGCGGAAGAGGAGATTTCATGATGGGGTGAGTATAAAGGGCGCCGAAGAACGCTTGGCGAAACCGCGGTTAGCAAAAAAGGTCGCGCTTCGCGCGATTCCCACATCCCAAAGCCAGGGGGGGACCCGGATTTGTGCTGGTCATTGTGACTTGTGCATCAGTTCTTCGATGGCTTCGGCGGTTTTGGGGAGGGCGCAGGTCAGGCATTCGAGCGTGCCATCGGGTTTGGCGTAGTAGTCATCTTCGATGCGGACGCCAAGTTTTTCTTCGGGAATGTAAATGCCGGGCTCGATGGTAAAAACCATGCCCTTCTCGATGGGCTTTGCGGGGTCGAAGGGGTCGTGCACATCGATGCCGACGGAATGGCCGATGCCGTGGATGAAGTATTTGCCGAGTGGCTCGCCGTGGAGATCTTTGCCGTGGGCGTTCATGTAGTTGAAGGCGATGGTGTCGAGGGAATCGGGATAGCGATGGTAGGGGTCGTTGATGCGCGACTTGCCGGGAACGAAGGCTTCCATGGCGGCGCGCTGGGCTCCGTAGACGACGTTGTAGACTTCGCGCTGGCGCGCGGTGAAGTGGCCGTTGACGGGCATGGTGCGTGTGATGTCAGAGGCGTACATGGAATATTCGCCGGC
This sequence comes from Acidobacterium sp., assembly GCA_003167515.1. GTDB lineage: Bacteria > Acidobacteriota > Terriglobia > Terriglobales > Acidobacteriaceae > Palsa-343. The sequence continues at coordinate 5,322 of PMSS01000280.1, read as the reverse complement.
GGCGTCGACGAGGAGAACTTCGCCGGGCTGCATGGTGCGGCTGTTTTCGGAGTAGTGGAGGATGGTCGAGTTCGGGCCTGATCCAACGATCGGGGCGTAGGAGGGGCGCTCGCAGCCGTTGGCCATGAGGGTTTCGACGATGATGCCGGCGGCGGCGCGCTCGGTTATGCCGGGATGGATGGCGGCGATCATGGCGAGCTGCGCTTTGATGGAGGCGTCGCCGGCTTTGTGGAGGAGAGCGAGTTCGCCGGGGTCCTTGATGGCGCGGAGATCCTGAGTGAGAGAGCGCACGTCCTGGAGGGACGGGGTGGTGTCCATGCCGAGGGTGGTGGCGGTCCAGGAGATGAGGGCGCGGGCCTGGTCGTTGTCGGGCTGGCTCCACAGGTTGCGTTCGAGGTAGCGGTCGGATTTGAGCAGGGTGCCCAGGATGGCGGGGAGCTCAGTCATGGGCTGGACTTCATCGACGCCGGTGATGTGGGGCGCGTCGGGGGATGCGGCGTCGAGCTTGGCTCCAGTGTAGCGTTCGTTGCGGAGGTTGCGGGTGGGGAGGAAGAGAATTTCGCGGTAGGTGCGGGCGGGGTGCAGATCGTCGGCTTCGGCGGGGGCCTCGATGAGCAGGGCGGCGCCGGGCTCGTTCCAGCCGGTGAGGTAGTAGAAGTCCGAATCCTGGCGGTAGGGGGTGAAGTCGGTGAGGGGCTCTTCGGCGGCGAAGAGAATCGCGACGCCTGTGTTGAGGGTGGCGCTGAGGTGGGTGCGGCGGGCGTGGTAGTCGGCGGTGGGTTGGCGGTCGAGCGCTGGAAGGATGGTTGGGAGAGTGAGAAGGAGGAGCAGGAGACGCGAGAATTTCATTGGGAGGAGTTTAACGGAAGAGCCTGGTTGGCAGGCCTCTGTCAAAAGGAGCTAGAATGACACAGGAGACACAAAATGGCAGAACAGCAGATTCGGTTACGTCTGAGTGAAAATGGCAGAGTCGTGATTCCGGCCCATGTTCGCAAAGAGCTGGGGTTGGAAGCGGGCGGAGAGATCCTGCTGGAGCGCCAGAAGAACGGATATCGCCTGACCACTCGGCGACAGCGGATCAAGGAAGCGCAGGAGGCGTTGCGGCGTTATATCAAGCCGGGCACCCACGCCGTGGATGAACTGATCGCCGAGCGGAGGAAAGAAGCGGCGCGTGAATAAATGCGTTCTGGATGCCTCAGCCATTCTCGCCATTGCGCTGCAGGAGCCGGGATTCGCAGTTCTCACTGCGCCAGGTTTTCCGGAGGGTATCGCCAGCGTTGTCAACATTGCTGAAGCCCAGGCCAGACTGGTGAAGCTGGGCACTCCTCCACGGGAAGCGTGGGAGAGCGCGCTGTCCATTGTGGACCGAGCTTATCCCTTTGACGAAGAGCAAGGTCGTCTGAGCGGCACCCTCGTGGATCAGACGCGACCTCTGGGCCTGTCCCTTGGAGATCGAGCCTGTCTGGCGCTCGGAATCACGATGAATCTGCCCGTCTACACCGGAGACAGGATCTGGAAAAAGCTGAGTTTGAGCATTCCGATTCACTTGATTCGGTAAGGGTGTCGAGGCTGCCTGGGATTTCCCCTACACGCCGACGGGGAAGGGTTTGGGGCTGGTGTCGTCTAAATTGGCGCCGGTGCGCCAGCGCTCGAAGCGGCCCTGCAGGAGTGATAGAAGCCCGGTGTACCAATAGCCGACAACGAAGAGGACCAGGAAGGGAATCGTGAAGTAGTTTTCATTGGCGACGGCGTACCAGATGCACAGGGCGAAATAACTGCCGACTAACAGCTCAAGAAATGGGATGATGCCGAGGCGCTTGCGGTATTTCGAGGCGTTGGCTCGTTCGCCGCGTTTTTGAACGCGGTATTTGGGCGTGCGCTTGAAAGCGCTCTTGACGCCGAAAATGGCCTCCATGACGGCAATGGTGTTGGTGATGGTGAGCCCGATGCCGAGCGACATGAGAAACGGGAGATAGAGGAAGGTTCGGTACCAGTGGCGCGGGTAGAGTTCTTTCTGGGAGACGAGGTAGAAGGACGAGATGGAAAATGTCGAGGCGAGGAAGAGAGGGAAGTCGATGTAGAGCATCTCCCACCAGCCCTGATAGAAGCGGATGATCATGGCGGGCATGAGGAGGACGGAGAGCACGACCATGAGCGGATAGCTGATGTTGGCGGTGAGATGATACCAGGCTTCGATTTTGGTGCGGAGCGGGGCATCGCTGCGGAAGACGCGGGGAAGGATTTTTTTGGAGGTCTGGATGAGGCCTTTGGCCCAGCGCTGCTGCTGGGTTTTGAAGGCGGTCATTTCGATGGGGAGCTCGGCGGGGCACTCGACATCCTGGAGGTATTTGAATTTCCAGCCGACGATCTGAGCGCGGTAGCTGAGGTCGGTGTCTTCGGTGAGGGTGTCGTGCTGCCAGCCTCCGGCCTGGTCGATGGCGGAGCGGCGCCACATACCGGCGGTTCCGTTGAAGTTGAAGAAGACATGGGAGCGGGAGCGGGCGCCGTGTTCGAGGACGAAGTGGCCGTCGAGCAGGATGGCCTCGACCTGGGTGAGGAAACTGTAGTCGCGATTGAGATGGGTCCAGCGGGTCTGCACCATGCCGATGTCGGGCTCGGCAAAGTGGTCGATGACGCGCATGAGCCAGTCCTGAGGAGGGACGAAGTCGGCGTCGAAAATGGCGACGAATTCACCGGAGGCGGTTTTAAGGCCTTCGTCGAGGGCGCCGGCTTTGAATCCGTGACGATTGGAGCGGTGCAGGTAAACGATGGGATAGCCGAGGGCGCGGTAGCGATCGACGATGAGCTGGGCTACCTGCTGGGTTTCGTCGGTGGAGTCGTCNNCGAACTGCTCGTTGAAGATGGGGAGCTGGATGGTGACGCGCGGCAAATGCTCGAAGCGTGAGGCCGGCTCGTGGGTGGCGTTTTTGCGGTTGTGGTAATAGAGCCAGACCAGGGTGTAGCGGTGCAGGCCGTAGAGGGAGAGGACGATCATCACCAGGAAATAGGGGGTGAGGAGCAGCGTGTCAAAGGAGAAAAGCTGCCAGTGGTAGAGATTCTGGAAGGTGTGGTCGCCGTAGTTGGTGCGGAGGTAGTGGCGGAGATCGTTTTTGACGAAGAAGAGGCACAGGGTCTGTGCCATTGAAGAGAGCAGGCGTGGCAAGGGCGCGAGAAGGGGCAGAAGGCTGGGCATGGAGCTCGCGGGTTTATCGGCGAACGGAGGTCATGCACATTGTAAGGGATGAGGGATCGGGGATTGGGCAGAGAATGGGCCCGACTCCAGAGCGCGAATAGCATGCGCACTTGAATGGGCCACCAGATCGGCTATTTGCGGCCGAAGCGGTAGACAACTCCTAAGTTGCCACCGAGGTTCTCCTGGAAACTGCTGCCGTAGTTGGTGATGAGTTCGTTGGCGGTGAGGCGAATGGCGAGGCCTGGGCCGAGGTTGTAGTCTGCGGAGACGCCGCCGGCGAAGTTGAGGACGGTGGAGTCGGTGTAGAGGCCGACGAGTTGCGGGGGCAGGCCGTTGGTGCCGGTGCCGAAGTTGCCGTGGCCTGCGCCGGCGAGAGCCTGAGCGGTCCAGCCCCAGTGCTGGCCCTTGAAGAAGCGGTAGCGGGGGCCTGCCAGGAAGGTGTACTGGCTGATGCTGGGGTTATAGGCCTGGGCAATCCCATTGTCGACGTGCGTGCCGGTGTAGGCGCTGCCGTAGTAGCCACGGAAATCGGCGACGATGCCGAGGTCGCCGAAGAGGTAGTCGGTGAGGTCGACGTTCCAGCCGGCCTCGTTCATGCGCTGAAGAGAATCGCCCGGGGTGAAGCGCAGGGAGCCGCCGCCGAAATCCAGCTCGAATTTGTGGCTGTAGGTGTCCTGGATGATCTGCTGGATGCGGATTTTGCGGCGGGCATTGACGCGCGCCTGGGCCTCGCGGAGGACTTCGGTGCGCTGCTCCGGAGTGGATTGTTGCTGGGGCTGCTCGGATTGTGACTCGGCGGTTCCCGGCGGCGCCTGCTGGGCATCCTGTCCGCGGAGAAGAGAGGGAGCAAGAAGAAGGAATGCGAAAAGGGAAACCACGGCAAGGGGAAACATGCCAAAGGGAACCGGGGCGTACCTGGAACGACTGCGGAAATGCATCAACCTGAGTGCCTCCACTACATAAAGAAAAAGAGAAGAGTTTTACCTGCTTTGTATTAAATCATCAGCGGGGAAGCAGGGTACAGGGAACAGGTTACAGGGCACAGGTACGGTGTCGTGCAGGACCGGAGGCGCCGCCTGGATTGCGGAATCTTCATCGGCATGCAACGATGCCGTGAAGGGCGGTTGATATTTTCGTGATCGATGGGGGACGCATGAGATTTCTGGTGGGTCTGATACTCGGGTTCCTGATTATTCCGGTTTGGGTGACGATCTATTTCCATATGGGGCATCCGCCGGTGGCGGTCGCCGATCTGCCGTTTCTTCTGGAGAGGCAGATTGTGAAGATACCGCTACATGCCCGCATCGACAAGGAAATGCCGGCCAGCGCGCCGATTGAGGCGAGCGTTACGAATCTGACTGCAGGTGCGCAGATTTATCGCGAGCAGTGCGCCTCGTGCCATGGATTGTACGGGCGGCCATCGGGGTTTGCGGGGCACATGTATCCGCGCGCGCCGCAGCTTTGGGCTCCGCATGGCGATGGTGTGGTGGGCGTGAGCGACGATCCGGTGGGTGAGACGTACTGGAAGGTCGCGAATGGGATTCGGTTGAGCGGGATGCCGTCGTTCGACAAGGTTCTGAACCAGACGCAGATGTGGCAGGTGTCGTTGCTGGTGAAGAATGCGGGATCGCCGATGCCGGCGGATGTGACGAAGCTGATTCAGGCGCCACTGGATTTCTCGGTGCCTGCAAACGGCGGGGTTGGAGCGGCGCCGGGGGCGTCGCCGCAGTGATTATTCGGGGCGAAGCTCAGTACTTCGACTTCAGCGCGTTGGTGCGGCCGGCTACGAGTTCGAAAGAAATTGCGTTTCGTGGTAGCTGTCGTTGAAGCCGAGAGAGAAAGCCAGTTTTTTGAAGAATGGCAGAGTGAGCGAGTCCGATTCGCCGGCGGAGTAGGCGTAGGGATTGTGGTAGGCGGGAATCCACGAGACCTGCTGCCTGAACTGGACCTTATGAGGCAGCTTCGCGGCCCAGGTGCTGCCGAGGTTTGATCCAATGAGGTTCTCATCCATCGTACTGGAGGGTCGATTTCACATCGAGCTCCTGATCAGGGCTCTTGATGGCGGCCCAGCCACGCCAGCTCCGTAAATCTGTTGCAGCTCCAGGGCAGAAGTAATACAAAACAATCGC
>PMSS01000399.1 GCA_003167515.1 Acidobacterium sp. | reverse complement strand
CCCGTGGATGTGGTTAGGAAGGCTGAACCGTTGCCGGAGACGTGCTACCGGGGCTCCTGACCGACAACGACCCCGGCCAGGTAGCAACAATACTAACCCCATTCAGGCGAGATTAACCATTCAGGCAAGGCGGTCACAACAAACCGGAATTTTCGCCTGCGGTGAACTGGGGCGAGTCCCGGGAGCCATCGAGTGCGGCGACATCACTATAGGACGGTCGGCTATTCGGGCTCAAACACGAATTNNACTGGAGCTGTCCAGTGGCCAGGCGCAACCCTTCCGATTCGACCCATCAGCAACAAGGCTCCCCGAGTCGACTGCACGGGGAGCCCGGGGTTGGTCGCTGACTCTGCTGATGGTTTTCTATCTGCCGTCTACCGGGGCCAGAGCGACGCCTCGGAAGGCTTCACCGGCGCGGGCAGAGCGAATCGTCACGAACCTGTCGAGGTAACCGTTGGTTGACAGCTGGGTGGCGCTCAGTTGATCGGTGACCTTCACCAGCTTGTTGGGATCAGCGCCGTTGTCGCCGTTCAGGCTGATCGAGACGTTGTGATTGTCGTGGAGATTGGGCGCTTCGCCGTTGTCGCTGGCGTAGCCGCAACTCACCGTCACGGGCACGGTGCTTCCATCGCTCGCCACGTCGGCCGGGAGGACCGGTACATTGACCGTGGCCACGGCAGGATTCGTGACCGACCCGGTGTTCAGACAGCCGGGCGGCAGGACTTCGCCTGCGGTGACGGTGCGGGCATCGCCAACGTAGACTGTGCCGCTCAAAACGATACTGCCAGGGACAAAGCCGCGGAATTGGTGCCGATCGCGACCGAAATCGTGACCGTAACCGTAGCCGTAGCCGTAATTCTGCGCGTTTACTGTGACGGCACTGGACCCCCAGTGCCGCTCCTGCCGCAAGAACCGCTGCAAAGGTCATCGGAGCTCTGGACTTCATGGTTGTGACGACCTCCTCGTCCGAGAAGAAATCGTAAGACAAGCGCCTTTCGCCTGGTTGACGGGTCCATGAATAATGAATGAATCCAATTCTGCGCTAACCGCGGCGATGAGCGCCCTTGATTTAGAAATGCTCGTTTGGGCCCGGGGCTCCCGTAAGCCGGGAAGAGGATTGCGGGGTTGGTACCTCGGCCTGCGGACAGCCGGACAGTCGCGAAGCAGGAGTCCGGTATTAGTTTGTGTAGAGAGGAAATGCCACTCGAAAAGTAGTTCCCGCTCGTTCAACGCTGCCCACGCTGAGATCGGCATGATGGGTTTCCGCGATCCACCTGGCTATCGAGAGACCCAGGCCGCTGCCTTCCACCTGGCTGCGTGAGGGATCGGCGCGATAAAAGCGATCGAAGATGTGCGGCAGGTCCGTCGCCGGAATGCCAATGCCGTTGTCGCGGACGGTGATCGTCGCATCCTGGCTCGAGGTGCGTAGTATGACGTCGATCATGCCAGGTGAGGGAGTGTACTTGAGAGCATTGTCCAGCAAAATCCATAAGAGCCTGCGCAGGTTCGGAGAATCGCCGAGGATGCTGACTTCCCGCTCCGCGCCAAGAGAGACCGAGAGCGTGTGTTGCCGCTCGCCGGCAAGCGGGCGGGCCATTGCGCACGCCTCTTCGACCAGGTCCGCCAGATTAACGGGCGCAAGGACGACATCGCACCGATCCGCATCGGCGCGGGCCAGCGTCAGCAGATTCTCCAGCAGGACGGCAGCCTTTGAGGATTCCTCGACGATCTCCTGGAAGGCCTCGCGGCTGTCACTGTCTGTCTTTCGGTTCCGCAGCGCGACCTCAGCCACAGTTCTCATAAAAGAAATTGGTCCGCGAAGATCATGCGAGGCATCGGCGGTGAATTGCTTGATCCGGTTGACCGACATTTCCAGCCGCGCCAGCATCGCGTTACACGTTTCCGCAAGACGCTCGAGTTCGTCCCCTGTCCTGACCACCGGCAGGCGCTCGGACAAGTTCGTGATGCTGATGGAGCGGGCCGAGGCGGTGATGCGGTCCACCGGCAGGAGAGCCTTGCGGCTTAGAAAATACCCGCCCGCGGAGGAGATGAGAAGGAGGACAGGAATCGACGCGAGGAGCCCGGCAAGAAAGCGCTGCAGCACGAGCCGATTGCCGGCCTCTGGGGCCGCAGCCAGCAAATATAACGATTCGCCGCCAAGTGAGAAGGGATGGATCAGGACCCAGTAAGCCTCTCCTGCCGAGCGAACCTGCAGGAACCGGTCCATATCGCCGCTGCCTGCCGATGGCCACGGAAACACCTGCGCAGCGCTGGTGGGCGAAGGATAAGCGCGCTGTCCGTCGGCGCGAAACACCTCGCACAATCCGTTGCCGGTAGCTTTGGCGAAATCGGCGAAATCCTGGGCGCGGCCGGCGGAATCCTCGTGTTGCGTTTTTTCCAGCAACTCTTCCAGCCGGACGATGCGCCGGGAAAGCGTCTGATAGCGTTCGCCGGTCAACGTGCTTTTAAGGTTGAGCCACATCGCGGTGCCGAAGAGCAGCCAACCCAGGAAGAAGATTCCCCCAAACCATGAAGTGAGACGCAGAGAAATGGACCAGCGGCGGATCATCGGCTTTCGCTTCGGAGTGCATAGCCAACACCGCGGACGGTGTGCAGCAGTTTCGGTTCTCCCGGATGCGTGATCTTGGAGCGCAGCGAACGAATGAAGACGTAGAGCGAATCGACGCTCACGTCTGCCGCAATGCCCCAGCCCTCGCTGATAAGAACTTCGCGGGGCACAATGTTGCCGTTGCGGCGCATGAGCGTCTCGAGCAGCGCATACTCGGTCCGCGTGAGCTGCTCCACGCGCTCGCCGCGATGCAGCGCGTAGGTTTGAGGATGCAGGGAGAGATCGCCGAGGCGCAGAGTCTCGGGCGGACGCTCCGCGACGCGTCGCGCCGCCGCCCGCACACGCGCCAGCAGCACGTCCAGGGCGAAAGGTTTAGTCAGGTAGTCGTCGGCGCCGGCGTCGAGCCCGTGTACCACATCGCTCATCGAGTCGCGCGCAGAAAGAATAATCGTCTGCGTCTTCAGACGGTCCTCGCGCAGTTTGCGAATCACCGTGAAGCCGTCCATGCCCGGCAACATTACATCGAGAATCATCAGGTCGAAGCAGCGCGAGCGGCCGAGGCGCAGCGCCTCTTCGCCGTCATAGGCCAACGTGACAGAGTAGCCCTCGCCTTCCAGGGCGCGTCCCAGGTGGCCGGCGAGGCTCCGCTTGTCCTCCACGATCAGCACCTGCATGGTGGAAGTCTATGGCTGTCGGCGTTAATTCCCGATGAAAACTGGACCGAAACACGCAGGTGTTTAGGTTGGCTTTAGATTCGCCTGCCATACTGCGGCCATTACGCGAATAGCGATTTCAGGAGAGGCATATATGTTTGCTGCGAACCGAGTCGTCCGGGCCGGCTTTCTCACAGGCTACCTGCTTCTGATGGCGCTGCCGGCCGTATCTACGCCCATCTTCGCGCAATCGGCAACCCCGGGTAAGCCGGCCGCCCGCCCTGGCAATGGCAGCGTGAGCGGTACCATCAAGGATGCGACGGGAGCCGTGATCGCTGGCGCGCAGATCGTTCTGCAACCCGGCGGCACCACGGTGGCGTCGAACGCCCAGGGCGACTTCTACATTCAGAACGTGCCGGCCGGCAAATATACCCTCACGGTTTCCGATGTGGGCTTTGAAAATGCTGTTTCCACCATTGCTGTGACCGCCGGGCAAAGTACGCTGGCAAACACGACCATGACGGTCGCCTCGGCCAACCAGCAGGTGGTGGTGATGGGCACCCTGCAGGGTGACGTGGCGGCCATCAACGAGCAGCGCACGTCGGAAAATATCCTCAACGTGATGACCGCTCCGGAAATCGCGAACCTGCCCAACCAGAGCGTCGCCACCGTTCTCGGCCGCATGCCGGGGGTGACGGTGCAGATCAACGAGGGGGAAGCGCAGTATGTGCAGATTCGCGGCACCGAGCCGCGCCTGAGCAACACCACCATGGACGGCGTCCTCGTCCCTGGGCCTGACCCTCAGGTACGCCAAGTAGATTTGTGGGTAATCCCCGCGGACCTCATGGGAGCGGTGGAAATTAACAAGACGCTCTCTGCGAATGAGGATGGCGACGCCATTGGGGGCTCGGTGAATATGCAGATGAGACAGGCTACCAGCAACCATCCTGAGATCACTCTGGAAAGCCTGGGTGGCTGGAACCCCATCGACACCGGCCAGCCATGGATTCGCGACGACGCCACTGTCGGAATGCGTTTCGGCGCCAAACAGCGTTTCGGCGCGATGTTCAGCTACAGCTACGACCTGAACGATCTGGGCACCGACGATGTGGAACCGGTTCCGGACCTCGCCCTCGACGGTACGACGACGGCGTACGACTCGCTCTCCATTCGCCAGTATTTTTATAACCATACTCGCTACGGTTTTGGCGGGAGTGCCGACTACAAGCTCAACGAGGGATCGGACTTCTTCGCCCATGGCCTCTTCTCGAACTTCAAAGATTACGGGCAGAAATACGAGTACGACATCAATTCCGGTGTGTCGACGCTCGGCAACAACCCGGCATCCCCAGGCATTACATTTTCCAACAGCCTGCGCCGGCCCAATTACCAGATCTCTTTGCTGACCCTGGGCGGCCACCAGATCTTTAGCCGGTCATGGGCGAAGTACGTGCTCTCCGTTGGCCACTCGCGCGAAGGGGGCGCGGCCGGCAACCCCGGCGCGGACTTCGACCCTGTGACTTTGCCCAACGGAAATCCAGCGGTCGGGAACGACTGCGTCTACACCCCGGCGGCCAATCCCAGCATTTATCGGCCCCAGTTTTCCTGCGCGCCAGATCCGATCAACGATCCCAGCCAATATGCCCTGCACGACGTCAACCTGACCTCGGGGGATGCCACCCAACTCAACCTCACGGCCGCTGGGTCGTACGGCCTCAACTATCATCTGGGCTCCCATTCCTCCACCCTGGAATTCGGCGCACAGGTCCGTAACGTGCACAAAGGACAGTACGCGTATTCGCCCACTTACGACAATTTCGCCGGAACCGCCACTCCGCCACTGATGTCGATGTTCAGCAGCAACTTTACCGACCCTTCATATTACGGCGGCAGCTACCAGATAGGCCCGGTTACCCATTTCGAGCTGATCTCGCAATGGCTAGCTAATAACCCAAACGTGCTTCCGCTGGACGAGGGAGCGACCCACCTCAACTCCGATGCTTCCAATTACACCCTGCAGGAGAGGATTACCGCCGGATATGTGATGAACACGCTGGAATTGGGCAGCAAGGCCAGCCTCCAGACGGGGCTGCGCATTGAGGCGACCAACGAGTCCAATACCGGCTATCTCGTGGTCAACGACGCCAATGGCAACTACGTTTCAACGACTCCGGTAAGTGCCAGCGGTTCCTATATAAGTCCCCTGCCCAGCGTGCAGTTCCGCTATCGCCTCGATCAGGACTCGGATATCCGCGCCGTCTATGGACGCGGGATCTCCCGGCCCGATCCGTACGATCTGGTGCCCTACCAGACGCTGGATGAGTCGCATAACCCAAATAGAGAAAACATCGGCAACCCCGCGCTGGTTGCCGAACATGCCAACGACTACGACCTTCTTTATGAAAGATTTCTGCCTTCGGTGGGCATGATCGAGGGAGGCTACTTCTACAAGCAGCTGGGCCAGCCCCTTTTTCAAACGCAGACCACCGTACCGAACCCGTTTCCGAATCCGATTACCCCGACTGTGCTCCTGACGCAGTGGCAAAACGGCGGGCATGCTTACGTCCAGGGCGTGGAGTTGGCGTACCAGCAGCATCTCACGTTTCTGCCGGGCGTCCTGTCGGGGGCGCGGATCGATGCGAACATGACATGGACGAACTCGAAGAACTACGACCTGCTGGGGCGCACGGATACCCCGCCGCTGGTGGGTCAGGCGCCATGGTCCTGGAACATCACTCCGTCCTACGCAACGAAACGCGCGGTCGTCGAGCTGGGCATCTCTTACGACGGCCCCAATATCGCTGCTTACCAATGGCAAACTGGCAACGTCGGCACGGTTACGGGGCCGTTCGGGGATAACTATTACTACGAGCGCACCCAGGTGGATGCACAGGTGACTTACAATCTGGGCAAAGGGTTCAGTTTCACCGCCTCGGAGGAAAACGCTAACAATGCAATCCTCGGCTTTTACAACGGCAGCCCGCAGTACATGACCCAGCGCGAGTATTACAAGCCAATCTATTACGGCGGTCTCCGTTGGGAGCGCCATCACGAATAGCATTCCCCAGGGCCGCTTCTTGCCTCTCAGCGAGCGGCCTGACTATTAGGGTGCCTCTGCATGCGTTTCCTTTTCGTACGCGTCGCCCTCGTCGCGGCCTTGTGCCTGCCATCGACCGGCATTCCGGCATGGGCACAGTCTTCGGCCCGCACCGGCGATCAGCTGCAGTTTGTGGTGTATCTCAGCCGGCATGGGGTTCGCTCCCCAACCGGCAGCCTCGATCAGTATTACAGCTACTCCCGGGCGCGCTGGCCGCTGTGGGATGTTCCTCCGGGCTATCTCACGGCCCACGGTTTTGAAGATATGCGTCTTTTGGGGGCATACGACCGAATGCTCCTGGCCCGCGAGGGTCTGCTGAAGGCGGCGGGATGTGACGATGCGGCGAGGGTCAGCTTCTACGCAGATTCCGATCAGCGCACGCGCGAGTCCGGCAAAGCTCTGGCGGAAGGCATGTTCCCTGCCTGTTCCGTGCTGCCAGGCGCTCTGCCCGAGGGCACGCCTGACCCGCTGTTTCATCCTCTGCGCGTGGCTCAGCCGAACCCCGAGCCGGTCTCTTCTGACGACGATTTCAACGCCCAGGCGACCAGGCTGACGCAGGCGCTGCGACCGCAGCTCACCGAACTGGACCACATCCTCGCTACCTGCGGCACGCCTGCCTCTCCCGATCACAACCGTATCTCGATCCTCGATATTCCTACCGTCGCCGAGCCCGGCAAGGGAAGGGACGGCCGTCCTGGCGAGCTGAGGGGTCCGCTCGGCATAGCTTCCACCCTCACAGAGAACTTCCTGCTTGAGTTCACCGAGGGCATGCCCATGCAGGACGTCGCCTGGGGATGCGCCGATGGCGCGTCGCTGCGCAGGCTAATCGGACTGCATACCGCTGCTTCTAATGCCCGCCGGCGCGACCGGTCCGTCGCCCGCATGCAGGCAGTCAATCTACTCGACCGCATCCGAACAACCATGGAGCATGCCGTTGCCAATGGGCGTGATGCGCACGCGCCTTCGAGCCGCGGTGATCGAGCTCTCTTCCTCATCGGCCACGATACTAATCTCAACAACGTAGCCGGTGTCCTCCATCTGAGCTGGTTCGCGGATGGCCGGCGCGACGACACCCCGCCCGGCAGCGCGCTCGTAGTCGAGCTCTGGCGCAGCCGCTCGACGGGCAGCTATTTCGTTCGTCTCTGGTATATTGCGCAGACCCTGGATCAGATGCGCAACGCTGTCACTCTCAACGTCCGCCAACCGCCCCAGCGAATTCCCCTGAGACTCAGCGGCTGCGCTGCTGTCGATGGTTCGGGCTGCACCTGGAATTCGTTCGAGGAGCTTCTCGCTCGGGCTAGTCATCCATCTGGCGCTATCCAGCGGGGCACGAAGAAGCAGCGCAGAGGGGAATAAGGATGCGTCGTCAGCCCGAGATCGTACTTCACCCACCCCCCTTACCCTCTTTTTGTAAGTCATTGATTTCGTGGGTTCCGCAGGGGATATCGAGCTCGATATCCCCTGTTACTTCCTGGTAAGGTCATCGTAAACATTTGAAAACAGGTCCGTTGCGGTTATGTATTTGAGAAATCAGCGATGAGTACCTCTGATGCTTGATGTGTATCTGAAAAGAAAAAGCTCTGTTGCGCTGGTGGCGCGGACAGAGCTTTCCCCGTTTTCAGGGTAGAAACTTTGCGGTGTTATAGCAAGGGGATTCCGAGGGGCGGACAGTACGGAGGTCACGGGTGTACCGGAGTGGGTCACAGTGGGCGGTTCCTGGGTTGTTCTGCCTGACACTGGAGGTGTTTGCGTGCTGGATTCGAGGCTCCTGCTTACTCTGTTAACAGAGATTGAAGTTCACTCGACAGGTGGGCCGCCATCGAGATTCGCAACATGCTGGAACAGGCGCATTGCGGCTGGATTGGCCTTTTTTTGGGGGGGTATCCGGTCGGCTCTCCTGGCAGGCGACCGCTGCGAACGGTCCAAACGATGTCGGGAATGTCCGACCAGAATGGAACGGTGAACTGCTGCGCCCAGCCTGTAACTGAGCCTGCATCTCGCCATTGGGGGAGCACTACACCCGATTGAAACAGGGCTGTGCTCACCATCGAATTCTCGACTTGATATGCGGTGAATTCCGCCGGGACAACTACGTCAGTAATCTGTACCTGTGCCATGGGTCAACCTCGAATCAAAGTGGGATTGTTTGATCCAGGTTTGGCCGACTGGCTTTACCCGCTCGCGACTGCGAGGGCGTTACATGGTGCGGAAGCGCGACTGCGCTAAAAGACAATCGCACAAATAAAAGCGTGTGACAAGGGCTCTTCTGTAGAAAGCGCAGGCGGATAGAGGCGGGCTGTGCAGTTAAGGCTTCAATTCATTCAATTGGGTCAGAACGGCACAATATTTGTTGTCGTGCGCTCCATCGTTGTCCCAATGGTCACGCACATATGAACTCTCCAATAGCAGACGTGACGACGCGACTATCATATTTGATGTTGCTTTGGGATGAGGGCGTGGGTCGATATTCTCTTCCGTTTGATAATCGTTGAACAGTAGCTTGGATGAAAAACCGCCGTGAGTTACGCTTGATAAGACCCTATATAGGTCGTAGATTGGATGGTTAGCTTTTTCTAAAAGTGCCTTGGTTGATGCATACTCTGGCTGAAACCAATAATTCTTCGGCTTACCCGCCGCTAAAAACGCTTTGGCCTTCGCTTGATCCGATGCATTGAGACGAGACACAATGGCATCAATCGTTTTTTTCCCGTCCTGCAACTCGGGAGGGGTTATATCGGGCTCATTCAGCCAGTTGTGATGAAAATGCGAAAGATACTTGAATCCCATGTAATCGGCGTTGGCGTGATCAGAAACAAGGGCAATGCAGCTAGCAAACACATCTAGCATTGTGCGAGCGATGATTGGAGCTATAGGTGCCCAGCCCTCTTCACAGAGTGTTCGAATGCTGCGATGAGCCAATACGGCGTTGAATGAAAGAACATTCAATGCCTCCGCGGCAAGATTCTTGCATCCCCCTTTCGAGGCGACTTCGTTCTGCACCGAAGACGCATACGCCAAACATTGGTCGTGTAGACTCGCTAGCTCTGCTGAAAGGGGAAATGTGGCCAATTACGCCCTCCATTGAGGCACACTATATCGCACAAATCACGCCGCGAGGCGGCTGCGGCTATGCGGTGTCGCTCGCGATCCCTGCCACCTTTGTCGATTCAGACGGGTCGCTTGAATATAAGCCATTGGATGTCGAATCGGTCCTTGACCGTTTCATAACCTGCCGGTGTTCCGTCCTCATTCTCAACTCCAAGTTGATCGCCTTTAGACCATGGCGCAATGAAGGAACAGAACTCCCATCCTTGTTCGCCTGCTGCCTTCAGGAATCGAGTCAACCCCAATTGTGTTTGGACTTCCTCGATGTCGTTCATGGGCAGCTCACTGTTACGACAATCGATCAATGCGTGCTGCGCGTTCGGCTCGCGACGATACAACGCCATCCCATATTGCCACTTTTGCATGATCTCCAACCCTTCTTTCGATCTCCGGCTACTGACTTAATTGATACCAATCGGGAGGAATTGTAACGCTCAGATACTTTGGCCTCGATTTGAGGAATGCTTTGAGGTATTCAAACGTCGTCGGCGAATGCATCATCGCGGGGATATGGGCTTTCGCATACTCGTTTCCCTTGAGTAGTTCCAACACGTCGTTAAGATAGATCGTTATCATTTTGTTCGACATACCGGACAGTGAACCTTCGACCACAATGCCGCAGCCAGCCTCAATCAGATTCATCAGTTCGCAAAATTCTCGATAACGCGCTTTTTCGTCAATTTCCTGCTTTAAGAAGCGTTCCCATGCTTGGCGATATGCTTCGTTGAGCGTGACGAGAGTTGCGACAGACGAATTGCGGTTGGCCTTATATGCGGCATACCATGCGACGCCAAGAGCGGCGAAGGAAACACCCAACGATGCTGCGGCGACCCAATCGGCAGTTTGCAAGTTGTCACTTTTGGTCGGTTGATCGCGACGGCGACTGCGGTGCTTCCGACGTCGGTTGAACCCCGGGTGCTTGAGCGTTAATGGAAGGCGCAGCCTTCAACATGTGATGAATATAGGTGGGTGTCAGGGATTCCGCTGCGAGTGCCTCTTTGATGTGGCTTACGGTGGCACTGTCGCAAGCGCGAATTGTTTCCGAGATTTTGATGGGTTCGGATTTTGAATCGTCAGTCATGCAAATACCTTCACTGATTTACTTTTTGTCGTTCGATTGCGTCTGCGATCCCGAACTTGAACCTGTTTGAGTGGAGCCGCTTTGAGTCGGCGCGGTTGTTGGCATCGCATCTTTGGTATGCGCTACGGTTAATGATCGCTGTAGATCGTCCAAACTGCCTTGAACTTTGTTGAAAGGTACGCCATTGTCATCCGCCATAATTCCTCCATCCTTGGTGAGTTGTTGGTTCCAGTATAGGAGAATAGCGGGCGAATATGCGCAGCGGCCTTTTGTGGGAAAAACGGTACAGAAGATGACTATGCGGATTCGTGCTGCATGGATGTGGCAACTTGCTCCATCGCTCGTCGAACGACCGTTTCTTTCCACTGCTCCAGATCGCTAGTGTCTGGCACTGGAGCTTCAACGAGTTGTGCGAGCTGCCTCATCCGTTCGCAACGATCAGCGAACTCAGCCCCCATACCGCTACCCGCATATTCGTACGTTGTGCCAGCGGGAGACTCGATACGAAAGCTTGCTTCCATGACACGCTCACCGTTAACCCCGAACGCTGGAACAGAAGCCAACCCAACCAATCGGACCTTGAATCGCTGCATTGATCCCTCCTGCCGTTATGATCTCGGCGAGATTAGCATTTCCAGTTCGGAGGATCGCTGCATTATTGGGGCATGACCGAATTTCCTTGTGTACTCCGGAGATTCAGGGACGGCACCCAAAATTTCGTCTGGATCGATCTTAGGGGGGTGGGGGGGTAGATGGTCGGCTGTCCCGGGAAAGCGACCGCTGCGAACGGATCGGCTGGCACTCCCAAGGGGGCTCTATGACGTACGAGTGACGTATGGGGTTGTCGATTGATTACTACTGCGGCCTTAAGCTATTGATTTTATGGCGTCCCTGAGCACTCAGAGTTTGAACCAGTTCTCCGAACAGATTGCCAAGGCGGACGCACTAAACGCCGAAATTGCTCATATTTATGGGGATAGACACGGACCGGAGCATTCGGCGTCGATTCAAGGGATGTCGAAAAGTCGTGCTCGACAACCCGCCAAACGCAGGAGTTGCCCCGTTGGTATACCCCTATCAGTGTTTGAACACTAGGAGACGAGGCGAGGCAGTACACGATACGGCAACCTTCGATGCGATCCCTTGCGTCCGTTGGCCTGATACCGTGTAAGCGTCGTTCTATGATTCAAGATTCGCCCGAGACAGCAGAATGAGCACACTGAATCTGAAGCCGACCCACGCGCCGGTGAAGGCCTATTACCACGCGCTGGAGAGGTTCGGGCGCGGCAATTTCGACAATGAGGGCAATATTCGGAGTGCCTTCGAGCACCTGCTGGGCAAGTGCGCTCGCCAGTTCGACTGGACCGTCATTCCCGAATACAAAATTTCCCGCAAGGGCCAGAACCCGGCGTTCGTGGACGCCGCTCTCGTCGACGAGTTCAACCTGCCGCGTGCGTATTGGGAGGCGAAGGACTCCAAAGACGATCTGGAAACGGAGGAT
>PMSS01000493.1 GCA_003167515.1 Acidobacterium sp. | reverse complement strand
ACCAGTCCATGTCCTTCACAAAACCGTTCGCGTAGAAGAAATAGTCCCGCGTCCACCCAGCAGGCAGCGCCGGCAACGAGACCGCGCTGAACTCCGCATCGATCTCCTCGCCCGTCCCAAAGATCACATACCGATTGTCGATGCTCTTCAGCAGCGGCGTCACATCCCCATATCGCGTGTAAGCGCCGCGCGCCCACAGGAACGGGCCCGTCGCGCTGATCTGGTTGTAGTCGTAAGTCAATTCGCCCGGCGTCGCGCCTTCAACCTGCTTCGGATAACCCAGAAACGCCAGCTCCGCTGTCGCCAGCGGAACCTCCGTCCGCCGCACTTGGTCACCCACATCCGGCCCGTTATCCACCCGCACCCGATCCCAGTAAATCTGCAGGTTCGTCGTGATCCGAATCTTCCGTGCACCCACCGGCAGCTTCCCCGTCAGATCCACCACAATCGTCCGTGGCAGCCCAGCCGGAAATCCCATGTCGTCGATGATTCGCCGCCAACTTCCGTCCGCCATGAGCGCATCCACACGTGGCGGCACCGGCTTCAACCCTGCCTGCCACGCCGCATACATCGAGCTCGCACTGAAGTATTCGATATACCCGTCCAGCAGCAGCCGCAGCGGACGCTCCGCAGACCACGCCCCCACATCGAGCGTCAGCGTGTGCATCTTCGCAAACCCCGCATAGCTCAGATTCGTGAAGTCCCGCACGTACCGGTGATCCTTGTCTGCCAGCAGCTCCCGCACATCGTGCCCTTGGTCGTCCCACGCCCCCGCAACCGGCCGCGGAGCCGACACCGCCACCGTCTTCCCTGAAGCAAACGGAGGCTCGCTCAAAAATCTCTCATCGGGATAAACCTCCGTCCCCGCCGGATGATCGACCGCCGCCAGCCGCAGCTGGTCGATGTAGTTGACCTCCTCCATCGGCTCGCCAAATCGCAAACTCAGCAAACCATTCCGCGCCTGCAGCTTTTCCCCATCCACCTTGATCCATTCATCGGGATCGTTCCGGTTCGTCGCCACCGGCGAAACCCAGTGCCCCACCACCGCAGCGCCAATCACGTCCGACACAAACTGATACTGCTTCCCATCCCACGCAAACAGCGTCGGACACGAGCTCCCCCGCCGGTCCAGCTCCTTCAGCGCCAGCTCTCCATGCCCCGTTTTCCCCGCATCAATATCGATCTCGTCCTGCGGAACCCCCGTCGGCCACAGCAGCCGCACCACATCCACCGTCGTCGCCTGCCCAAGCCCCGCAAGAATCTCCGTCGAACCCTGGCTCAAATACCCCGACCCGCCAGCAACCTCAAACTTCTGCCACTGCCCGTTGGCAAGAACCTCCACCTTCGTCCCGATGGCGGTCTTGTTGTCTGCCAAGCCCGCCAGGGTAATCCGCAGCGAATGATTCTTATTGCCTCCAACGTTCTTCAGTACAACCGGGGGGTCGTGCAGCTGCGTGACGATCAGATCCGCCGCCCCATCGCCATCCACATCGGCAGCAATCACCGACCGCGCCTCGCGCAACTTCGCCTCGTCAAGCCCGAGCGCCGCACTCACATCTTCAAACCCCTTCGGCCCCAGATTCCGAAACACATGCAGCTCCGTCCTGTCACCGACCTCCAGCACCGTCGCCAGATCGATCCACCCGTCGTTGTCGACATCAATCGGCGTCACACCCCACGCGCCCGTCACACCAGCCGGCAACGGCAGCGCCACCCGCTCAAACTTCTTCCCGTCCACATTCCGCCAAAGCGTCAGCCCCGGCGCGCCTACGTGCGTCACCGCAACATCCATCCACCCATCTTTGTCGAAGTCAAAAACCGCGACGCCCCGCGTCGGCGGCAAAGTAGCATCGTCAAACAGCGGAACCGGCCTAAACGCACCTTCCCGTTGGTTGAAATAAATCGTCGGAGCCCCTTTGTCTCCCGTCACCACCAAATCCACAGCGCGATCATTGTTGATGTCCGACAAAATCGCCTGCGTCGTGTTTCCGTTGCCCGCTAATCCCGTCGGCCCCGTCCACTCCGTGAACGTAGAGTTGCCGTTGTTCCGCCACATGACATTCGGCCCGGATTTCCCGCCGGCCATCGGCTCTCCAGCGACAAACAAATCCAGATCCCCATCATGATCGAAGTCCACAAACGTCGGGCCCATGGGCCGATTCAGCTGCTGGATCCCAACCTTCGCGGTAACGTCCTCAAACTTCCCGCCCCCAAGGTTGTGGTAGAGGATCATCCGGCCCGCCAGCGCAACCGCCAAATCCGGCAGCCCATCGTTGTCGAAATCCCCTACCGCGCAGGCAATCCCGGCCCCACTCGCGTCCAATCCTGTTTCATTGCCCGGTACGGCCTCGAAGGATCCATTGCCCAGGTTCCTCCACGCCTGGACGGCGTGAGCACTTGCGCCCATCGCAATCAGATCCTGGCGACCCATCCCGAAGATATCCAGAGCGCAAACGCCCCCTCCGAAACCAGTCCCGATATCCCTTACCGGAGCCGGCTTTGGCAACTCCTGCGCCTCAAACCGCACCGGAATCATCGCCCCCACAGCAGCCGCCGGCACCGCCATCTCCTCCATCGTCGAATAGTGCCCGCGCTCTCCATACCCCACGCTCAGCGGAGCCGCTACTTTCGTCTGCGTGTAGTGCTGGAAAATCTTCAAATGCTCGTGCGCCTCATCCGTCCGCCCCGCCCGCTGCAGCGCCCGCGCCAGCCCGAACTCCGCCGAAGCATGCAGCGGCCGCAGCTTCAGCGCCGTCTCAAATTCCGTAATCGCCTGGTTAGCGTCGCCCAGCGCCATCTCCAGCGACCCCACAAAATAATGCGCGTCCGCGTCCGACGGATCGATCGCCAGCACCTTCCGCATGTCCTCGATCGCCTGCTTCTGATCCGCCTCATCCATCTCCGTAAGCCCCAGGTTGTACCAGGGTCGCGGATCGTCCGGCGCCATCGTCGCCGCCTGCTTTAACTCCTGTTCTGCCTCCGGAAGCTTCTGCAAATACAGCAGCGCAATCCCCCGATTCAGCACCGGAATCGCCGACTGTGGATCGGCCGCATGCGCCTCCTCCAGCTTCGCCGCCGACTTCTCCGTCAGCTGCTGATTCATCAGCGCCACGCCAATCGCGTTCAGCCGCGCTGCCTCAATTGTGTTTTGTTTTTCCGCCGCGGGGTACGCCACCAGCGCCGTCAAAGCGCCGATCAGCACAACCACAGGTACAAAATAGCTGAAGAGAAGAAGAGGAGGTCTTTGGGATGGCATGATTCGCCGTCCATTATATGGACCGGTAAACACAACTCGCCCGGGTCTTCTGAACGCCAATTGCTGAACGCTGTTTCCTGGCGCGACACGCGTCTGCCTAGACAGCCAGTCCCTGGCGCGGAGCGCCGTCCGCCGGGGTGGCTAACCCCCGATGTGGACCATGCTCCTCGATGGCTTCAGAAAGCCCGGCTCGCCAATATGGTGCCGCGCCTCTTTCTGCTCCACCGTCCGCCGGATGAACCGCACCATATCCTCGTCGCTTCCGCCCCGCTGCATCGCGCCATACAAATCGTGATCGCTCTGCGAAAACAGGCACGTCCGAATCTTCCCGTCCGACGTCAGCCGCACTCGGCTGCAATGCCCACAGAAGGCCTGAGTCACCGGCGCGATGATCCCAATCTCTCCCACATCGTCATCGAACGTATACCGCACCGCCGTCTCGCTGGCTGCATTGGGAGCCATCCGCACAATCGGCCGATAGCTCTCGAGCCCCTCCACAATTTCCTTCATCGAAACCACCGAAGCCAGCGTCCACAGCCGATCCTCCTCGAGCGGCATGAACTCGATAAACCGCACGATCACGCCCTCTTCCCGCGAGAACTGCGCGAACGCCGCAATCTGATCCTCATTGAACCCGCGCAGCAGTACGCAGTTCACCTTCACCGGCGCTAATCCCGCGGCCTTCGCCGCCCGAATCCCCCGGAGCACCCGCTCATAGCTCCCCGGCACCCGCGTGATGCGCACAAATTTCTCCGCATCCACCGCGTCCATGCTCACCGTAATGCGGCTCAGCCCCGCATCGCGCAACGGCTGCGCCATCTCTTCGAGCAGATGCCCATTCGTAGTCAGCGCCAGGTCCAGCAGCCCGCCATGGAGCGTCCGCAGCCGGCTCAGCTCCCGCACCAGGTCGGTCAGACCCCGGCGCAGCAACGGCTCCCCGCCCGTCAGCCGAATCTTCTCGATCCCCAGCGACACAAACACCCGCGCGATGCGCAGGTAATCCTCAATCGGCAATTCGGCATACACCGCGCCGTCAGTACCGGTCCGGCAATAAACGCACCTGTAGTTGCAGCGATCCGTCACAGAAATGCGCAGATCGGTGATCGCCCGCCCGTGCTTGTCGACAAGCCTCTCGGCCTTCCCCGCAGCAGAGCTCGGTATGGAGTCAAGGACGGTCGCCATGAACTTCTACTGTATTGGATGCGACCGGCTCCCGTCAGCTTCAGGCCCTTTCGCCGCCCCTCGCTCTTCCGCCCGTGGAACCAGCGGCTTCCACGAATGATAACGATGCCGGCACATATCGCACCGGTAGGCCTTCATTCCCACCAGGCGCGGGATTAAGTCAACTCGCTGGATGCGCGACACTCGAACATAATCCTCGACGGCACATCGGGGGCAGACAAAGACCCGCTTGCTCATAACCGCCAATCTCCTCTTTCTTCCTTTGAGATCGGAAGGGTCCAAAACTACAATGAAAACTCGTCAACACCTGCTCTTCAGCATGCATGCCGGTTTTCCGACTGCCTTATGAGGGAGATATAATGGGACGTTCAGAATATCGCAGTTGACGCATTTCGAAACAACAATTTACATCCCGTCGTAATTCGGCCCTCCCCCACCCTCTGGAGGAACCCACGTGATGATCTGGTACGGGTCCATAATGTCGCACGTCTTGCAGTGAACGCAGTTCGTGAAATTAATCCGCAGTTCCTTCCCCGAACCACTCGCGCCGCCCTGCCCAGTCTCCACCATCTCGTACACCGCCGCCGGGCAGAAATACTGGCACGGATTCCCAAACTCCTTCGTACACCGTTCGCTGCAGATGTTCAGATCCGCCACCACCAGATGCACTGGCTGATCCTCATCGTGCCGCGTCCCCGAATGAAAAACATCCGTCAGCCGATCAAACGTCAACTTCCCATCGCCCTTCGCGTTCCCGATCATCTGCGCGCGATTCTCATCCGCCGGCCCCACCGCATCCACTCTCTCCATTCGCGTGTAACCCGCACGGTTCTTCGCATCCGGCCCCAGGTTCCCCCCTCGCATCACCTGCTGGATCCCCGCCTTCACCATGCCTTCCAACAGCCCATGCTCGAACCCCTGATGGAAATTGCGCACCGGCCACAGCTCCTCGCGAATCCAGCTCCCGTCCACCGCCGCCTTGTATTCGCTCAGCGTATCGGCCGAGCTGTCTCCCGATAGAAGCGCGTCGAACGCCGCCTCCGCCGCCAGCATCCCGCTCTTGATCGCCAGATGAATCCCCTTCAGCCGCTGCGAATTCAAAAAGCTCGCCGAATCCCCCAGCATCATCCACCCATTCCCATAAATCCGCGGCATCGTCAGCCATCCCCCGTAAGGCAGACTCTTAGCCCCGTAGCGGATCATCTTTCCACCCTCCAAAATCCGCCGCGCAAACCGATGCTCCTTGAAGCTCTGAAACACATGATGCGGATCGGTCCGCGGGTCCTCGTAATCGAGCCCCGTCACGTACCCCACTGATACCAGCGTCTCCGTAATCCCATACACCCACGCCCCGCCATACTCCCGGCTCGTCAGCGGATACCCCAGCGTGTAAATCACCTCGCCCTTCGCCACGCGCCCCGCCGGAATCTCCCACAGTTCCTTGATCCCCAAACCATATGTCTGCGCATGATCAGGATCCTCGAGTCCCAGCCGCTCAATCAGCTCCTTCGCCAGGTTCCCGCGCGTCCCCTCCGCCAGCACGGTCACCTTCGCCCGCAGCTCATACCCCGCCTCAAAATTCCCCTTCGGCTGGCCCTCCTTATCCACGCCCTTGTCATCGGTCAAAACGCCGGCCATGCGCGCCGTCTCAACATCCCTACTCGCATCAGCCCACAAAAGCTCCGACCCTGCGAATCCCGTGAACACGGTGATCCCGGCTTCTTCCACCTTCTGCCCCAGCCACTTCACGAACTTGTTGATCGAAATCACATAGTTCCCGTGATCCCGCAACGGCGGCGGCACAATCGGAAATTTATGCTGTCCCTTCCGCGTCAGAAGCCACACCGACTCCTTCGCGACCTCAGCATCGAGCGGCGCTTCCTTCTCAAAGCCGGGAAGCAGTTCGCGCATCGATCGCGGGTCGAGAAGAGCTCCGGAAAGGCAATGCTGCCCAATTTCCCGAGCCTTTTCGAGCACATAGATATTTTCTTTGCTGAGTTGCGAGTCGGGATTCGCGGCATTGTGCTGATCGATCAACTGCGATAGGCGGAGAGCACAGGCCATGCCCGCTGGGCCGCCGCCAACGATGACCACATCGGCGGGCATCTGCGGGCGTTCGACGCCTTCGATCGGCTTACGGAAAATCAGCATTTTAGCGGGTAGCCTTCAAAATTGATTAACAAAAGTCGCCGGCACGGGCAGCGCGTCGCCTTCTAAAGATGGCGCAGGGTATTCCTCGACACGGCGACGCACCCCTCGCCCTCCGTTTCTGGGACGTTCTCGTAGGCAGCAGTAAGGACCACGTCCATCGTCCCGATTGTACCCCTGAGCCCGCTACCTTCCTTTTACCTTCCTCAACGGTTGGCTAGGGTCGCAATTTCTCCCAGGCCGAGCAGTTTTTGGTCGGAAGTCACCAAAGTCAACTTCAGTACTTTGGCCGTGGCTGCGAGGAACCGATCCGCCGGATCGGCGTGTGGAAGAGGCATGGCCAAGCCTATGCTCACAATTTCGCGAGTCAAAGGCGCTTCGCGCATTTGTTCCGCTGCGCGCTCGACCCACTCGAACGGACTCTCCATGCGGATCCGGCCCTTCTGCATCAGGGTTAGCGCTTCCCACACGCTGACGGCAGACAGCCAAAGTTCATTGGCTGGATCCGATAATTCCTTTTCAACTCGCTTGCTCAGGCGCGCAGGATCGCCTTTGCTCCAAATCCAGATGTGGGTATCCAGAAGGAGATTCAATCGCGGTAAGCCTCAATTTCGTCCAAATCAATCACCGGAGAGACGATGTCGCCGACAATTTCGATGGTGCCCACCATGTCTCCCACGAAGCTTCCTTTGCGGTCTGGTCCCGCGGGAAAGACCTCGGCCACCGGGCGGCCGTGGCGGGTGATGCGCAACGGGAGGCGCGTTTTCTGAACCTGCTCGATAAGGCCAAGACACTTAGCCTTGAATTCTGAGATCGAAACGTCCTGCATGACTTATATTCTAACTATGGTCACAATATAGGTCAACCATTACCTTACTTGAATTAACCTCCCGCCTTCGCCTTCTTCACTTCTTCAATCAGCGGCGGAACGATGTCAAAAAGGTTTCCTACAATTGCATAATCGGCGATTTCAAAGATTGGCGCTTCGGAATCCTTGTTAACCGCAACGATGGTCCGTGCGCCCTTCATTCCGACAATGTGCTGAATTGCGCCGCTGATGCCGAGCGCCAGATACAGCTTGGGCGCAACCGTCTGGCCCGACGATCCGATCTGGCGATCCATTGGAAGCCATCCGGCGTCGCAGATCGGACGCGATGCGGCCAGGTCTCCACCCAGCGCCTCGGCCAGTTGTTTTGCGATTTCGATATTCTTTTGTTCTTTGATTCCACGTCCAACCGAAACAATGATTTCCGCCTGCGTCAGATCCACTGCCTGCTTCGCTTCCTTGAAAACTTCCTGCGGCTTGTTTCGAATCACGCCGTCGGCGATTTCAACATTTACGGTTTCGACTGGAGCTGCCGTTGCCCCTGCTTCCGCCTTGTCCCCGCGATAGGCGCCATTTTGAAACGTAGCGAACCACGGAGCGTCGCTGGTGAAGCTGACGTCGGC
>PMSS01000482.1:500-26117 GCA_003167515.1 Acidobacterium sp. | reverse complement strand
AAGTGGTACTTCGCGCTGAAGCAGGCGCGGCTGGACGCGGAACGGACGGGGCAGCCGATGAAGCATCCGATGGAGGGGCCGGTTACGCTGCGGTGGAGAAGCTGATCGGGGCAGCGAGAAAGCGGTCAGCTGGAAAGCGGGCAAGCTAAGAACCGGTCAGCAAAAGGGGCTCGCTTTTCACATCTTGCGTTTAGCAATCTTGCGCAGCGCTTCCGTCAGCCTCTGCTCAATCGTAACTTCGTTTTCCGCTTCTTTTTGTCCGATGCGAAGGATAACCTCATCAGTCAACCCGTGTCCTTCATCGATGCGGCGAGCGATTACTTCTATCGGCTCAGCCGCTAAGTCACGCTTCTTGTGGATATCGGATCTGGCCTTGATGATTGTCGTGACAAGGCTGATGACCTCCTTGGCCAGGCTGACTGCCACGACGGTCACAGCCAAATGGGCCATGATTTCGGGTCCGCTCTCGTACTTCTCAAACTCGAAGTCGTTACGGGTAGACCCCAGGTTTTCGAGGTATCGGTCGATAATTGCATGCTCAGGCATAGTGGGGTCGATCCGAATCTTCAACCAGACCGGAATCTCGCCCGGGTGCTCGGCGCGGTGTGTTTTGAGGCGATACAGCATGCTGAATGAGTTTCGCTGCCAATCGTCCATCATTGCCTTCGATTGTGGCTTTGTGTTGTGGCACTTCCTTGGAAAAAGTCTAGGCCTCTGACGTTCAGCTTTCCGAGACTTTCCCCGTCGGTCTAATGTCGGAGGCTTTATTGCGGTTCGCTAACCGGACTTGAGCTGACCGCTTCTTTGCTGACCGCTTTTCGACTGGCCGCTCATGCGCTCTTACGAGCAGCTTCTTCGGCGATTTGGGCGGCGTCGTGAAGAAGGCCGCTGCTGCTGCCATTGCCGTTGGCTTCTTCGACGACGATGGAGTCGACGGCGATGGAGAGCTGGGTGCCGAGTTCGTTCATTTTTTCGAGCCACTCGGCAGAGGGCGGCTTGTCACGGTGAAAGCGGTAGGTGTCGTACCAGAGGTTCTGCGCCTGCCAGAGGTTTACATCGAAGGGCAGTTCGCGGAGAGTGCGGGCGACCAGCAATGCGTCTTCCACGCAATGGAGGCTCTCAGGAAACTCGTGGAGGGCGAGCATGGCGCGCTTCATTCTCTGGTCTACGATGTAGCCGAGGAGCTGCTTGTCGAGAGTGATCTGGTCGGATTTTGCTAAGCCGAGCCAGGAACGTGCCTGGATGGCGTCGATGGGCTCGCTCTCGAGGGCGCGGCGCAAGCCGGCATTGATGGCGAAGGTCGCGGCGACGGTGAGGGCTTCCGGCCGGGGCAGCTTGCTCTGGCTGAGGAAATGGAGGAGCGACGCCTGGTTTTCGTAGATCGCCGAGAGGCTCGACTCGACTTCGGCGAGGGTGCTGGAGAGAAGAATTTCGAGGATGCGCTTTTGCTCGTCGCGGAAGAGGGAGCGGAGCGAGTAGTTCTGACTGCCGAAGAAGCGGTCGAAGCAGCGCACGACTTCAGGAAAATCGGCGAGGTTCACAGCGGCGTAAGCCTGCTCAACAAAGTGGTCATACTCGGCCGACTGCAACGGGTCCCAGCGTTTGACGGCGGCGGTGATGTTCTGGTCGCCGAAGTGAAGGACGGCGAAGGCGACGGTCTCCGCAGCTTCGGTGATCTTCGAGCAGATCAGCGCCTGGCCCACAGCAAGACGCACGCGGCCGGAGATCACCGAGTCATAAGCGAGGCGGCGAACGGAATAGCAGAAGAGGTCGGCTTCGTCAGGATAGCTGGTGAAGATGGAGCTGATGGCGTAGTGGGCTGCGACCTGTTCGAGACCCACCTGCATGGAGCGGATGTAGCGGTTATAGACCGAGGCGCCATCCTGCTGCTCAGGGAGGTTGCTCTTTGCGGCTGCGAGGCGGTCGACGAATTTCTTTTCGAGTGTGGCGGCGCGCTTGCCGAAGAGCTCCTGGGCCAGCTGCAGCACTCGGCCGGCGTAGGCGATGATCTGTACCGTCTCGATGCCGGAGATGTCGTCGAAGAACCAGCCGCAGCTGGTGTACATCAGCATGGCGTGGCGCTCGAGCTCCATGAGCATGAGGGCGCGGGTGCGTTCTTCTTCGTTGAAATCGTAGAGGGCGTGCTCGCGGAAGAAGGCTTCGCGGGATTCTTTGGAGCGATCGAGCACGACGCCGATGTAGTCGTTGCGGGCGGCGTCAGGATCTTTGAAGAGGCGAATGGCGGCTTCGTGGAACAGCGGAGCGATGGCGTCGCGCAGGGAGTCGAGGGCCTCGCGCAGGGGTGCGCGCCATCTCTGGTTCCAGCCAGGACGGCCGCTGGAGCAGCCACAGTCGGAGCGCCAGCGCTCAATGCCATGAACGCAGCTCCAGGAGGTGTCTTCGACAATCTGGGTTTCGAAACGCGGAGGGTTCTTCTCGAGGAACTCGCCGTAGTTGGTGAGGCGAACGCCAGGGGGTGAGGCCTGGCTGTGATTCTCCTGCAGGGAGTGGAGGACCCAGGCGAGAGCCATCTCGCCGTAGCGATGGTGGTGGCCGTAGCTTTCGCCGTCGGTGGCGACGTGGACGAGCTGGGCTTCGTCGCTCTCGGGTTTGAAGCCGCTGACGAGGCGCTGCGCGAAGCCTTCACCGCTGTTGAGCAGTCCTTCAAAGGCGATGGCGCGGGAGCGTGGTCCGTCATAGAAGAAGACAGCGATGGTGCGCCCTTCTTTGAGGCGCACGAGAAAGGGGCGCGTGGTGTCGACGGAGGCGTTGGGAGTTTCGATCCAAACGGGCTCGGTCGGCTTCGCGTCTTTCTGCTCCTTCTGGGCTGTCTGATCTTTCTGGTCTTTCGCTGAAGTTGTGGCATTCGCGACCGGCGCGGGAGCGGACGCGGTGAGGGGGCGGACGCGGGCGCACTGGTGGGGCGCGAGCAGGACAAAGCGGATGCCGTGCTGGGCGAGCAGATCGAGCGATTCGGAATCGACAGCGGTCTCCGGGAGCCACATGCCCTCGGGCATACGGCGAAAACGGGAGCGGAAGTCGGCGATGCCCCAGCGAATCTGGGTGATGCGATCGCGGGTGCCGGCCAGCGGCATGATGAGGTGGTTGTAAACCTGCGCCATGGCCGATCCGTGGCCGGAGAAGCGCTTTTGGCTTCGCTGGTCGGCGTGGACGATGGCGTCGTGGACGCGCGGGGCGTTTTGCTCGAGCCAGGAGAGCAGGGACGGCCCGAAATTGAAGCTCATGCGCGCGTAGTTATTAAGGATGCGGATGATCTGATTGTGCTGGTCGACGATACGAGCTGCGCCATTGGGGGCGTAACACTCCGCGGTGATGCGGTCGTTCCAGTCATGCCAGGGGGCGGCGGATTCCTGAGACTCGACGGTTTCGAGCCACGGGTTTTCGCGGGGCGGCTGGTAGAAGTGGCCGTGGATGCAGATGGCGCGGTCGGTGCTGCTCATGGGTCCTTCTCTTAGGGTACACGGGCTCTTAAGGTACACGCGACGCTGGGGCGGAACGATCCGATCGGCCCGTCTACGTATTCTTTATCGGCTCATATCTTCATGTGCGACAATGAAGGGGTACGGAGGTGTGCCGGTTCGCTTGGCGCGCTCCGGGAGACCTCAATGTTTGACAACCTGTTTAAACCCGAACACCTACTGATTATTCTGGCGATCGCTCTTCTCATTTTTGGACCCAGCAAGCTGCCTGGGCTGGGGAAGGGACTGGGCGAGGCATTCCGTGGATTCAAGGACGGAATCAAGGGCTCGCCGGATAACGACGCCACTAAACAGCAGGAAAATACCGCCGCGAAGTCGGAGACCGCTACTCCACAGGTGAAGTAACGAGATTATTTCGGCCCGCGTAATCGGGCCGGATGGAAGCCGCACTTTCGGGTGCGGCTTTTGTGCGTCTTCGACGGCCTATTTGTGGACCTGCGCAGCGGCCGCATCGGCATCGAACGCATCCCCCGCAAGCGGGACGTTATACGCCGCTTTGAAGATGAAGCGCTGGCTGGTCATGTCGCCGTTATGCAGCCGGGTAATGGTGAAAGGCGTCTGGATCCCCTCGATGTTGTGATAGTCGTCGTATTCTTCGGTTTCTTCGTTCTTGTCCTTATAAACCGGGTCGCGCCAGTAGTAGGTGCGGCGCAAGGGCAGGTGCGTCATGGCATCGATCTGGATAGTGATCGAGTCGTTGTCGGAATTGAGCAGCGTAACCTGCTGGGCAAGGTGGCGCTCGGCGAGCGATTGACCTTCGTACATGAGGATCGTCGAGGGGTCCTTCATCCACACATGCACTGCGGCTTCGATCGAGTGGTCGTGGCGGCGGATAGCCTCGGCGCACTGATCTCTTGGCATGGGATTTTTTCCGCGGAACGTGACCTCCCAGCAGTTCTTGCCTGAGAAGATCTGGCTCCAGTTATGCTTGTCGGATTTTCCCTCGTTGAGGTCGATGCGTTCGGCGTCAAGCGTGCGCCAGTCCCAGTAGCGGACGGTGGCGCCGGTAGGCTTGCCCTGGAAGAAGCCCGCGATCCGGCCATCAACATAGCTGTTCTGAAAGTTGAGCCATGGGTCGCCACCCAGAGCCTGAACCATATCGTCGAGAGCGGCGCGGGCTTTTTTGCTGCTGGCGTCTTCGGCTGAACTTGTCGGCGCGGTCACAGTTGAGGTGGGCGGCGCGTCGGGGGATGGAGTTTGGGCACGGAGAGCGAGAACGCAGCAAAACAGAAGTAAAGCGGGGATGATCTTTCTCATGGGTTAACCGACCAGGACAGCTCCTCCATTTACATTGACGATCTCTCCGGTCATAAAGCCAGCAAGCGGAGTGCACAAAAAGAGGACAGGGCCGGCGATTTCGAGCGGATTGGCAATGCGGCCGAGGGGGATGGTGGCCAGGGCGCGGGCACGGGTTTGCGGGTCGGCCATAGCAGGGGCGGACATTTCGGTGTCGACCCAGCCAGGCGCAACACAATTGACCCGGATGCCGTGGGGAGCGAGTTCCGTTGCCAGGCCTTTGGTCATGCTGATGACGGCCCCTTTGGTTGCGGCGTAGTCGGCGTGGAAGGCTTCGCCACGCTGGCCAGCGGTTGAGCTGATGAGGACGATGTGGCCTGCGGCGCCGAGACCGGCTGTCGGAATTTTGGCTGAGTTCTGTTGCTGCATCGCGGCCGCGGCAGCCTGTATCAGGCCGAAGACGCTGTCGAGATTGATAGCGAGGGTGGTGCGCCACTGCGTGTCGGACATGGTGAAGATCGGAACGTCAGCGGATTCCCAGATGCCGTGGTTGGCGATAAGGATGTCGATGCGGCCGAAGTGATCGACCGTGCGGCGGACGAGCGCTCGGCCGTCTTCTGGGGTCGAGAGATCCTGGGCGAAGGCGATGCGGTGATCGGCGCCACATTCGGCGACAAGAGCATCGGCGGCGGATTGAGCAGCGCGGTAATTAAAGGCAACGCGGGCTCCGGCCTTTTGAAAGAGGCGGACGGTGGCTGCGCCGATGCCGCGGGATCCTCCGGTGATGAGCGCGACTTTGCCTTCAAGCGAAAGAGACACGCCGGACATG
Organism: Acidobacterium sp.; assembly: GCA_003167515.1. Classification (GTDB taxonomy): domain Bacteria; phylum Acidobacteriota; class Terriglobia; order Terriglobales; family Acidobacteriaceae; genus Palsa-343. The sequence continues at coordinate 20,552 of PMSS01000482.1, read as the reverse complement.
CCAACAGCGTATCAATCAGTGGCGAATACGTGTCGGCACTATTCGTATTGCCGCGCGAGGAGGATCACGAGGACAAGACCGCCGAGCATGACGGCTTGTTCCAGATGCTCGGAGGCGCGATGCAGGCGGTCGAAGTCGGCGTGACGCGGATCGGTGCGGGGGACGCTGTCGATGGCTCCGCCAGCGGCGATACGGTCTTTCTCCATGTGCGGAATGATCGAGTACTGGGACCAGGCGGTGAGGCCGAGCATGGCGAGGGTGACGACAATGGCTACCACGATGCTGCGGCGGAAGACGCGCGTGGCCAGCCCGATTGCGAGGAGGAGCACGATGAGGCACCCGGCGAAGAGGCCTTCGTGATGGAGCACGCCGAGCGACTTCGCAACGATGGTGCCCGCAGCGTGGGTATCGGCGATGGTGCTGAAAGCCGCCCAGGCGGTAATGGGGAAGAAGAGCAGTCCACCAAACCAGAGGACGACGGCCAGCCAGACGAGGGTGCGGAGCAGAGTTCTCATAGCGCAAACAGAGTACAGGGGAAAAGGTACAGCCTGCAGATCGATCAATCAGAAAGTCGACGAGTCATCAGGTATAGTGGCGGGGCGATGAAAACCTATTCTGCTTTGTCCGTTCTGCTTGTGTTGGCTGCCGCCGGCCTCAGCGCGCAAACGCTGCTGGTAGCGAATCAGGGAGATCGGACGGTGAGCCTGATCGACACGGTTTCGGGCAATGAAGTGGGGCCGATTTCAGAGGGCGTTGTGGGGCAATGGGGCCATGAGATCACCGCTTCTGCCGATGGGCGAACGGCGTATTTGCCGATTTACGGCAATTCCGGAGTGGGGAAGCCGGGGATCGACGGACAGAAGTTGCTGGTGATCGACCTGGGGTTGCGCAAGGTGACGGCGACGATTGATTTTGGGCACGGCGTGCGGCCGCACCTTCCCGTGCTCGATGCGGCAAGCGGAATGCTGTACGTAACGACGGAGTTGGACGATGCTATCACGGTGATCGATCCGCGGACGCTGAAGATTGTGGGGAAGGTGCCCACGGGGCAGATGGAATCGCACATGCTGGCGCTTTCGAGCGACGGCAGGCTGGGCTATACGGCGAACGTTGGACCGGGCACCGTTTCGGTGCTGGATATGGTTGGACGGAAGACGATCGCGGTGATTCCGGTAGCCGGGGATGTGCAGCGGATCGCGATCTCGCGCGACGACCGGTTCGTGTTCACCTCGGATCAGGCCAAGCCGCGGCTGGCAGTGATCGATACGGTGGCGAAGCGCGTTCAGACGTGGATCGATCTGCCGGACACGGGATATGGGGCAGCTGCGACGCTGGATGGAAAGTGGCTGCTGGTGGCGATTCCCGCGAAGAACGAAGTGGCCGTGGTGGATCTTAGCTCGATGCGTGTGGCGCGCACGGTGGCTGTTGCGGCGGATCCGCAGGAGATTCTGGTGCGGCCGGATGGGCGGGTCGCTTATGTGTCGTGCTCAATGGCGGGGCAGGTAGCGGCGATCGATCTGACGCAGTGGAAAGTGGAGAAGCTGATCGACGCAGGCAAGGGAGCGGACGGGTTGGGCTGGGCGCCGTGAGGCAGCGACAAAAGCGGTCAGCCAGGAAGCGGTCAGCGAAGAAGCCGTTAGCGAAAGACCGGCCGGCGGAGTTGAGCAGGACACTGACCTGACGGCGACCTTATCGCTGCGGCGCTCCATAGACGCTGGGCCGGCCGATGAGGCGCTCGATGCGCTTCTTAATCGGCGGGTGGGTGGAGAAGAGGTTCGCGAAGTCGCCGCGGGTGAGCAGAGGCTGCACGATGAAGAGGTGCGCGTACGATGGGGAACCCGGCATTGGCATGCGCTTTGAGTATGCGTCGAGCTTCTCGAGGGCGCTGGCGAGAGCGTAGGGATTGCCGGTAATGTGCGCGCCGGTGGCGTCGGCTTCATATTCGCGAGAGCGCGAGACGGCGAGCTGAATAAGGGTGGCAGCTATCGGCGCGAGAATCAGCATGAAGAGCGCGCTGATGCCGCCTCCGCGGCGGTCGCGTCCGCCACCGCCGAAGCCGCCGAAGATTTCGGCCCACCAGGTCATACGCGCGAGCAGGACGATAGCGCCCGCCAGCGTGGCGGCGACAGAGCTGGTGAGGATGTCGCGGTTTTTGACGTGGCCCAGTTCGTGAGCCAGGACACCCTCAAGCTCATCGTCGTTCAGAAGCTGGAGGATGCCATGGGTGACGGCGACTGAGGCGTGCTTCGGATTGCGTCCTGTGGCGAAAGCATTAGGCGCGTCGGTGGGGATGACGTAGATCTTCGGCATGGGAAGGCCGAGACGGCCGGTCATGCGCTCGACGACGGCATAGGCGCGGGGCAACTGTTCACGGCTGACGGGCTGGGCGTTGTACATCCGTAGGGCCAGCTTGTCGGAATAGAAGTAGCTGAAGAAGTTCATAGCGGCGGCGATCACGAAGGCGAAAATCGCGCCATTTTCGCCCCAGCGGCTGCCAATGAGGACCAGAAGCAGAGTGAGAGCGGTCAGGAGAAAGGTGGTCTTGAGGGTGTTCATGGTTTGCGTCTCTGAGGCTATGAACCCATCTTTTCACAACGGGGCGAAGAGCGGTGGATCAGACGGAAGTAACCACAAAGAGTGATCTGCAATACAGAATTTGTGGGACAGCAGAAATATGAATTTTTGAATTTTATTTGATTTAAAGGCGGTTAAGTGCCTGATTTCAGGTGTCCGAAAATGGACTCCTGATTGCAGTAAGCAAGACAAAGCCTTCCCCGTCGAATCATCTACTCGCCCTGTAGCGATCTGGTTTTGTAGAAGTCAATACCTGCTTTTGGTTGAGAGCTAGTGGCAGTGGGACAGATACTCCTCTCCGGCTGGAGCGGACGATTTGTTCATTCCGGGGTCCCCGCAGTGCTTCACCCGGTAGTCGTGAATGATGGGAAACGAGAAAACCCTATTTTGGAGGAGCTGTAAATGAAGCAACTCAGACTACGTTGGGTCATGGTGATGGTCGTGGCCGTCCTGTGCGCATTTGCGGGCGTCAACCGCGGGTTTGGTCAGGCAACGAATACGGGCACGGTGGTCGGGGAAGTAACCGACTCGAGCGGTGCGGTGGTTCCGGGCGCGACAGTCACGCTGACCGACGCGTCGGAGGGTGTGAAACTGACGGACGTCACGAATGCGGACGGAAAGTACGCCTTTACGACGGTGCCGGTCGGAACCTACAGCGTGACAGCGTCCAAATCGGGATTCTCGATTACGAAGACCGAGGGACAGGAAGTCAACCTCGGGACTCAGTTGACCATCAACCTGAAGTTGAAGGTGGGTGGCAGCACGGAGACCGTGGAAGTGCAGGTCGTCGGCACTGAGCTGCAGACTCTGAACTCGACTGTCGGTCAGACCCTCGGAGAGGAGCAGCTCAGCTCACTGCCCAGCCTGAACCACGACGCGAACACGTTCACAGTATTGCAGCCCGGCGTCAGCGTTGAGGGCAGCGTGGCGGGCGCGGTGAATGACCAGAGCACCTTCATTCTGGACGGCGGCAATGCCACCAACGATATGGATGGCGGCAACAACGTCTACATGGGCACTTTCGCCGGCGACCCGACGGAGGGAGAGGCGGGAGCGAAGACGGGCGTTTCTGTGCCAACCGGTGCCATGCCGACCCCGACCGACAGCGTCCAGGAGGCGACGGTCAACACCGCTAACCAGACGGCAGACTTCAACAACTCATCGGGCGCGCAGGTGGAATTTGTGACCCCGCGTGGCACCAACCACTGGCATGGCGGCGCCTACGAGTACTACCTGGATAGCGGCCTGGGGGCAAATAGCTGGCAGAATAATCAGACGGCAACGCCGCTCGCCAATTACCATTACAGCCGCTTTGGCGCGAAGGCGGGCGGCTTCATTCTGCCTAACAAATGGGGCGGAAGAACCTATCTGTTTGCCTGGTTCGAGGGTCTCCGCTACCCGAACGCGCAGACCATCGAAGCCACAGTTCCCTCCGCGAATATGGAGGCGGGGATTCTTAACTACAACGGCACGAACTACAACATGAAGGCTCTCGATCCGCGCGGCATCGGCATCAATCCCGACGTTCAGGCGATGTGGACCAAGTACGAGCCTGTCGGCAACGATCCCACATGCGCTTCCAGCCCGAATCAGTACTGCGATGGCGTAAACACCATCGGATATAAGGCCAATATATCCCTGCCGCAGACGAGCAACAACGCGGCCGTTCGCATCGACCACGATTTCGGCAGCAAGTGGCACTGGTTCGCGAGCTATCGGTATTACCGCCTCACACTGGCCACGGACGCTCAATACGACATCGGCGGCTTCTTTTCGGGCGATACCAAGGGTACTCCCGCCGCTCTTTCGAGCCGGCCGCAAATCCCGTCGTATTACGTCACCGGCCTCACCACCAGCATTACGCCGAATACGACGAACGATCTTCACTACAGCTTTTTGCGCGACTACTGGCAATGGGGCGATAGCAACGCGCCGCCGCAGGTTGCCGGCTTGGGCGGGGCCCTGGAGCCGGGCGGTGAGAACAGTGAATTTACCGTTCTTGCCCCGTTTAACGTGAACGCACAGGATATCCGCACCCGCTTCTGGGATGGCCAGGATAACTTCTTGAGCGACAATGTCTCCAGCCTGCGCGGCAACCACCTGATCCAGTTCGGAGGCCAGTATCAGCATAACTACGACTACCACCAGCGCAGCGACAATGGCGGCGGTATCAACTTTACGCCCACCTATCAGTTAGGCGACCAGATCGGCAGCGGAAACGTCGACTTCTCGTCCCTGGGTGGACCGTGGGCCGCATCCTCTACATCGGAGCAGGCGTCGCGGAACGCGGCCGAAGTCTATGGCGTCGTCACTGATTCCCAGACCCTGTATACAAGGGCCGGCCCCACCCTGGCGTTACAGCCGCCTCTGACGCACGCCTTCGACCAGCAGAGCATCGATTACTACAATGCGTACGTCAGCGACACCTGGAAATTGAAACCCAGCCTTACCCTGAACTACGGCATGGGCTACACGCTCGAAATGCCTCCCGTGGAAAAGAACGGGAAATCGACGGTGCTGGTGAACGATGCTGACGAGCCGGTGAAGTCTGCCGATTACCTCGCTGAGCGCAAAGCCCAGGCGGAACAAGGAAATGTCTTTAACCCCGAGCTCGGTTTTGCTCTGGTTGGAAACGTCGGTAAGGGACTCAAGTATCCCTTCAACCCCTTCTACGGTTCTTTTAGCCCGCGCGTCGGTCTTGCGTGGAATCCAGGCTTCTCCAAGGCGACGGTCATCCGCGGCGGATACGGCCGCATCTACGGTCGTCTCAATGGCGTGGACCTCGTGCTGGTCCCACTGCTCGGTATCGGCCTGATGCAGCCGGTGCAGTGCAAACAGGCGTTCATGTCCGGCGCCTGCGGACCCACCAACCCCACGGTCAAGAACGGCTTCCGTATCGGAGTGGACGGCAACGGCGCTCCACTGGCGGCGGCCGCGCCAACCGCTCCTCAGCCCATCTATCCCGGGGTAAACTTCGCCGAGGGGTCGGCCAACGAAGGTATGGATCCTGCGTTCCGTCCCAACTCGGTTGACTCGTTCGATCTGACCATTCAGCGCCAGATCGGCCAGAAGATGCTTTTACAGGTCGGGTACATCGGCCGAATAATTCATCACGAATACCAGCCCGTAAACCTGAATGCTGTTCCCTACATGATGTCGAAGGGAGGCCAGCAATTCCAACAAGCCTACGCCAGTATCGAGAAATCACTGGGTTGCGCGACGTCGGCTGCCGCCTGCGGTGCGAATGTTCCAGCCCCAACGCTGACCAACCCTAACGGCACCACATCTCCCAACCCGGCCTACGCCAGCTACATCAACTCGGTAGCCGCTCAGCCGTTCTTCGAAGCGGCGATGAAGGCTGCACCAGCCAATATCTGCACGGGGACGATGTCCAATGGATCGGGCACTCCCTATGCCAGTTGCACTGCTGCAGTGCTGGATACACAACTCTCCGCCTTTGAGCAGCAGGCGGTCTGGAGCATGTGGTCGACTCTGGACAATGGGGAATTCAACTTTAATCCCACCATGCTGAACAACACCGGGGAGTACAGCAGCGGCGTGGCACTGAATGCCGCTACCGGTTACGGCAACTACAACGGTGGATTTATCAGCTTCGGCACGCACGACTGGCACGGGCTGACGATGCAGAACAACTTTACCTGGAGCAAGGCGCTCGGTACCGGCGCCGTGGTGCAGGCTTCCAGCGAATACACACAGAACGATGCCTATAACCTGGGCGCGATGTACGGCGAACAGAACTTCGATCGGCGCCTCGTTTACAACACAGCTCTCATTGCCGCGGATCCGTGGTTCCGGTCGCAGCAAGGCCTTGTGGGACGCGTGGCGGGCGGTTGGACCTTCTCACCCATCTTCACCGCCGGCAGCGGAGGGCCCGTCTACTGCAACACGTTTACCGACGGCCAGTCGTTTGGGGGCGGCGACGCTGCCAACTACTACAACAACGAGCAGTGCGTCTTCACCTCAAAGTACAACGGGGGTCACACCGCGCACTACGGGGTTACGGGCGATTCGACGACGGGCGTGGGTACTGCCACCTCCGTTACTCCGGTCAACTTGTTCTCGAACCCGCTGTCCGTGTTCAACCAGGTCCGCGCTCCGATCCTGGGCATCGACACCAAAAACCCCGGACAGGGTCCCATCATCGGGTTGCCATACTGGAACATGGATGCGCAGGTCAAGAAGAACTTCAGGATCGCCGAGTCGACGAGCTTCGAGTTCTCTTATACCGTGGCCAACGTGTTCAACCACTCCACCTTCAGCGACCCGTACCTGAGCCTTGGTTACAGCCCCGCGTGGGGCGTACTCAATTCTCAGCAAAGCAGCTCGCGGGAGATGGAGTTCGGCGGCCGTATCAGCTTCTGAGCTGACCATTCATCAACCTGTGGCCGGGAGCCTTGCTTCCGGCCATTTCTTTTTTGGCGAGAGGAAACCCCTTGCCGGGTCACTCTTAAAAACGAAAGCGGGAGAGAGATTACCTGGCCTGGTCTTGCCTTTTCGGATACCTCCCGGTAAAACGGTTTCCTGAGCTGTTTGCAATAAATCTTTGATCGAAATTATTTGGGCCACGCAAGGCAACCCTTTTCACGCCAAAGGAATCACCCATTGCAATGCTTGCCGACATTTTGCTGGTGGACGACAACTGCATTCAGGGGACCACCAGAAAGGCGATCCTCGTGCGCTCCGGTGGAGACGTTGCGCTTGCGTGCGACGGCAGGCAGGCTTTGGCCATGCTCGATCAGGACGGGACGCTGCGGCCGGTGGGACTGGTTGTGACGGACCATCTGATGCCGGGTATGAATGGGCCGGAATTTGTTGCGAAGTTGCGCCTGCGCTATCCGGATCTGCCGGTGCTGGTGCTGAGCGGCCTGGCGGACGCCGAGGACGAATACCAGGATCTCGATGTGATGTTCCGCGTGAAGCCCTTTCCTCCGGATGATCTGCTGGCGCTGGTGCGTTCGCTGCTGACGCAGCCGATGGGGCGGACGGCCTAGAGCAGCCCGTAGCCGGTAGCCCGTAGCCCGGAGCAGGTAACTCCCTCCCTCGCTCGCTTTTCCCCGCTAACCTTCTCTCATCTCCAAGCTTCCGGTTTCAGGCGACCGGCTACCGCCTACCGGCTGCCTCTGTGAGATTTGTCACAGCGCTGGCGCGCCGGTGACGCGAAGATCAGGGTGTTCCCTGGTTGCCGCCGCAGTCACTTAACCCCCAGAAGTGCGACAATCAGAAAGTTACCCCTATGCCCGCATTTGGCAGTTTTTCGCTCCTGATCGCGCTCGTACTGAGCGGCTACAACCTGCTGGCAGGGGCAGTGGCGCTGCGCCAGCTGGCGACAGGCAGACGAGGCTGGATTTCACCGGAGAAGCTGGCGGAGACAGCTCGGAGGGCAGGCATCGCAAGCTTCTTTACGACGGCATGCGCGGCCTTTGCGCTGGTGTGGGCTGCGTTCACCAACGATTTCTCCGTTGCTTACATCACCGAACACTCGAATCGAGCGCTGCCGGCGGCGTATAAGTTTGCCGCGCTGTGGTCGGGGCAGGAAGGATCGCTGCTCCTGTGGGCGTTCCTGCTGTCGGCCTATGGATTTGTGCTGCGCGTGCGGCACAAGGTCGATGTCAAACTCACCGCCTATGCCTCGACGATTCTGGCGGGGATTCAGGTCTTCTTCCTGCTGCTGGTGAATGTGGCCGCGACGCCGTTTTCGCTGGTGACGGGGGCGATTCCCGCGGATGGCAATGGGCTGAACCCGCTGCTGCAGTATCCGGAGATGGTGATTCATCCGCCGATGCTCTACCTGGGCTACGTGGGATTCAGCGTGCCGTTTGCGTTTGCGCTGGGCGCGTTGATGATGCGGTATCCGGGCGAGAAGTGGATTCATATTACCCGCCGCTGGACGATGGTGACATGGCTGTTCCTGACGGTGGGAATCTTCCTGGGCATGCACTGGGCGTATTCGGTGCTCGGGTGGGGCGGCTACTGGGGATGGGATCCGGTGGAGAACGCTTCGGTGATGCCTTGGCTGACGGGCACAGCGTTTCTGCATTCGGTGATGATGCAGGAAAAGCGCGGGATGATGAAGAGCTGGAATGTCTGGCTGATCTTCTCGACGTTCATGTTGGCGATTCTGGGGACTCTGCTGACGCGATCGGGGCTGGTGAGCTCTGTGCATGCCTTTGCGCAGTCGGCGATCGGGACGTGGTTCTGGGTGTTTCTGGTGATCGTGCTGGCGGTGTGCTTGTTCACCTACGTGCTGAACCGGGATCATCTGAAGACGGAGCACAAGCTTGAGTCGCTGGTTTCGCGCGAGTCGAGCTTCCTGTTCAACAACCTCGTGCTGCTGGCCGCTTGCTTCACGGTGCTGTGGGGGACCTTGTTTCCGGTGCTGTCGGAATATGTGCAGGGCAATCGGGTGACGGTGAGCGCGCCGTTTTATAACCGCGTGGCCGTGCCGATTGGGGTGTTTTTACTGTTTCTCACCGGCATCGGTCCGCTGTTGGCGTGGCGCTCGACGTCGATGCGGAGCATCCGCAAGAACTTCGTCCTGCCGGGGATTGTCGGGCTGCTGGTGGCGATTGCGATCATTCCGCTTGGCGTGCATCCGTGGACGATTTTCACGACGGATGAGCAGGGCGGATTCTATGCGTGGATCACATTTGCGATGGCGGCGGCGGTGATCACGGCGATCTTTGCGGAGTTCTGGCGTGGCGGCAAGGTGATCCAGCAGAAGTCCGGACAGAATCTGCTGACATCGATGGTGCAGCTGACGCGGAGGAATACGCGGCGGTACGGTGGGTACATCGTTCACTTCGGGATTGTCCTGATCTTCATCGGGATCAGCGGGCAGGCATTCAATCAGAGCCACGAACAGACGATGAATTACAAGCAGAGCTTCATGCTGGGGCCGTACACGATCGAGTGCCTGGATTATTCGCAGGATTCGAATCCAAACTACGACACAGAGTTTGCACTGCTGAATGTGTATCGCGGCGGTCATTTAGTAACACAGCTGTCGCCGGAGTTGCGGGTCTATGCGGCCAGCCAGCAGCCTTCGACGATTGTGGCGAATCACTCGACGCTGGCGTGGGATCTTTATGTGATTTATGCGGGCAAGGATCCAGGGACAGGACAGCCGGTGATCAAGGCGTTTCTGAATCCGCTGGTGGCGTGGATCTGGATCGGGCTGATCGTCACCATTATCGGCACAGGCATTGCTCTCGCGCCCAACCTGAGCGCGGCGATTGCGGCGCAGCGGCACCGGGCGGTGGTTGCGCCTGAAGTGGTAGCGGCGGGGAAGGCGGGCGACTGATGCGGCGGCTGAGCCGATTAGCGCTGTTGCCGCTGCTGGTGGTGCTGGGCGTGGTCACGCTGGGTTCGGCGGACACCGAGGCGCGCTACAACGATCTCGGGCACAAGATGATGTGCGTGTGTGGATGCAGCGAGATTCTGATCGAGTGCAATCACGTGGGGTGTCCGGATTCGGATCGGATGCTGGGCGAATTGAAGGCCGCGATTGCAAGCGGCGACACCAACGATGCGGTGCTTGAGGCGTTTCAGGAAAAGTATGGCCCAACGGTTCTGGCTGCGCCGCTGCTGACGAGGTTCAATATTGTTGCCTGGGTTGTACCGCCGACGGTGCTGGTGCTGGGGCTGGCCGGGACGTTCATGCTGGTGAAGAAATGGCGCCTGCGTACGGTGGCTATGCCGGCGGTGGCGGATGATCCGGCGTCGGTGGAGTTGCGGGCGCGGATACGGAAGGAAACAGAGCTATGACGACGCTGGCCTGCGGGCTGCTGATGATCGGCGCGTTTTTCTATGTCTTCTGGCCGGAGCGGAACGTGGAAGCACAGCACTCGAAGACGCGGCTTGAATATCTGCGCGAACGGAGAGAAGTGCTGTACGACAACCTGCGGGATCTGAATTTCGAGTACCGTTCGGGGAAATATCCGGAAGAGGATTATGCCGCGCAGCGGGCCACGCTGGAAAATGAGGCGGCCGAGACGGTGGCCGAGATCGAACTGCTCGAGTCGGATGCTTTTGCGCCGCAGCATAGCTGAATTCTGAAGAAGACTGGAACAACATGAAGCTGCTCTCTCGATTGTTTATTTTTGCCATTGCTCTGCCGCTGTCGCTGGGCGCGGCTACGATTTCCGGCACGGTGACGGATCGTACGACGGGCAAATCCGCGGCCGGCGATACGGCTGTCCTCCTCGACCTGCAGCAGGGCATGACGGAATCGGCGCGGACGACGATCGATGCGAAGGGACACTACTCCTTTGACGTGCCTGATAACGCCGGAATGCACCTGGTGCAGGTGGAGCACCAGAAGGCGTCGTACTACGGGCCGGTCCCGCCCAATACGGCGGTGGTGAACATCGACGTGTTCGATGTGGCGCCGAAGGTCGATGCCATCCATATGTATGCCGATGTGTCGCGCCTCGAGACGGACCAGCGCGGCCTGAGCGTGACGGAGAGCTACTTTATCCGGAATGAGTCGAAGCCGCCGAAGACGCAGCTGAGCGGGCACAGCTTCGAGTTTTATCTGCCGACGGACGCGGTTCTGGAAGGTTCGACGGCGACGGGACCGGGCGGAATGGCGGTGTCCAACTCGCCTGTGCCGCTTGCAGAGAGGGGACACTACGCGTTCATTTTTCCGCTGCGGCCAGGTGAGACGCGCTTCCAGATTGGTTATCGAATGCCCTACAACGGCAGCGTGGTGCTGCACCCGCAGGTGACGCTGCCCGCTGAGAACGTTGCGGTGATGTTGCCGAAGAGCATGAGCTTCGACGGCGGGAAAGATTTCCAGGCTCTGGGCGCCGACGCCAGCGGGCCTGGAGTCCAGACTTACCTGGCCACCAATGTGACGCCGGATTCGTCGCTGGCCTTCACGGTTTCCGGGACGGGTTCGATGCCGCGGGAGCAGCAGAACGGGCAGGGCGGCGAAAATGGCCAGGGTCAGGGCGGCGCGATGGGCCTTGCAGCGGGCGAGGGTGCGCAGGGTGGTCCCGACCAGCCCGCGGCACAGACCAACGGGCCGGGTGGTGGCGTGGCCGGAGCGGTGCCGATCGGCACGCCGGATCCGCTGCAGAAATACAAGTGGTACATCCTGAGCGGAGCGGGTCTGGCGATGGTGATAGCGGCGGCGTTCCTGCTGCGCGCAAAGCCGGGACAGATAACTGCGACGGCGGCGGAAGAACCTTCGCCGTTGACCTCGACTCTGCCAGCCGGGGTGAAGGCGACGGCGTATCGGGCGGGATTGGTCGCGGCAGCTACGAACGGAGCGCCCAGCGAACATCCACAAATGGGGGGAGCGACGTCAGGAACACTCGCAGCTTTGAAGGAAGAGCTGTTCCAAATCGAGGTAGAGCGGCTGGAAGGGAAGATCAACGATCCCGAATACGGCGAGCAAAAATCGGCGCTGGAAGTGATGATGAAGCGGGCGCTGGCTCGCGAGGCCGCCGCAAAACAACCGGTCGATCCGGACCCCGCGAACTGATCGCTCGGGGCTAGTCGACCGGGCCCTATGAAATCAAGGCTTGCTCACGCGGTGAGCCAGGTCAGCAACAAAAAGAGGGCTGCTGCGGCAGCTGCGATAGGGTAGGCGTAATCCTGTTTGCGACTCGAGCTCTGGAGCTCTTTACACGGCGTTTGAGGGACGGAGTTCATGCTCGGCCTCGCGGGGGAAATCAACTGTCTGCTTAGACTCATTCTTCGGCAAGCATGACTCGGAACATGAGGAAATTATTTATATTCCGGCATGGGTGTGCCCTCGTGGTTACCTTCTGGGAATAGTACGCACGAAGATGCGCCTCGGATTGCGTTAATGGCGGAGTTACAATCGGCTCGATGAGCGCACCTGGTTCTGAGCCCGGACTGTTTCGACCCGATGGGCCGGAGGCTCCTGAACCGCGGTCTCCGCTGCCGTGGATCGTCGCTGGCGGAGTCGTTCTGATCGTAATCTTGTTGTTGGTTACCCTGGGGCGTCACCGGGAGCCCTCCAATCCAGGGGGAGCGGGACTGGCGCCTGCCGACCCCTACGCGGCAAGCCTGCCGATTACGAATCTGCAAATGAGCCAGGCAGGCAGCATGGTCGGATCGCAGAGTACGTATATCGATGGACAGATCACGAATCAGGGCGCGAAGACGGTCAGCGGGATCACGGTGCAAGTAGCGTTTCGGGACATTGGAAACCAACTGGTGCAGAAGGAGACCATGCCGCTGAACCTGATCCGGACGCGCCAGCCCTATGTGGATACGCAGCCAGTGAGCGCCGCGCCGATCCGGCCCGGAGAGAGGCGGGAGTTTCGGCTGATCTTCGATCATGTGGCGCAGGACTGGAATCAGAATTACCCGGAAATCCGGATCATTGAGGTGGTCGGTCGGTAGACGTTGCTGGACAGCCCCTGTGTACGTAATTTCTTCCCTATCCCAGCGGAATGTGCGTTTTTTACAGGGCCAGCGCCGATCTGGCCTGGCTTGGCCTCTCTGTGAAACGTTGATTTAATTGGGCTTAATGGCCTGCCTGGATCGGTGAGCGGTTTGGCATGGTGTGTGCTCTTTATCTCGGTGCAACAGGGGGCGCTGCAGCCTTCGAAGTTCCTGTACACAGAGAAAAAAACTATGAAAACGAGATTGAATTCCGGTTCCATTACTGTACTGCTGGTTGCGGCGAGTCTCGGGTTGCCAGCGGTCGCGCAGTCCACCTCCTCGGGGCAACAGCCGCAAGTTCAAACCGGTGCCTCCACGAATGCCAATGCTCAGGACCAGACCCAGAACACCAACCCCCAGACCGGTACAGGCAAGGCTCCGCTGCCCGAGAAGTCCAATGAGGGCTTCTGGGGGCACGTGAATCCGTTCGCCCGCAAGAAGTGGGTTGACCGGCAGCTGGATCCGGTGAAGGATCGGCTGAACGAACTGGATCAGTTGCAGGCGAAGAACGCCAACGACATTAAGGACGTCGATCAGCGCGCGCAGAACGGCATTCACGCCGCGCAGTCCACGGCCGATCAGGCGAACCAGATAGCTTCCGCGGCGACCCAGACAGCTGGCCAGGCGCAGCAGACCGCGCAGCAGGCGAGCGACAAGACGGCGCAGCTGGGCCAGACGGTTGCGAATCTGGATCAGTATCACCCGATCACGAACACCGACATCCACTTCCGTCCGGGTCAGACGGTCCTGAACGATAAGGCGAAGGAAGCGCTGGATCAGGTTGTTAGCCAGCTGCAGGGACAGAAGGGTTACGTAGTGGAAGTGGAAGGGTATTCGCGCTCACGCGGTACGGTGGGCATGGCAAATTCACAGCACATGGCTGAAGCTGTCGTGCGGTATCTGGCAGAACACCAGATTCCAGTATGGCGGATCCATGAAGTGGCCATGGGCAACGCGCCGATCAGTTCGGATGACAACTCCGAAGCGAAGCCGGGCAGCATCGTTCGCGTGAGCCTTATGGCAAACAGTTTAGCGGCCTTGAACTCGCCGAATGGCAGTTCACCGATTGGTGCGACGCAGCAGAATTCCGCGCAGCCCTCCCCTCAGGGTGCTGCGTCGCAGCCAACGGCCCAGCCTCAGTAAGAAGGCAGGCGCAATCAAGCTCTCACACAACGAGAGAACCAAGGCAGATTGGCCCCTCACCCCGAGGGGCCCTTTTTTTGGCCGGTTGTTCTAACGTGGCAGGTCGGCGTTGGGATTCATCGCCCTTAGCATGTCAAGCTCGTCCAGTTCTTCCATGAGGCGCTTCACCATTTCAGGCGTCACCGGACCACCGGTCCGGTCTAACTGGCAGCAGCCGAATGCCATTGCGGTAGCGCGGCGCGGGATTCTTCTCGGAAGTCATAACGCTCGTGGTGTTTTCCCTATGATTTTACCGCCGAAGGTGTGACAGCAGCCAAAACACTAACGACAGCACGACGCTGAGCAGGATCGACGTCCCCAGCGGGAAATAAACGGTCGTGTGTTTGCCGCGCCACGTCAGATCGCCGGGGAGTCGACCCAGGGGCAAGCCGGTTTTTCCCAGCAGCAGAACCACAGCGCCGACTGCGGCGATGAGCAGGCCGATGCCTATGAGGGCGCGACCGAGGCCGTTCATAGATTCAGTTTAGAAGCAGGCTGGAGAATCAACCGGCTTGACACCTTTCACCGGCCATTCTGGTAGGCTTGGTGCCGCGGTCGAGAGCCGCTCAGAGGAGAGTCCTTATGCAAGCACGCCGAAGCGTGATTCTGGCAGTGTGTACCGTGCTGGCTTCCCCAGCATTTCTCTTTGCCCAAAATGGGCAGGCAACCGCCCCAGCCGCCGGCGCTCCCGCCGCCGCCCCGTCATCCTACTCGCCTGCCGATTCCATGGGCGCGCTCCTGAGCCTGACCGAAATGGAAGTAGTCAGCGCTGCCGAAGCCATGCCCGCTGACAAATACGACTTCGTCCCCACCACCGGCGAGTTCAAGACCGTTCGCACCTTTGGCCAGCAGGTCAAACACCTCGCCCAGGCAAACTACTCGCTGCTTAAGGCCAGCGGCGTTCCCAGCGCAGTCGATCCCAAAACCCTCGAAGGCCTCAAATCCAAGGAAGAACTCGTCCAGGCCCTCAAGGACTCCTATACCTATGCCCACACCGTCGCCAACTCGCTCACTACCGACAACGCCTTCAGCAGCGTGCCCAATCTGCCTCCGAACTGGAAGATCACGCGGACTTCGGATGTCGCCTTTATGATCATGCACACCATGGATCACTACGGCCAGATGTGCGTCTACCTCCGCATGAACGGCATTATCCCGCCCGCGAGCCGCCCGCAGCAGGGATCGATGTAAAGGCAGCCAGTAGCCCGTAGCTAGTAGTAGCAACTAGCGCGCAGCAATGCCCAGCTCCTGGCCACTGCCCGTTCTGCGACAATAATCCCGGATGGCTCTCGGGAGAAGTGTCGAGTTCGAAGAGTGGCAGGAGCGCCGGCATCCGGTGCTGCGCGTGCTCCTGCTTCTGCTGCTGCTCTTCCTGCTGGCAGTGGCCGGCGCCGTGGTGACGGGCGGCGTGTGGCTGAAGCACAAGATGCAGTCGTCGCTGCCGGAGCTGGATGGCAGCGTTGTGACGCCCGGACTGAGCGCGCCGGTGACGGTGCGCCGGGATCAGCACGGTGTTTCCCACATCGAAGCGGCAAATCTGGACGACCTGCTGTTTGCGCAGGGATACGTGACGGCGCAGGACCGGCTATGGCAAATGGACATGGCGCGGCGTATGGCGGCGGGCGAAGCCGCGGAGATTCTGGGTTCAAAGCTGGTGGAGCACGACCGGGAGCAGCGGGTGCTGGCCATGCGTGCGACTGCGGAACGCCTGACGGCGACCCTCGACGATCAACAGCGGAGGCTGTTCGACGATTACGCGCGCGGAGTGAATGCGTTCATCGGTTCGCATCAGGATCGGCTGTCAGCGGAATTTCGTCTCCTGCACTATCAGCCTAAGCCGTGGCAGCCGGTGGATTCCATGCTGGTGGTGATGAGCATGGTGCAGATGCTGGACGAGCACTGGACGGAGAAGCTGGAGCGGGAACGAATAACGGCGCGGCTGGGGCCCACGCTGGCGGCGGATCTGTATCCGACGGGATCGTGGCGTGACCGGCCGCCGATTACGAACGAAGCGCCGATTACCGCGCCGCAGCAGAATATTCCGGATGTGCCGCTGGATGAAAGTCAGGATGGATTACTCGATCTCCTTCGTGTTCGCGAAGCATCATCCGCCGCAGGCTGTCTGGGATGTACGCCGGGATCGAATGAGTGGGTGGTGGCGGGATCGAGGACAGCGAGCGGGCACGCGATGCTGTCGAACGATATGCATCTCGACCAGCAGATTCCGAATATCTGGTACGAGAACGATCTGAAGGCGCCGGGACTGCACGTGACGGGCGTTACGGTGCCGGGGCTTCCGCTGGTGGTAGCAGGACACAACGATCATGTGGCATGGGGATTCACGGCGCTCTACGGCGATACCCAGGACATTTATGTGGAGCGGGTGAACGGACAGGATCAGTACCAGGGCGCGGACGGGGCGTGGCACTCGATCGAGCACGATCAGGAGTCCATCCACGTAAGAGGTGGCCGCGATGTCACGGCAGACGTGGCGCGCACGGCCCATGGGGTGGTGATTACACCACTCATACCTGGCGAGAAACGCGTGCTGACTCTGAAATGGGGGGTCTACGATCCGAAGGCAAGCGGGTATCCGCTGCTGGCTATGAATACGGCAGCGAACTGGACGGATTTTCGCAACGCGCTGCGGCAATGGTGGGGTCCGACGCAGAATGTGGTGTACGCGGATGACCAGGGACACATCGGATATCAGGCCGCGGGGTACATTCCGTATCGGCCGGGTGGATTGTCGGGCTTACCGATTGCGGATGAGCAGCATGAGTGGCAGGGATATGTCGCGCTTGATCAGATGCCTTCGGCTTTCGATCCGCCGGGGGGGATTCTGGCTACGGCGAATGCGCGGGTGACGCCGAACCCCAACGCGCCTGCTCCGGCCGCTGCGGGCGCGTCTGCGGCGGCGGGTTCATCAACCGCAACCCCGGCCCCGGCAACGCCGACTGCGGCGCTGCCGGAAATCACGCTCGAGTGGGCCGATCCCTACCGCAACGAGCGCATCTGGAAATGGTTGGGGCCGAAGAGCAAGCTGACCCAGCAGGACATGTTGACGTTGCAGACGGACATCTATTCGGAGCTGGACCAGGAGATTGCGCAGCGGCTGGCGTACGGGATCGATCATGCGAGCCGCACCGATGCGCGGCTGCGCCAGGCGGCGGACCTGCTGCGCTCGTGGGATGGCGCGGTGACGGTGGACTCGGCGCCGGCGGCAATTGTCGCGTCGGCGAAGGCGGCGTTTTATCCGATGTTGCTGAAGCCAAAGCTGGGCGATGATTGGAGGCTGTATCACTGGGCGGAGAGCCTTTTCGCGGGCGAACAGATTCTGATGAACGAACCCTCGGCGTGGCTGCCAGCTCAGTACGCAAGCTGGGACGATTTTTTGGCGGATATGGTGCGGCAGGGCCTGGCGCAAGGTGGCGCACCGAGCGATCTGCGCCAATGGCGGTATGGGTATGTGCATCCGGTCGATGTGGAGCACCCGCTGTTCGGCTTGCTGCCCTGGTTTAAGAACTGGACGGGAACCGGAGTGCAGCCGCAGTCCGGCGACACATCGACGGTGAAGCAGGTGGGCCGGGCTTTTGGGCCGTCGCAGCGCTTCACGATCGATTGGTCGAATGTGGATGGGGCGACAGAGGACATCACGATGGGAGAGTCGGGCGATCCGCTGAGCCCGTACTATCGTGACCAGTGGGCTTACTGGTACAACGGCAAAACGTTCGCGTTGCCCTTCAGCGAACTGGCGGTCACAGCGGCAACAGCGCACACGCTGCGGCTGGAGCCCTGAGAGGGTGAGATTCTGGTTCCGGTTTCCGGCGAGTCCAGCAAGCGACGCAACCCGCGCGACGCCCAGGCGATCGCTGCTCCTCGCAGTGGTCGGAATCGCCGTTCTGCCGCTGGCTTGGCACGGGACGTCCTGCGGGCAGGATTTCGACTTTCATCTGCAGAACTGGCTGGATGTGGTCGCACACTGGCGACAGGGTGTGATCTATCCGCACTGGGCCGGGTCGGCAAATTATCTTGCGGGTGAGCCGCGCTTCGTTTTTTATCCACCGCTGAGCTGGGCTTTGGGTGGTTTGCTGGGCGCTTTGCTGCCCTGGACGTGGACGCCCGTTGCGTTCACGATGATCGCGCTGCTGGGCGCGGGATTCAGCTTCCGCGTCATGGCGCGCGAATGGATGGCTGAAGATAACGCGGCGCTGGCGGCTTGCCTCTACGTTGTGAATCCATACATGATGTTCGTGGTTTATGAGCGCGGAGCGCTGGCCGAGCTGCTGGCGGCGACGTGGATACCTCTCCTGGTGTTGTACGTGCTGCGCGAGAAGCGGGCGTTCATTCCCTTGTCGCTGACGGTAGCGGCGATCTGGCTTACGAATGCTCCGGCGGCAGTGATGGGATGCTACATGCTCGCCGTTCTGGTGGCCGTGGCTGCTGTGCCGGAGAAGAGCTGGCAGCTGGTAGGTCGTGCTACTGGCGCGATCGCGCTGGGATTGGGTCTGGCGGGATTCTGGCTGGTTCCGGCGTTCTATGAGCAGCGATGGGTGGAAATTGGGCGGGCGATTGGGCCGCTGATGCGGGTGGAGGACAGTTTTCCATTTTGCTTTGTGAGCCTGCTCGGCGTGCCTGCGGACGAACACTTCGATGTGATTTATCACAATCAGGTGCTGCGGACTGTTTCGTGGATTGTGGTGGCGCTGACGATTGGTGCGCTGGCGGCGGCGTGGCTGGCGCGCAACAAGCGGAAAGCGATCTGGATGCCGCTGGTGGTGGTGGGCGCGGGCGTTTGCGGACTGCAACTTCGATGGAGCGACGTCTTATGGCGGCTCACTCCCGAGCTGAAGTACCTGCAGTTTCCCTGGCGATGGATGCTGGTGAGTGGGATGGTTTTTGCGGCGCTGGCGGGACTCGCATTGCGGAGGGAAGCGGCGACGCGGCGGGCTATTGCGGTGCGGGCGGCCTTGATGCTGTTGCTCGCGGGCGGTATGTCAGTTTTGTCTTCGATGTTGTTCTGGCAGCCTTGCGACGAAGAAGACAATGTCGATGCGCAGATTGCGACGTTTCATGAGAACGGTTTTGAAGGCACGGACGAATACACTCCGCAAGGCGCTGATAACAGTGAAATGCAACAGAGTCTTCCGGCGGTTTCGGTTTTGAGCGCGGCGGATGCGGGGCTGACAGGTCCTGGCGGGGGAGGGGGTCCTCCGCCAGAGATGGCTGCCGACGTGAAGATTGAGCGCTGGGATTCGGAGCGAAGATCCGTGATGGTGACCAGTCCGGGTCCGGCTTTTGCGGTGCTGCGTCTGATGAATTATCCGGCGTGGCAGGTGACGCGCAATGGGGTGGAGATACGAGATCGGGCGCAGCGGGGCGATGGGCTGATGTCGATTCCATTGGAGGCCGGTGCGAATCAAATCGATGTGCGCTGGCGGAGGACGACCGATCAATGGGCTGGAGACGGAGTTTCGCTGGGTGCGTTGGCGATTACACTGACATTGGGATGGCTGGAAAGGCGAAAGGCGACCGGCGAAAGGCGAAAGAAGTTCCGGCACGATGATCGAGATGCAGGTTGACGTACAGGAAATTTTGCGTGAGGGTGTGGAGCGCACGGATCGCGCGCTGGAACGGCTGCTGCCCGCGGTGACTGTGACGCCGGCGTCCATTCACGGAGCCATGCGGCACAGCGTGTTTGCGGGGGGAAAGCGGCTGCGTCCTGTGCTGGCGATGGAGGCGGCGCGGACGATCAGCTTCGTGCATGGAGCTTCCGGACTGCCGCGCGGGGTTGAGGACCTGGGTGCCGCGATCGAGATGCTCCATACCTATTCGCTGATCCACGACGACCTGCCG
>PMSS01000482.1:0-486 GCA_003167515.1 Acidobacterium sp. | reverse complement strand
TGATCGCCGAGGCGACCGGCACAGTGGAAGGGATGATTGGCGGGCAAGTGCTGGATCTTGAGGGCGAGCACACGAAGCCGACTGCGGAAAGTGTGGCGGCGATTCATCGGGCCAAGACAGGAGCGCTGATCCGAGTGAGCATTGTGACTGGCGGGATTTACGGGGGAGCGGGTGCCGAGGACGCCGCCCGTCTGACAGAGTTCGGCACGAAGGCGGGTCTGGCGTTCCAGATTGTAGACGATGTCCTCGACATGACCCAGGATTCGGAGCATCTGGGCAAGACGGCGGGCAAGGATGTGGCGAGCGACAAGGCTACGTGGCCAGCGGTGTTTGGGGTCGAAGCTTCGCGCAGGGACGCGAACCGATTGATCAACGAAGCGTTTGCGGCATTGGAACCGTACGGCGAGTCAGCAGAAGGATTGAAGGCTGTGGCGCGGTACCTCGTGGAGAGAACGCACTGACTGCTGGCTACTGGCTACTGGCTAC
>PMSS01000077.1 GCA_003167515.1 Acidobacterium sp. | reverse complement strand
CATGCGCGCGACCCAGAAGAACAGAATGTCGAAGCCGGTGACGAGCAGCGAAGTCGGATAAAACGCGTCGAGATCGGGCGTGGACTGGCCCGACGGCGGCGGCCATCCGAAGACGGTGACAGGCAGCAGCCCCGACGAAAACCACGTGTCGAGGACGTCGGTTTCCTGCGTGATCTGGTCGCTGCCGCAGCGGGCGCAATGCGTGGGATCCTGGCGGGCGACGGTCATCTGCTTGCAGTTTGCGCAGTGCCACGCTGGAATACGATGGCCCCACCAAAGCTGGCGCGAGATGCACCAGTCATAGATGTTGGTCATCCACTCGAGGTAAATCTTCTCGTAATTCTCCGGCGTGATACGAATGGGTTTGACACCGTCAGGGCCGGATTTGACTGCGGCGATGGCCATCTCTGCCATCGAATCCCCCCCGTTATTCGGCTTCTTGTTGACGGCGACGAACCACTGCGTGGAGAGGCGCGGCTCCACGACGGTCTGGCAGCGGGCACATTTTCCGATGGCGTTGACGTGATCGCGGACCTGGCCGAGTAAACCCTGGGAGTCAAGGTCTTCGAGAATTTTCCTGCGCGCCTCGTAGCGGTCAAGACCCGCGTAATGGCCGGCCTCGGCGTTCATGTGCGCGGTTTCGTCCATCACGGAGATCGCTGGCAGGTTGTGCCGCTGGCCCATCGCAAAGTCGTTCGCATCGTGGGCGGGCGTGACCTTCACAGCGCCGGTGCCGAAGTCGGACTTGACCCAGTCGTCGACGCTCACCGGAATCTCACGCCCGGTGAGCGGAAGCTGCAGCATCTTTCCGTGAAGATGCGTGTAGCGCTCGTCGAGCGGGTTCACAGCAACAGCAACATCGCCGAGCATCGTCTCGGGGCGCGTGGTCGCGACGGTAAGGAATTCGCCGGGCGAGCCAATGACGGGGTAGCGAATCTCCCATAGCTTGCCCTGCTGTTCCTCGTGCGTGACTTCGAGATCGCTGATGGCGGTCTGGCAGCGTGGGCACCAGTTGACGATGTAGGCGCCCCGATAGATGAGGCCGTTTTCATAAAGGCGGACGAAGGCTTCGCGGACTGCGACGGAGAGATTGTCGTCCATGGTGAAGTACTCGCGCGACCAGTCGACGCTGTCGCCGATGCGCTTCATCGAGGCGAGGATGGCGCCGCCGTAGTGTTTCCGCCACTGCCAGACCCGCTCAACGAAAGCCTCACGACCCAACCGTTGACGAGAAGTCCCTTCGGAGGTCAGCTGCCGTTCGACCAGCATTTGCGTGGCAATGCCAGCGTGGTCGGTGCCGGGGACCCAGAGGGTGGTCTCGCCGCGCATGCGATGCCAGCGGACCAGGATGTCCGTCTCGGTGTGCTCGAACATGTGCCCCATATGGAGATTGCCGGTCACGTTGGGCGGGGGCAGCAGGACGGTGAAGGCGTGAACGTCAGATCCGGCGGGGGGCGTTTTGACCTCGAAGAGGCGCTCGTTGACCCAATACGCGGCCCAGCGCGCGTCGATGGCAGCGGGGTCGTAGGCCTTGGGGAGTTCGCGGCGCGTTGTCATTGCGGCGTCGCTCTCGAGGGTGGATTTGGCTTGCTGGGGCATTCCCTTTTCACAATATAACGTTTGAATTTTCGATGCAGTGGACGGTATGAGGCTGTAAGCAGCAGAAAGGCCGCCTTCGCAGGCGGCCTCCCCATTCAATCGCCCCGCATTTTTATAGCGGGTTCACCTTATCGAGGCCGGTCTTCTTTTTGTGTTTGCTGGATGACTCGTCCTTCTTGTCGTAGGGCGCCTTTTTCTTCTTATTGGTGGGCTTGCCGCTGGCGTTGGCTCCTGTCGCGACCTGGGCGTTCCCACCCGCGGGCACCTGGTTAAGCTGCTGTGGAGCTTCGGCCGGCTTATCGACAGCAGGCAGGGGCTGGGTGTTGACAGGGCCCACGGGGGCAACAAGGGTGCGAGTATTGGCGGCGGGAACCGCCTCATTCGCGGGTGATCCGGCAGCTCCCTCCACGGCTCTCTCGCCTGCGGGCGAAGCTGCGGCTGGTTCACCGTTGCCGGAACCACCGGCGTCTGGCGTGGCCGCTGCGCCACCGTTGCCGCCGGCGGATGGGCCAGGAACCTCAACGGTGACGGTGCTGCCCGAGCTTCCCGACGCGTCAGGCACCTCTTCAAAGGTCATCTTCTGCGTTGGGCGATCCGTGCTCGGCGCTCCGCCGTTTTCGATCGTCGCACTCATCGCGCCGGAGCCGCCGCTGGTCGATGGAGAGGGTGTGCCCCCAACCAACCCGGTAATGGGCTTGCCCAGCTGCGCCTCAGCCCATGCGGTCGCGCTCTCTTTCACAACGTCGGGCGCAACAATAGGAGTGGGACTGTTCAAAGGCGGTTCCCCGACGCGGGAGGCCCTGACGGTGTTGGGGCCGCGGCCCAGGAGCTGCACCGCTCTGGAGCCGAGCTTCACGTTGACGCGGCTGTCTTCCTCAGCCTGGTTCTCGGCGAGTGCCTGAGGGCTGGGGTCGGGAATAGGCCTGCCCATGGCGATGAGCCGGTCTTTGGCGTCTTCCACGTGGGGAGCCAGCGGATAACGCGAGACAACCCGGGACCAGTTGGCCGCGGCGCGGTCGTCATAATACCGCGCCAGTTCGGCTCTGGCCTTCGGCGGTATCTTTGAGCGCGAAATCATTTGCGCCTCGGTGGCATAGGCATCGCCGATGGTGATGAGGGTCTGATCGCTGTGGCTGAAGAGCGGGTAGCTGTCGGCGACGGTCTGAAGGCGGGCAATGGACGCGGCCCACTGTTCGCGCGAGGCATAAAACTCGCCAATCTCGAACTGACGCTGGGCCAGAACTTCCTGAACCTCGCGCAGCTTCTGCTTTGCGCGTGGGATGAGCGGTGAATCCGGAAACTGCTCCAGCATGGTGCGGTATTCCTGCTCGGCGTGNNAAGAAGGTGATGAAGTCCTTGTATTCGGACTCGGCCTGAGTCAGGGCGGCGGAGCCACCTTCTTTGAACCAGGTGTCGCCCACGGCCAGCTTGGCGCGCATGTCGTATTCGGAGTCGGGATACGTGTTCAGCAGCGTCTGGAGGTCGAGGCGGGCCACGTCGTACCTGCCCTTCTTCATGGCGAACATAGCTTTGTCGTACAGCTCTTTGTCAGGCTGCTTCGAGTTCACGTTCGCCAGGGGATTGGCGGTGAGGTCGACGTTCTTCTTTTTCTTCGGTTTCTTCGCGAAGGCGTTGGGAGAGGAAAACGCGATCGCAGCACCCAGACAAACTGCCGAAATACGAATGACCAACCGATTCATAACACCTCGTCGCAGACGCCAACCTGAACATCGTGCCGCCACGGGATGGTCTGCGAAGACCCGTGCCGGATATGAAATTTGCTACGCGGCCTGGAGAGCGGCTCGCTGCGCCTGATCGAGCAGCTTGCGCGCGTCCCGCTCCGGGTGACCCTCGCCGAAAACCGCGCTGCCGGCGACCAGCAACTCGGCTCCGGCTTCGACGACGCTGCTCACTGTATCGTGAGCAACCCCGCCGTCCACCTCAATCCTATAACTCAGGCCCAGTTCCTGGCGAAGTTCTTTGAGGCGGCGGATCTTGTTGAGGGAGTATGGGATGAACCGCTGGCCGCCGAAGCCGGGGTTCACGCTCATCACGAGAACGTGGTGCACCATACCCAGCACAGGGATAAGAAGGTCGACCACGGTGGCGGGATTGATGACCACGGCAGGCTGCATACCGTGCTCGGCAATGTGCTCGAGGGTGCGATGAAGGTGCGGGCAAGCCTCGTAGTGCACGCTGACCCAGTTTGCGCCGGCGTCGGCGAAGGCGGGTATGAAGTCGTCGGGATTCTCGATCATCAGGTGGCAATCGAGAGGCAGCCTCGTGTGCTTGCGGAGAGAGGCGACGATGGGCGGGCCAATGGTGATGTTGGGGACAAAATGACCGTCCATGACGTCGACGTGGATGACGCTGCCGCCGCCGCGCTCGGCTGCGGCAACTTCGTCGGCCAGGCGGGCAAAATCCGCAGACAGTATGGATGGAACTAGCTCGACCACTCTAGGAAACAGGGTACAGGGTGCAGGGTACACGGTAAAGAGCACAGGGTGGCCGGTGCAGGCTGTATTCACTGCGCGCATTCGGCGAGAGGCGCGAGATTGCGTCCCCATTCGCGGAGTGCGGTCTGGAGGCGCGCCTCGGTTTCCGCGAAGCTAGGCTGGGGTTGGGGCTCGCTGGCGAAGGAGATGCGCTTCTCGGCGCCGCAGATGGTCAGCGATTCGAGGGGCGCGCCACCGGCAAGCTGCTGCATGGGAGCGGGGTCGCCGTAGACGGGTTCGCCGGCGATGATGACCAGCTCGACGTCTTCGGGCGAGGCGTGGTCGAGGGACCACCATGCGTCGCCTTTGGGCCGGCGGCTGTGCGGACGCACGACGAGAATGTCGGCGGCGTGATTCTTCTCAAGGCGGCCGAGCAAACCGTCGAGATGAACCAGGTGCGCGGCGCTGACGGTAGCCATGTCGACGAGCTGGCGATCGGTGAGGGGCGGCTTAAGTGGCTGAGAGCCCTGCGCGGCATTCCAGGCTGCCGCGTATTGCAGCTCGCCGATGAGACCATCGCTGCCGGTGGGGCTCCAGTCAGGGGCGAGAGCTATGGTTACGCCACTTTCGAGGGCTGCGGGCAGGTTGGCGGTTCCGCCGTAGAGCTCGATGTTGCTGCGAGGCGACCAGATGAAGCCGACGTTTGCGTCCTTCATTTCGGCGAAGTTTTCGGGTTTGAGCGCGACCGCGTGGATGAGCGATACGCCGGGGCGGAACAGGCCGCGGCCTTTCAGCATGGTGAATTCGCGAGCGGCCGAGGCGTCGTTGGGCGCGCCCTCGGCGAGATGGATGAGCAGCGCACCCTGGGCGTCCAGCGCGCTCCTGGCGTCGGCGAACTCCGACTCAGTCATCTGGAGTGGGAAGACGTTGTAGAGGATGGGGCCGTGTTCGACGCTGCTCACTCCCGGGATGGCGCTCAACTCCGCCGGATCGTCGAGGTTGCGGGCGAGGCCACGATTGCACTCGGGATGGTTTGTACTGCCGCCCACAACGCTGGTCTCGCCTTCGGTGATGGCTTTCACTTCCGCATAGCGCTCGGCATCGCACTCGAGGCCTTCGTTGACGAGCGCGGTGTGCGGGGCGGACATGAGGAGGTTGTAGACAGGCTTCGCCTGCCAGTCGTAGCGGCTACCGAATTCCTGAGTTGGCTTCCAGCGCGGGAATATGTTCCAGGTGAGGTGGTTGTGCAGGTCAACGAGGCCGGGAGCGATGATGCCGCCGGTGTTCGCGATGATTGTGTTTGCGGGGAGGACGATGTGCGCGCCGACTTCGCGAATAATTCCATGCTCGATGAGCACGGTGCCGTCGGGGATCACGTCGTCGGGGGTCACGAGCGTGCCTTTGAGGGCGATGGGATGCTGCTGGGGGTGAGCGGTGGCGGCCAGTAGCAGCAGGAAGAGACAACTCGAAGAGACGGAACGCTGGGAGCGGAGCATCGAGATCTCCGTGGATTCAGTTTTGGAGATTTCCAATTGTACGGGGGAGCCTGGACGCAGATGGTTCGAAGAAGGACGGCTCAGCTCACAACGACCTCGGGTTCCGACGATCGGCCAGTCGTGGTAAGGACGATGACCGCCGAGACAATCAGCGCGCCGCCGATCCAGGCGCCCGGGCCAAGGCGCTCGCCGAGAACGGTAACTCCGAGGATGGATCCGAGAGCCGGTTCAATGTTGAGAAACACGCCGGCGCGCGAGGCGGGCACGCGATGGATGCCCCAGTTCCACAGCAGCGTAGCAGCGGCGGTGCAGAGCAGACCGCTGGCCCCAACCGCGAACCAGACATGCCAGCCAAGTCCGCGCACGGGAGGGAGGCCGTCGCGCAGCAGCACCCAGGGCGCGAGCATGGCTGCGCCCGTCAGGAGGGTCCACGAAGTGACTGCCATGGGCGACCGGCCCATGACCATGAGGCGCTGGTTGATGAGCACCCACCCGAGAGCGATGAGGAGCGAGGCGACGACGAGCAGATCGCCCCGGATGCTGCCGCCCCCTATTGTGCCGTGGCTGGCGCTCAGCACGATGAGGACAATTCCGGTGGTCGATGCGAAGAGCGCGAGCCAACCCTTGACGTCGAGGCGCTCGTGGGCGAAGAGCGTAGCTCCGGCGGCGAGGATGACGGGCATGGTCCCGACCATGAGCGCCGCGTGCGAGACGGTCGTCAGCTTGAGGCCTTCAAACTGAATCATGAACTGCAGAGGGACGCCGAGGAAGGCGCCGATCAGCAGCAGCTTCCATTCGTGCCGCGAAAAGTGGGGCCACTCCACGATGGGAAGAAGTCCTAGACACGCGAATATGAAGCGATAAAGGACGTAGTGGCCAACGCCCAGGCGCGTGAAGGCGATTTTGCCGAAGAAGAATCCCGTGCCCCAGCAGCACCCGGCGAGCGCGCACGCGACGTAGCCGAAGCCCCGGCCGACTCTGCGTCGGTGTTCGGCGGGGGAAGCGCACCACCCGGGAACATGGGGACGCTGACCGTTTAGCGACGTGGGCATTGCAGAATTGGATGGTGCATCACGACGATAGTCGCACGAATGCTGCGCAGGGTCAGAGTCGCAGATTCAGGGTTGCGAATTCAGGTTTGCGAGGCGCGTCCGCCATCGAGAAGCGCGCGCCATGCATCGCTGAGGAAGAGGCGGATAGCGGCGATTCCAACCGCGCCGGCCTGCACGCAGGCGGCCGCGTTCTTTTCTGTCACGCCGCCCAGAGCCAACACAGGAATCGGCTTCGCGATGTCGACGGCCGCGCGCAGAGCCGCCAGCCCCTGTCCGCGGGTCGGCCCCTCCGCCGTCACTTTCTCGAAGATCGGAGAAAACAGCAGCAGCGAGGCGCCGGCAGCCTGGCGGATTTCTTCCGGCGAATGGCAGGCTGCGCTCACCACCGCGTCGCGTCCGGCGCGGGCATAGACCTGCTGTGCCGCACGCACCGCCGCGGGACCGGAGTTGGCGTGGAGGTGCACGCCGTCGGCTCCCGCGTCGAGCGCGAGCCGAGCGGGACCGTTGACGAGGACGCGCGTTCGGCCCCCGGCCTCGTTATCTGCGGCACGCACGGCTTCAACAATGCGGGCGGCGAGGGGCTGGAGTTCGGAGAGCGGCAGGTCCTTTTCGCGAACCTGGATAGTGTCGACGCCGCCCAGCGCCCATGACCCCGCAAGCTCCACCAGACGATCGCGCCTGGCGCCCTCGTCGCCGTCGAGCAGCCTCCGGTTCGTGATGGCGTAGAGCAGCATCCCAGGAATTAGTGTAAGAGTGTATTCACACCGCGTGCTCTTCCAGGATTGTAAGATGAGCACGGACCTGGCTTGGCCCGCTCGCAGCCCGGGTTTCATCTGACATGGCGAAATACGATCTGCTCGTCATCGGTTCGGGCCCTTCCGGGCAGCGCGCGGCTGTTTCCGCGGTCAAGAAGGGCAAGCATGTGGCGCTCGTCGAGATGCGGAGCGTTGTGGGCGGCGTGTGCATCAACACCGGCACCATCCCCAGCAAGACGATGCGCGAAGCGGTGCTGCATCTCTCGGGCTACAACTACCGCTCGATCTACGGGATGAATTATCGCGTAAAGGAAAAGATCACTATGGCCGATCTTGCCTTTCGCGTGCAGCACGTCATCAAGACCGAGATCGACGTGACCGAGGCCCAGCTCTCGCGCAACGGAGTGGAAATCTTCAACGGGGTGGCGCGTTTTGAAGACGATCATCACGTCCACGTGCAGGGCGTGCGCGGATCGAACAGCTACGAGGCCGACAACATCATCATCGCGGTGGGCACGCGGCCAGCTGCCTCGCCTAAGGTGCCGGTGAACGGCAGGACCATCATCAACAGCGATCAGGTGATGGAGCTGGTGGATTTGCCGAAGAGCCTCATCGTGGTCGGCGGGGGCGTGATCGGCGTCGAGTATACGTGCATGTTCGCGGCCCTGGGAGTGCGCGTGACGCTGATCGAAAAGCGGCCGCGGCTGCTGGAATTTGCGGATCAGGAGATCATCGAGGCTCTGAGCTACCATCTGCGCGACAGCCGCGTGACCATGCGCCTGGGAGAAGAAGTGGAGAGCGTGGAAGAGATCGCCGACGGCGCGGTGGTCGCGAATCTCGAGAGCAAGAAGAAGATGTCCGGCGATGCGCTGCTGTACGCCGTCGGACGCCAGGGCAACATCGACGAGCTGAACCTCGCAGCGGCGGGGATTGAAGCCGACAATCGTGGTCGCATCCCGGTGGACAAGGATTTCCGGACGAAGGTGCCGCATGTTTTCGCGGTGGGCGACGTGATCGGCTTCCCCGCGCTGGCGTCGGTTTCGATGGAGCAGGGAAGGATCGCGGCGGAACGCGCGTTTGGCAACGAGCACGTGATCTCGAACCCCAGCTTTTACCCGTACGGCATTTACACCATCCCGGAAATTTCGTTCATCGGCAAGACCGAGGAGCAGCTCACCGAAGAGGACGTGCCGTACGAGGTGGGCGTGGCGTACTATCGGGAAATTGCGCGCGGACAGATTCGCGGCGACACGACGGGGCGACTGAAACTGATCTTCCATCGCGAGACGCGGCAGGTACTCGGCGTCCATATCATCGGTGAAGACGCGGCGGAGTTGGTGCACATCGGCCAGGCCGTGATGTCGCTGAACGGCACCGTCGATTACTTCATCAATACGGTGTTTAACTATCCCACCCTGGCCGAGTGCTACAAGGCCGCCGCGTTTAACGGCATCAACCGGCTGGCCCGATTAGAGGGATAGGCTGCGGGAGGACTGCGGCGGAGGACTTATGTCGAAAGCGGTTGGCGCAGTGCTGACGACCCACGTGATCGCGGGATTGGTCGAGGATCACCGGCTCACAAGCGAGCTGAGGGAATTTCCGGAGAACATCGACGACACCAACGGGCTCATCGAGGTTCCTGCCGAGAGCCTTTGCGAGATCATCTGCGACGCCGTGGCCACTATGATTCCTGCGGGCGCGACCCTCGACGCGGTAGGCGTGGCGATGCCGGGCTATGTGCACCAGGGAGTGATGCTGGACGCGCCGAATCTGCCGCAGCTGAAGGGCGCGCAGGTCTGCGCCACCCTGAGCGCGGGGCTGAAGAGGCGCGGGTTCGATGTGAAGCTGAGCGTCTTCAACGATGCGGATGCGGTGGCTGCCGGCATTGCCGCGACGCGAGGGCAGATGAATCGCCAGGTGCGCGTATGGACGATCGGCAACGGCATCGGTTTCGGGCGCTACCCATGGACCGAGGGGCCATGGGAAGGCGGACACATGGTGGTCACGCTCGATGCAAAGGAGAAGTATTGCGGCTGCGGCGGGCGAGGACATCTGGAAGGCATCATGGGGTACCGGGCGATGCGGCTGCGCTTTCTCGACATGGAGCCGGACGAGGTGTTCGCCGCGGCGAAGAAGGGCGACAAGCGGTGCGCGGAGTTTGTGGAGCTGTGGCATCGCGCTCTGGCCGCGGCGACGGCGTCGATGGTTCATCTGGAAGGGCCGGGGCGGTTCTACTACACGGGGCGCGACATTCAGCGGCTGGAGCTGCCACGGCTGAAGCAATACCTGTACGACGCGATCAAGATGAGCCCGCTGCAGAACTACATAGTGGAAATGTTGCCAGAGGATCCGTCGCTGGCGGTGATTGGCGCAGGCGTGGCGGCGATGATTGAGAGCAAGTGCTGAAGGGCGCTGCACGAGCGAGCCTGATTGCCCAGTCCCTCTTCTACGTCGCGAGCGGGATTAACCATTTCTGGCGCCAGCATTTTTACCTGCACATCATGCCGGATCATTATTCGCACCCGCTGGCGCTGGTAAAGCTGAGCGGAGTGGCGGAGATTCTCGGCGGGCTGGGTCTGCTGCTGCCGGCGACGCGGCGTTTCTCCGCTGTCGGCATCGCGCTGATGCTGGTGGTCTTCTTCGATGTGCATGTCTTCATGCTCCGTCATCCTGGGCGTTTTTCCGAAGTGCCCGAATGGCTGCTATGGGCGCGGATTCCGCTGCAGTTTGTTCTGATCGCGTGGGCGCTTTATTATGCGCGGCGTGTTGCTGCGCGTTCCGGAACGTAGTGACGGCCTTTGTCTGGTTGGCCGGCGTCGTTATTCGCCGAAATTCAGCCGCAACCCCACCCGCGCCAGCCGTGGCGTTCCCAGCGTGAGGATCGGCGTCCTCCCCACTTCAATCGATCGGTCAAAGAGATTTTCTCCGGAGGCAAACGCGACAACGCGCCGGCCGATGTTGTGCTCGCCGTACGCGTCCAGACGGAAATAGCTGTGGAGCAGATACGCGTTGGCGTCGTCGTCGAACTGGCGGCCCGTGAGCTGGCCCTGGACGCTGAGCACTCCGATACGAGGCCGCGTAAACCGAACCTGCGTCGTCGCCATATTGCGCGGAACCTGGGGAATCCATTTGCCGATCAGCGCAGGCTGCGGTGCAAATTTTGTCACAGTGGCGTTGGCAAATTGATAGCCGCCGTCAATGCCGATCCACGAGGCGGGCTGCATGGCGTAGTCGAGGGAGACACCGCGGCTCTCGATCTGGCCAAGGTTTTCACGCTTGAGCAATTCTTCTGTGGGCGTCACGCTGAGGGTGAGCGCGGTGATGGGCCGGTTGACCTGCGTCCAGAAATAGCTGGCGCGCAGGCTGGAGCCGTAGCGCCGAATGTCCTCCTGGAAGCCCGTCTCCCAGCCGGTGGCGCGCTCGGAACGCAGATTGGCGTTAGGCTCGGTCACCTGCTGACCGACCTGACCAGTGCGGTAGAGCTCATTTTCTGTAGGTGCGCGATAGGCGCGGAAGCCGGAAGCGTTCCACGCCAGCGATTGAGTGATTCGCCGCACCAGGCCGAGGCGCGGATCGAAGACGCTCTCGCTGAACGCAGGAAGCTGGACGGGCGCGGCCGAACTCGAAAACTGCCGGGCGTCGAAGTTCGAGAAATGGTCGACGCGCGCAGAGCCGCTGATCGTCCATTGGGACGGAGTGAAGAGAGCTTCGCCCCATACGCCGGTTTGACGCTGGCGCGCGGAAGTGTCGAGGGTGCCGCCGGATCCGGTGAAGAGCTGCTCCGCATCTTCAGCTCGGACGTCGTGCGTGTCGGCGCCGGCCAGAGCGAGCGCGTGCGTGCCAATGGGGCGATGCCAGCGCAGGGCCGCGCCCAGTTCATCGGCTGGGTCGAAAGCGAAGCGCGTCAGCTTCTCCGAGGCGCGATTCGCGGCGATGCTGGAGAAGGTCTGCCGGTAGTGCTCGTCGTCGCCAAAGAGCCGCAGCGCAAAGTCCCTCCAGTCGGCCCCCGCTGCACCGCGCCACAGACGGTCGGAATTCCATTGCACGAGTGTGCCGTTGTGGCGAATCTCATTGAGCACGTTGCTGCGCAGAAAAATGCGGCCGTCCTGACGTCCGTTCTGGGGAAGCACGCGATCCACTTCGGCGAGGCCATTCTGCGCGTGGACATTCGACGGGTGATCGATAGGGCCTTGCAGGTTGGGCGCAACAAGTGTGTAGCCATCGGTGGCGATGAGCCCGCCGCTGGCAAGGCCGGACCATGCGTCATGCTTGACTGTGGCCAGCGCGCCGTCGTCGAGGGTGCTCTCCGATCCATCGCTGGTGACAATTTGCATGCCAGTGGTCTGTGGACGAACCGGAATGACGCTGATAACCCCGCCGATGGCGCTGGAGCCGTAGAGGTCGGACGCGCCGCCGCGAACGACTTCAATGGAGTGGATCGACAGTTCCGGCAGTTCTTCCCAGTGGATCCATCCGCCGTAGGGGTCATTGAGCGGAATGTCGTCGAGAACGACAAGCGAGCGGCTCGCAGCGGTCGAGCCGAGGCCACGCAGTGAGACGCCTTCGGTGGTGGGATTGGCGACCAGCGAGCTGGAGCGGCGGAAAAGCGTGAATCCGGGAATCTCGCGCAATTTCCCATCGAGCGAGGGAGAGACGGCCTGCTGGAGCTGCTGCTGGTCGAGCACGCGCGTGCTGGCGGGACTGTCAGAGCTGCCGAGTGCCGAACGATAGGCAGTGACTACGACGGTTTCGAGCGGCTGGCGGAGAACAACGTTCAGAGGACCTGAATTAATAGTGACAACGACTGCGACATAATGCGACGCAGCGACTTCAATCTGGCCCGGAGGCTGCGATAACGTAAAGGTGCCGTCCGAGGCTGAGACTGCGAGTTGATTGCCGGCCACGTCGCTGATGGTGGCGGAGGGGATGGGATATCCATGGGCGTCGCGGACCGTACCGCGCACTTGTGCGGATGCCGTGGCAGCCACGGTCAGGGCGAATGCGGCGACAAAAACAGTCCGTAGACACATAGGCATTCGATTCAGGGACGGGCTTGCGGCGAGTATATCTTCCGCACCGCGTCGCAGCGGTTGGGTCCATCGTCCGGCAGTGCGGCCAGCAGCTCTGCGACGGTTTTGCCGATTATTGGATGCCGGAGCCCAGGCGCAATTTCAGACAGTGGCGCGAGGACGAATCGCCGCTCGGCCAGCGCAGGATGCGGAAGGGTGAGACGAGGCGAGTTCACCACCACGTCATCGAACAGGAGCAGATCCAGATCGAGGGTGCGGGGGCCCGGGACGTGAGGGGTTCCGGGAGGGTCACTGCTGCGGTCGCGTCCGTAGCGACGTTCAGTCGCCAGCAGGAAATCCAGCAGCGCTTCGGGATCGAGCGCGGTGGTTAATGTAACAGCGGCGTTGACAAATGCAGGCTGGTCCGCATAGCCGACGGGCTCAGTGCGATAGAGCGACGATCGGCTGACAACGGTGCCCGCGCCGGCGAGATCGTCCATCGCGGCCCGCAGGGTCAGCTCGGGTGGGCCAGCGGCCGAGGGCAGATTCGCGCCGAGTCCGATCGCCGCGAGATGGCAGTCACTATGCGCCACAAGCCAACAGTAGCGGATTCCGCGGTGGGCGTCGCCTCGCGCTATGCTCAGAATCAATGAGGATTGGGTTGTTTGGCGGCAGCTTCGATCCGCCCCATCGCGGCCACATTGCGCTGGCGCGGCTGGCGATCGAGCGTCTCGGTCTGGATCGGGTGCTGCTCGCGCCTGTGGGTCTGCAGCCTCTGAAGCGCGATCGCCCGCAGGCGAGCTTTGCCGATCGCCTCGCGATGACGCGGCTGGCAATCGAGGGCGAGCCTGGGCTGGAGCTC
This sequence comes from Acidobacterium sp., assembly GCA_003167515.1. Taxonomy (GTDB): domain Bacteria; phylum Acidobacteriota; class Terriglobia; order Terriglobales; family Acidobacteriaceae; genus Palsa-343. Next base: position 2,547 of record PMSS01000077.1, on the reverse strand, counting down.
TCGCTGGTCGACGCCCCGCACGCGAACGGGATGCCGAATTACACCATCGACACGGTGCGCTCTCTGCGCGCTTCGCTTGCGCCGGCGGATCAGCTTTTTTGCCTGATGGGTGCGGATTCGTTCCTGAGCATCGGCAAATGGTACCGAGCCGGCGATCTTCTCGTGGCGTGCGATTTTGTAGTTGCGTCGCGGCCGGGATTCGATCTGGGCCGCATCGCGTCAGCGCTGCCGCCGAGCATCTCCGTGGCGGCCTGCGATGGCGATGGGGGCGATAACCTGGTGCTGTGCCTGCGCGGCGGTGGGCGGCGTGAGTCTCGGCTGTATCTATTGCCGGATCTCGAGGAGATGGCCTCGGCCAGCGGTATTCGCGGGTCGCTGCAGCACGGTGACGCTTCGCGGACCGAGCTGGCGCCGGCGGTTGCCGATTACATCCGCGAACATCGGCTTTACAAGGGCGCCGGGGATTCGTGAGGGCTCGGCTGGCTCAACTCCCCATCCGCGGAAAACTGCCGTACCATTGAAGCAGAGCGCTCACCCCCACGTGAAGCAGAGCGCTCACCCCACGCATGGCATCGACGGAAACCCGGAAAATGGTACTGGCCGCGGTTGCGGCCTGCGACGACAAAAAAGGCGAGGACACCCGGGTGTTGCAGCTGGACCCCGCGGACTCCGCCTTCACCGATTTCTTCCTCATCACGAGCACGGCCAATGAGCGGCAGTCGCAGGCGATTGCCGATGAGATCGAGCTGCGCCTGAAGCGCGAGTTCGCGACCTGGCCGAACTCGGTGGAGGGACGGCGCCACGGCGAGTGGATTCTGATGGACTACGTGGATTTTGTGGTCCACATCTTCCTCCGCGACCGGCGTGCATTTTACGACATCGAACGGCTCAGAAAGTCGGCGCGCTCTGTCGAGATTGCCGAACTGACTACGGCGCTAACGGAGAAGACGCTGGCCGCGAGGAAGAAAGCTCCCGTGAAGCGGGTGGCGAAGAAGATTGCAGCGAAGACTGCTGCAAAGAAGACCGCTGCGAACAAACCTGGAAAAAAGGCAAAGAAATCTTCTGCAAAAAGCAGAGAATAGGTCTGTGCCCAGGGCGACGTTCAGCTTCATCGATCTTTTCGCCGGAATTGGCGGGATGCGCATGGGGTTCGAGTCTGCGGGCGGTCGCTGCGTTTTCACGAGCGAGTGGAACGCGTGGGCGCGGAAGACTTACGCTGCGAACTTCGGCGAAAATGAGCCGATCGCGGGCGACATTCGTGAGCAGATCGAGGATGAGATTCCCGATCATGACGTTTTGCTGGCGGGATTTCCCTGCCAGCCGTTTTCGATCGCCGGCGTCAGCAAGAAAAATGCTTTGGGCCGGCCGCATGGGTTCGCCTGCGCCACGCAGGGAACGCTGTTCTTCGACGTGGCGCGGATTCTTGCGGCGAAACGGCCGCGCGCTTTTCTGCTGGAAAACGTAAAGAACCTGCTGAACCACGACCGAGGCCGTACCTTTTGCGTTATCCGCCAGACGCTCGAAGAGGAGCTCGGCTACGAGATTTCCTGGCGCGTGATCGATGCTGCGCACTTCGTGCCGCAACATCGGGAGCGGATTTTAATCGTGGGGTTCCGTGAGGCAACCGGGTTTTGTCTGAATGAGCTCGCTCTCATCGGTTCGGGTCCCAGGCTACGGTCGGTGCTGCATCCGGAAGACGGGAGCGAATCGGCAGAGGAGCCCTACACGCTGGCGCCTGGCGGCGCGGTGAATCCGAAATACACGTTGAGCAAGCGCCTTTGGGAGTATCTGCAGGCGTATGCGGCGAAGCATCGCGCGGCGGGCAATGGGTTTGGGTTTGGGCTGGTGGATGGGGACTCGGTCGCGCGCACGCTGTCGGCGCGGTATTACAAGGATGGGTCGGAGATTCTGGTGAGCCGGGGCGAAGGCGAGAATCCGCGGCGGCTGACTCCCAGGGAGTGCGCGCGCCTGATGGGTTTCCCTGACAGCTTCCGGATTCCGGTTTCTGACACGCAGGCGTACAAGCAGTTCGGGAACAGCGTTGTTGTTCCTGTCATCACCGAGGTTGCCCGCATGATGGTTCCCCATGTGAAAGCCCTGCAGGACTTCGAGGAGTTCGGAACGATGCAGATGCCGCTGGCAGCAGCCTCAAACGCGTGACGGATGTTCATTCAAAAGAACAGCGCAGCCGCAACATGGCTGCCATCCGCGGCTCAGACACGAAACCGGAGATTCGCGTCAGGAGTGTTCTTCATCGCCTCGGCTACAGGTTTCGGCTGCACCGGAAGGACCTTCCCGGAAAGCCCGATATCGTTCTTCCAAAATACCGCATAGTGATTTTTGTGCACGGCTGTTTCTGGCATTCCCACAGCTGCCGATATGGGGCGGTGAAACCGGCAACCCGATCAGCGTTCTGGTCAGCCAAGAGGACGGCAACGGTTGAGCGGGACCAAAGGAAAGCGCAGGGGCTCTCGGGAGGGGGCTGGCGGGTATTAACGGTCTGGGAGTGCGAGACCAGGGATTCCGAGGCCCTGAGCCGGAACCTGT
>PMSS01000227.1 GCA_003167515.1 Acidobacterium sp. | reverse complement strand
TGCGCAGCAGGTGGTCGCAGGTTCGCCGCACCAGGTCGTGCAGTCCCGCACCTTCCCGCCCAAGAACGATCACGGTGTTGGACGTGAAGTCGTAGTCGTCGTAATCTTGCTTCCCGCGTTCATCGAGGCCGACGCACCACAGGTTCTGCTCCTTGAGCATCTCCAGCGAGCGCACCAGATTCACCACCCGCGCCAGGCGGAGATGCTCCGCGGCGCCGGCTGAAGCCTTCATAGCGACGGCGCTGAGCGGCGCCGACCTGCGCTCCGTCAGCAGAATCCCATCAACCCCCGCCCCTTCAGCGGTGCGCAGAAGAGCACCCAGGTTCTGTGGATCTTCGACTCCGTCGAGCGCCAGCACCAGTCGCGGTTCAGGGCCCTCAAGCAGGTCCTCAACGCCAAGGAAATCCCGCTCGCGAACCACCGCCACCACCCCTTGGTGGGCAGATGTGCCCGCGAGGTGCGTCAGAGCCTCGCGCGGCTCCGTCCGGACCTTCACCTCAGCTGCGCGGCAGAGCGCGACAATCTCAGCCAGCCTTTCGTCGTGGCCCTGGTTCAGCCGTTCCCGGGCCACGCAGACATGATCGAAGCGTCTGGTCCTGGAACGCAGCGCCTCTTCCACGGGGTGCAGGCCATAGATCGTTTCCATCCTGTCCAGTCTATTCTTGCGACTGCGCCAAATCCGGCTGATAATGGAAGGGTTACGGGCAGTTGATCCGGCTTGCGCTCCGAAGCCGGTTCGATTGGCGAGGAATGCCTGTGGATCTGACGCGAAAAATCGAAAAACTCGTTACCCGCAGCGTCTTAAGCAACGATTCGTCCGTCTGTCAAATTGATATGAGTGCAGCAGCGCTCCAGCTTGTCGAAGAGGTCCAGCGCGAGAACACCCGCGTTGCGGAGGGACTCAAGCGCCACGATCCGCAGCTCCTCGATGAGTTGATCCTGCAATATCAGCATCGGCTTCTGCGTTACCTCCTCTACCTCACNNTTCAACGGCAATTCGCGCTTCGATACATGGCTCTTTACCATCGCCAGGAACCTGGTCATCGATCTTCGCCGGCGCCGCTCCATGGCGAGCCTCGAAGAGATGTTCGAAGCGGCCGACGAAGAGCGGCCGTTCGAAGTGCCGAGCCACGAGAAGACACCCTTCGATCATCTGGCGACAGTCGAAGCCGGTCAGCTCGTGGCAGAGGCTCTTTTGACGCTCGATCCGCTGCACCGCGAAGTTCTGGTGCTGCGCTTCCACGAAGAAATGTCCCTTGAGGAGATTGCGCGTATGACACGCGCTCCTCTGTCGACCGTCAAATCGCGGCTGTACCGCGGGCTGGCCGCATTGAAGCCCCACGTGAAGCCGGCAACCTGCTCCGTCGTTCCAACTTCCAATCGTGCGGAGGCGCTATGAGCGGCGAGGTGTTCTCTACGCGCGGGAGCGTGACCCGGCACCCCATCCCGGAGGTTGTGTTGCGTACGCGGCGCTCGGTCATGGAGGCGGCCCATGAGTTGCGGGCTCAAAAGGCGCGCAGACGCCGGCATGCGGGCATCGCCCTGCTTGCTATGGCAGCGCTGGTCGTGCTGTTCACGCCTGCCCTCTGGAGCGTGGCCAACGATCTAACCACCGGTGAGCACTTCTTCGATATGCCCGTGATGGTGCTCACGCTTTCCCTGGTGTTGCTCTCTGCTATGTTCGCCATTCTGCTGATGACCTGGAGAGGCGGGAGAAGCGGCGCTCGCGACGAATAGCCGAGCCCGCCCGGATTCTTCGTATGAAGATCAACAAGCCACAGCGCGAGCAGAAGCATCCCAGCGGTTTTTCTGGCGAGCTGCGCCTGATCCCGCTCTGGTCCGTTGCCGGAGCCGTAGTGGCCTTTACGCTCATGGAGTATGTGATGTGGGTTGTGGTTCCGGCGCACCGCCATCACCCTCCCAACCTGCCCTTCGGGTTTCGCGTTTACTTCAACATCAGCATCGGCGCCCTTGCCGCGCTTTACATGCTGATGGTCGGATACATCAGCCGCGACTCACCGCGCCGTGGCATGAGCACCCCATTGTGGATGGCTGTCTGCGTGGTGATCCCCAGCGGCATCGGCGCTGTGCTTTACTTCCTCCTGCGGCTGCCCGCGCTCTCTCTCTGCCCGGCGTGTAATGCGCGCATAGAGAGCGATTACCACTTCTGCCCCCAATGCGCCTATCAGGTGTCGCCCTGCTGCGGCAACTGCCATCGCACCGCGCGCATCACGGACCTTTACTGCGTCTACTGCGGTCACCACCTTGCTGCCGACCATCCGCCGGCACGGCTGCACGCCTTCGCCGAGTAGCTAACTGATTCTCCTTTGCTAACCACTGCCTAAGCGCTTCCTATATTCTTGAGTTGCGCGCTCGCGCATTATGTCTATCACCGCCCTCATCGTCGATGACGAAGAACTGGCACGCGAAGAGTTGAAGTATCTCCTCGACACCACCGGCAGCGTCGACGTTCTTGCCGAAGGGAAAAACGGCGTCGAAGCAGTCGATCTCATCCGCACCCATCACCCCGACGTGGTCTTCCTCGACGTGCAGATGCCCGGCCTCGATGGCTTTGCCGTCCTCAGGAAGCTGCTCGAGCTGGGCGAAAGAGACCATCTGCCCCAGATCATCTTTGCGACCGCCTTCGATCAATACGCGGTCCGCGCCTTCGACGTTAACGCCATCGATTATCTCCTCAAGCCCTTTGACCGCGATCGCGTGCTGCAGGCAGTCGAACGCGCACGGCTGCGCCTGCAGGAAGCCGGGCAGAGTGGGGAATCGAGGTCTGTCCCGGCCGATCTGCGCGTCGATACGCTTCTCAAGCTCATCGAGCAGCACCAGGCGCCCAAGCCGCACAGCGGCAAAATCGTGCTTCAGGCCGCAAGCCGCCTCCTGCTCATCGATCAGAAGGACATCTGCTTCGCCTCGATCGACGACGGCGTGATCTCAGTCGTGACTCCGACCATCGAAGGCCAGTCAAAATGCCGCACCCTCGAGGAGCTATTTGACCTGCTCGATCCCTCCGTCTTCTGGCGCGCACACCGCTCCTACCTGGTGAACATCAACCACATCCGCGAAGTGGTTCCCTGGTTCAAGAGCAGCTACCAGCTGCGCATGACCGACAAAAAGCAAACTGAGATTCCTGTAAGCCGTGCGCAGACCCGCCGTCTGCGGGAGCTGTTCAATCTCTAGCGCCGCCCGTCTCGGTGCCGCGCTGCTGGCTTTTGTGGCAAAGCCACTCTGCACCCTGCCTCCAGCCAAACTCGCGCAGGCCATTGCGCTCAGCCACTGGCGCACCGCGCTGTACTTTGCTGGAACAGCATGGCTGGTTCTCGCGCTCGCAGTTCTGGTGCGCCTGCGCACTGGCTCCGCGATCGCGAAAGTCGCCGCGCGTGTTTCCCCCCGCGCATGGCTGCAGGGCCTGGTCGCTGCGCCGCTTTGGCTGCTGATTCTCAGCGCTCTGGAATTACCGGCAGCCCTGATCGGCCATCATGTCAGCCTGCGCTACGGCCTCTCCATCGAAAAGTGGACGCCGTGGTGGTCGGATTGGCTTAAATCCACCGTGCTCACTCTGCTCCTGGGCATTTTCATCCTCAGAGTTCTCTACGCGCTGATGCGGTATTCTCCACGGCGCTGGTGGCTCTGGTTCTGGATCTTCACCGTGCCCGTCGAAGTCTTGCTGACCTTCGCCGCGCCACTAGTCATTGACCCGCTCTTCAACCATTTCGCCCCCCTGGCGGCGACCAACCCCGTCCTCGTCGATCAGCTCGAGCGAGTCGCAGCCCGCGGGGGCTTGCGCATTCCGCCGAACCGCATTTTCTTAATGGACGCGAGCCGCAAAGTCACCGGCGCAAACGCTTACGTCACCGGCCTCGGCGGTTCGAAGCGCATTGTGGTCTGGGATACGACGCTCCGCGTTGAATCCCTCAATGAGATTCTTTTCACCTATGGTCATGAACAGGGACACTACGTTCTGAACCACATTCCGAAGGGCCTGGCTTTTTCCGCCGCGGCTTTTCTATTCTTCTACTGGATCGCCTTTCACCTTATGCAACGGTTGGTGCGTACGCACGGCCAGTCCTGGGGAATTGACGCAGTCGGGAACTGGTCATCCCTGGGCCTGTTGCTCCTGCTCGCGTCCATCCTCAGCTTTCTTGCCGAGCCTGTCGCAAACACTTTCAGCCGCGACATCGAGCATCAGGCCGACGTCTACGGCCAGGAAGTGATTCACGGCCTCGTTCCCGATCCTCAGGCCACAACCGTCAGCTCCTTCTGCGCGGATGCGATCGTCTGGCTTGACGATCCCCATCCCAATCGCTTCGTCGAATTCTGGACCTACAGCCATCCCTCCACGGAGGAGCGCGCTGAGTTTGCTGCGCGCTACGATCCCTGGCTTCCAGGGCGGAAGCCGCGGTACCTGACCAGGTCAAACTGAGGGATTACGATCCCCCATCCTCCAGCGCCACGCGGTTAATGATCCGTTGAATGAACACCACCTTGAAGTTCACGTGGCTGGCCACGTCCGGAAGAAACTCGGTAACAAAGTTACCGATCGGCGCACTGGCCCAGCCGCTGGCGATGCGCTCTGCTCCTGGTCCCCACCCCACCCGCTGATACGGAACATACGTGACGTCAACGGCCTCATCGATAATCGATCCGGCAATCGTCGAATAGTTCACCATCCCTTTGCCCGTGTCGCTCGTCGTCCAGAACGGCTGATAGGCGCAATGCAGAATCCGTCGCACTAACGATGCGTTGGGCATGCGATGGTAGTGCGGGTCCTGATGCACGATGGATGGAATCAAAAAAACACCGACAAACTCGCCAGTTGCGTCCTGCGAAAGGCTGGTGCCGACGTTCCAGCCGAAACCCTTCATCCCCGGCCCATAGTCAGAATGCGCATTGGCGGCGACAAAGATGGCCGAGTCCGCGGCCACGGTGAGGAAGTTGAATGGATTGGTGAAGTTTTTTATGGCCAGCTTTAACTTCTGCTCCGGGGATAAAGGATGCGGCTCGGATGTGCTGAGGAAGCGTTCAAAGACATTTTCCGGCTTGGTGCATGGGCGCGCCACCACGCGGGCGGCGGCGGCGGCCTCTGGATTAGTAGTGGCAAAAGCTGGACTGATGCAGTTCGCGGGACCGATGAGCGGACGCTTCTCAGCGCCGCTAGTGGCCGGCTGCAGGGATGGCGCGTCCGGCAGTCCTGTGCTGATCGGCGGCATGGCATTCGCTTCACTTTGAGCAGCAGCAGATGCGGCAAGCAGGACAAGCCACGCAAATACGCACGCATAGCGAACCTGATAAGTACGGGTTTGCATGTGGATGCTGTTAGGGTACATGACTGTTCCCTTTTCAGACGCTACTTTAAGGGAACA
>PMSS01000492.1 GCA_003167515.1 Acidobacterium sp. | reverse complement strand
AGCGTTTGCTTCTTAAGACCCTGTGCTATTAGTGACTCTGGTGGGTTATACGAGCTTGTCCCATGCAGAACAGCAGGAGACTCTCGAACCTGTTTGTACTGCCGCAGTCCGATTCACCGTGCCAGTGTCCACTCACTGAACCCCGCGTCGCCGCGAAATTAGCCGCGGCGACCGAGCAGATGTGAAGTGATTCTCGGCATTCAGCCGTCGCCAGGCATTGCAACCAGTCTCCCTGGACCTAACTGGAGTTGTGAATCACACGGCTGTGATCATGCGACCACTGCAATGCGCGAAGGCGGTTCTGGAACTGGTCTCATATATAGCGCTATGGTTTCGGTCAAGACCGTGAGCCCCGCTTCGGCGGCGGGTCTCATACGTGCGCTCACCAGACGTCTGAGATTTATGAGACCGGTTCTAGCGAGGTCCTATCAAAGTTGCTTCGTCGTTCGTGACATCCCCCACCCTGACATCGATCTTCCACGTTATCATCTCTTCCGCGGGGTATGGTCTGAGTAAGTCCACGGGCAGATGTGCCGGGTCAGCGGGAGCCATCCAGCGTTCATAGTCCTTCGCAGCGAGAATCGCCGGCATTCTGTCATGAATGGACGCAATCAGATCGTTTGGCTCCGTGGTCAGTATGGCGTACGTGTCCTGGGGCCGGTTTGTAGTTTTGTCTGTCCATCGCTCCCAAAGGCCGGCAAACGCGAATAGGGAGCCATCCTTCAGGCTGATAGCGAAAGGCTGCTTCACCTTCCCGGCGTTCTCCTGCCACTGAAAAAAACCGTCGGCAGGGATGAGGCAGCGACCGTACCTGATCGCGTCGCGAAACATAGCTCCGGTTGTGACTTTTTCACACTTTGCATTGATGGTGTCGTGTCCGATCCTGGCATCCCTGGCCCAATGAGGAATGAAGCCCCAGCGCATCAGGACCAGTTTCCGCTCGAATGTATCCTCGCTCAGGCGGACCACGGGCTGGAATGTCTGGGGAGCGATGTTGTAAGAAGGGGAAATATCGAAGGACGGAGGGCAGACTACACCGAAGGTTTCCGCGATGCGCCGTCCGTCGGATCGGCGATAGTACCGGCCACACATTATGCAGCTCTCTCTCTACAACTGCGCCTCCGAATCACCGGAACGCTGCAGCAGTCCGCAGTCAGCCATTGCAGAACGCCAGACTGGACCGACATCCTATCAGATGTTGGGGCGATGAGCTGAGCGCTTTGCTCAGCTGACAAGCGAATCCTGTCGCCAGTCTCTTTGAACTATGTGGTTGTGCCGCCCGCGGCACGCGCACACTTCAGACCGGAAGCAGTTCCCAGTTGTCGCACCGCTTCCGGACCCCCACGATCTCGCCTCTCTGGTTGGCAGCAAGCTCCAAGTTGTACTTGCCATTCGGCATCCTTGTCCCGTCCAGGACGCGGATGAATTCGATGTTGCCGAAATGCGTCACCAGAGGACGATTGGCAGATGCTTCGACTCTGGTCCGCCTCAGACTGTACTCGACCCTGAAATAGCCCCCTGGGAAGATGCAGTTGCGCAACTTGCCTTGCCCATGCTGTGTCTCTGCTGAGAATGACATAGTTAGTACCTCACTTGAACTTCGGAATCTTGCCCCTGACACGAAAGACGCCCTCGGAGACTTTACTTCCTGCGACTTTCTTCTGAGCAGCCCAACGCTTGCGCCGGGCTGCAGCGATCTTCGCGCGGCTTTCGGCGCCGATGGTGTGCTTTTTCCTGGCCGAACCTGCAACCTTCACTGGGCTCGATCCCGTGCCCGTCAGCAGGGCGCGGGCTTCCAGGAGGCAGGCGATTTCGGAATCAAATGAGGCGAGAAGCTCGTCTTTGGTCATGCGGATCATTCTCACCTCATCGGGTGGCAGCATCAGAGTTTGAGCAAACGTCTACGAGCGTCAATCGACAGCCTTATTGCATCTCTCTCGCCAGCCGCTCTCCACGTAGTTTGTCGGCCGGACTCCTGATCTTCCTGCTCTTGCTTATCTTTCCTGAACACGTACAGCTCATCGGCAATCACTTCGAGGAGCCGAGTGGTGCGATTGTCTTCGCTAATGTGACTTTCCCCCATGTGCAGCCTTCCCTGGTATCGACACTGCCGGAGTAATCTTCAATCGCAGAGCCCCCGATGACGGCAGGTCGATCTCGTCGCGTCTCTTTCTAATACGGACGTATCTCGTACGCGACATCCATTTGGGCGCGGGCGACTTCGCGCTCCAGACCCCGACTGTCGCGACCTACATGTCAGATGCGGCGCCCGCACGCTGACAACATCCCACGATCGTGTTATCAGGCGAGCAATGACGCCATGATTGAAACAGCGGTACTGTGCAATGTGAGACATCTTTGTGCCCCTGTTTGCGGAGAATTCGTTCGATCCATTCGAGAGCGGCCGATGATATCCAGGCCGCGCTCGGCAAGGAATTGGAAGTCGACTTCGTTGTTGCCTAGCATAGCCATCATTCTCACAACGTGTGCAGTATTGAACAGACATTCGAATCCGAGGCGGGAGATATTTAAGCCGAACGACATGATTTTTTGCACGACGCGACCACTTAACACACCCCACGAGGCTGCATCACGAACGCGAAGTGCGTAGAGCGTTTTGCAACTTGCTGTTAAGGAATCGCTACCAGGGCCCCACACAATTCATCCCTGTATTTGCTCGGGATTCGTAGACGGAGCGGGTACTTCACTTACCTCGCGCCGGAGATCGCAACCTGAAGGAGGCAACTTCCGATGGCCGAGCTGAGAACGCTGGAATTTGACAACGCCTCCTTTCTGTCAAGCACCGGACGAGGGCGGAGGATTGTCCATGTACGGCCAGGGCTGCCTTTCTTTTCTCAGGGAGACAACGCCGAGGCCATCTTCTATCTTCAGAAGGGCCGGGCAAAACTGACGATTGTCTCAACGAACGGCAAAGAGGCCACCATCACGCTTCTCTCGCCTGGCGATTTTGTGGGAGAAGAGTCGCTGGCCGTGGGAGCCGGGATTCGGATGGCGACAGCGACCGCCATCACCAGCTGCACCGCGCTCCGGATCGAAAGAGCGGAAATGATTCGGGTGGTGCACGAAGAACATGATTTCTCCGACCTGTTCCTGTCGTTCCTGCTGGCCCGCAGTATGCGCACTCAGGCGGATCTGGTTGACCAGCTCTTCAACTCCAGCGAGAAGCGTCTGGCACGGATTCTCCTCTTGATGGCGGAATTCGGCAAGCCAGGCCGCTCCGAGGCCCTGATTCCCAAAATCTCGCAGGAAACCCTGGCGGAGATGATCGGCACCACCCGGTCCCGCGTCAACTTCTTCATGAACCGCTTCCGCAAGCTCGGTTTGATTGAATACAACGGCCGCATCCGCGTGCATAAATCGCTGCTGAATGTGATTCTGATGGATCAGCTCCCCGGGCCCAACGCCGCAAATCCCCTGATCCTCGTATCTCCGACCGAGACGTCGTAATCGCGGTTGCGCCTCCCCGCCCCGCACTGCCGGGCACGGGCAGCCAGGCGGCTATTACAGGAACGACTCATCTGCGCCCTGGTTCCTCTCGTCGACAACAAACAGGTAACGATGATGTTGCTTCCTGCTGACAGCGGCCAGAATCGCCCGTACTGCGCGAGTCGCCCGTCCTTGCTGGCCTTCAATTCTGCCCACGTCCGATGGCGCAACCCGGACCCGCAGCCAGGTGCTGTCGCGGTCTTCCGTCTTCTCCACAATCACCTTATCGGGGTCCTCTACCAGTGCTCGTGTGATCCGCGTTACCAGTTCCTGCACATCGTCTGATTGTCTCGCCGTCTGCTTCATCATGCCCTCTCGGCCGGTTTCCATGCGCTGACGTACGGTGTCGTTCTCGCATATGTCAAAGGACCCCGGCATGGTGGTTATCCACTTCAAGTACGTGAGCAAATGATTACACTTTTGTGTCAGTTATGACGTGCAATAGTGAACAGTGCGAAAAAGTCGTGCAGTGCGACACTTTCGACTTGGCAGGGTCTTTAGATGCTGCCGTTAAGGGGGAACGATGCACAAACTAAGAGCAAGTCTTCTTGTCGTGGACGATCAAGCGCCGATCCGCGCGTGTTTATCGGAGCTGCTTACCGAGCATGGCTATGTTGTTCGCCTTGCACCTGACGGCTTTTCCGCATTGGGCGAGATCAGGAAGGAAATTCCGGACCTTATTCTCTCCGACCTGAACATGCCCGGCATGTCTGGTTTTGAACTTCTCTCTGTGGTCCGGCGCCGCTTTCCCTCTATTCGGGTGATCGCGATGAGCAGCGCATTTACGGCCGCTGAGCCGCCGGCGAACGTTGCCGCAGACGCCTTCTATGAAAAGGGAACCCATCCGGACTTCCTGCTGCAGATGGTGGGGGAGATAACTCGTCCAAGGCAATCGCTGCTGGTCCATCCTCCGCGTCAACTGGCGCCACTCTGGATTGCATCGAATGGGCGCAACAGTTCCGGAGAACTGTACGTCACAATTACCTGTCCTGAATGCCTCAGGGCATTCCCACAGGCTCTGGGCAAGAGCGACACTCCGACGCTCGAAACCAGTTGCGCTCACTGCTGCAACCCGATTCACTATGCGATTGACCACTCCGGCGGCCTTTTGTTGCCGCGGAATTAGTTGCGGATAACTGGCCCTGAACTCCCGGCTTTGCACGTGCTCCACGGAGCGATTTCAGAGCGCTGTCGTAGATCCGTGCTGTCGTGCCTCGGCCCCGTCTGTTTCCGCTGGATGCATAGTTGCCCCATATCTGCCCCGCATTTAGGCAGATGCGGGAAACCGCACGTTCTCTTGCTCATCTTTCGCTCGCTTCTCGCTAAAGTCGCGGAGTTTCCCGGGCCATAGCAGGATCGGGATTGTGGTTCACTCTGGCGGGCGCAGACTCACGGCCGCTCGCGCATGCCGGCTTGAAGGCTCTGTGCGAGCACGACTAATGTCCTACCAGCGATAGACGGTTAGGTTATCCATATAGACCGTGGTAGATCCACCTGAGCCGAGCCCATCGATCTCGAAGTTTGTCAGCAGCGTTGGTGCCCAGCCGAGCGCGAAGGCCGATGACACCGTGGCGTTGATGGGCATTTCAAGGCCGTCCAGGTAGACCGCGTTATAGGTGACCTGACCGGAGCCATTGCGGGAATAACTGACCTGAACGTGATGCCAGGTGTTGATGCTCCACCCGCGAGGATTGCAGTATGCGCCCGAGTGCACCCACACGTCGACAGGCCTGGTGGGTGAGCCGGCGTTTGCGGTGTAGTCCCAGGTGCTGGAGTAGCCGTCGCACTGGAACCCGAAGAGCGCGGTCTGGCCGTTGGGCATGGTCTGATTGAGGTCCATCTCGATGTTGGCGATTTTCGAGGAGGAGCTGTCCAGATAAACGTAGGCGTCGTAGAGGAAGTTTGTCGAAGTCGTGTCGTCTCCGAA
>PMSS01000190.1 GCA_003167515.1 Acidobacterium sp. | reverse complement strand
CCAGCACCAGCGCCGACTGGATCACGCCGGCCAGTCAGGCTCAACAATGGCAATTGGTGCCGGTGCATATCTCCACGGCAGCAGTCGTTGTCACTCCGCCCAGCTTCAAGCTGGCAGGCAGTGTGTCGAGTCTCAGCATCGCCGCCGGTGGCAGCGGTGATGTGTCGCTCACGCTTACGCCAACCGGAAGCTACACCGGAACGATCGGTATGAGCTGCACCACGTCGATGGCGAATGTCTCCTGCGCCTTCAGTCCCGCCAGCTACACCGCGAACGGTTCAGACGCCGTCCTCACCGGCAGCGTCACCATCTCGTCGACCGCGTCCACGGCAATGGTCGCGATGCCTCGAGGCAATCATCGAACTGCGCCGTTCACAGCGATCCTCCTCTTACCGGCCGGAACGATCCTCTTGCTCCGGCGCAGGAAAATTCCAGGCGCCAGCGCAATGATGCTCCTCGTCGCACTCCTGGTCTGCGCCGCGGCGCTCACAGCATGTGGTGGAGGCGGAGGCGGAGGCGNNGGCGGTGGCGGCGGAGGCGGCGGTGGAGGCGGCGGCGGAGGCGGAAATGGCGGCGGCGGGGGTTCATCGCAGCCCGTCACAGGAACGGTCACCGTCACTGCGACCGGCTCCAGCGGCAACGTGACACAGTCCCTCGCACTCAGTGTGACCGTGCAGTAGCGGAGCAAAGTGCGACCTGCTGCGCTACCGCAGCACCGAAATCTCGTACCACGTTGTCACCGGCTGTCCCAGCGACACGACCCAGCTGTCCCCTCTTCGCGTAGAAGAAATCGCGGCGCCCTCCGGTTGTCCAGCCCCATCGATAGGTTGCAGCACCACGGATCGCGCGCCCTTCAGACCGCGCAGCGTCAACGTCCCCTTCACCTGCTCGATCAACGTCGGAGAAGCTCCCCAGTTCGTCACGTCGGTGCCCGCCGAATTCCACTCTTGTCCGCTGTTCTCCACGCGGCCCCCCGCGACGAGGAGCAGCTTTGAAGCTTCCGCAATCGGCTTATCGTCAAGCGAACTGAGAAGCACGCTGCAGAAGGTATTCTCGACCTCCACGCCAAGGTTGCTGTCGGCCTTCCCATTTGCGCGAACAAAACCGATTAACGCCTGCGTGCGCGGCGTATCGACCGTGACCAGCCCCGTCTTCTGCGGAGATGTGTACCAGGCAAGCTGATGCGTATCGGAGAGTAACGGATCAGGCGCAGCATTTTCCGAAGACCTGAGCTTCGGCGTTCCGTTCAGCGACGATATGCGCACTTCATGTTCCAGCGGCAGCCAAAGCGGGAACCCCGGCGTGAAGTATGGCCGCTCGGTTCCCGGCAAGAGCATACTATCGAACACCTGCTGCTCAGAATACGACCGCTCCTCGATGCTGTGCGCCTTCTCAACATCGCCGCGCAGAAACATGAGCGCACCCTCGGCCATCTCGGGCATCTTCACCGGGTCCAGCGAGATGTCAAACGGATCCCCGACATACGGCTTCCACGCAGGGTCGATCTTTGGCTCAAAGGTGTACCACATGATCCCGTCCCAATCCTGCAGCAACCCATAACTTGCCAGAATCGGGATTCCCTCGCCGTCGTAATCGTTGGGGAACGGATTATTGACTTCGCTGACCGTGTAAGGCTTGCCCGCGATCGCCGACCGCGACAGCTCAACCACCGTCGAATTCAGGGGATCGTTGACCATCGGCGATTTCCGCACATACATCTCCGGATGGAGCCAGTAGTCGTGTCCGTCGATGACATCCATCGACGTCGTGGCGAGCAGCACCGGGTAGCCGCTGTTGGAGTGGCTATGATCGGCTGTAGCAATTACCAGCGACCTCGAGCCAAGTGTCTCCCTGAGGTACTTCTCCATATCGACGAAGTAGTCACGCTGCACATCGTTGTAGAACCCCGCCTCCGCATCGAACCGCTCCTGCGGAGCCGACGCCGCCTGACCGCGGAATTGCATCAGTGGAACCGGCGCGTCGACCGAAACCTTAGCGATCGCTCGCAGCTTCGCAATCTCCTCGGGCGTGCGATGCTTCGCCAACCACTGGTTGTACATCCCGGTGAGTTCATCGAGATAAAACGGAGACGGCGCGCGATAGCCGATGTTGAGAGCGTTCTCGTTGTTGATTTCAACCAGAGCAACCGCTGGATCCGCCGTGTATTTCAGCTTTGTATAGGGATTCAGATGATCGAGGAGCTGCTGCGCGTATTCCTTCTGTAACTCGATCAGCCGCTTGTCGTAGAGCGAAGTACCTTTCGACCCCTGACGAAGCAGGTTCGCGTCCTGCACACCGTCTCCAGCCTTGAACGGGCGCCCAACCAACAGGTTGAAGTCGATGTAGATGCCTCTCCTTTCCAGTTCCGCGACGAAGTAATCCTCGCGATCGAACGCCTCCCCGTCGAGCGCGCGTGAGTCGGCGCGCTGCCGGTCGATCAGTCCCCGGGGCGTTTCCAGATCGAGGAACTGGAAGCGCACACAGTTCACTCCAAACCGTGCCAGCGTCGCGGCCCAGAATGCCGCGTCGTCTTTCGACGGAATCTGTCGCGACCCCGGACTCCAGTCGGTAATGTTCACGCCCCACAGGCGAATCCGCTGCCCGTCACCTGTCGCGAGATGTCCGTTCTTCACCGCGAGGAAGCCATGCTTGCCTGCTGGCGCATCGAGCAGGAAAGACACATCGACAGGCGACGCTGATAGCGCGCCACGACGGTGATCCATAGTAAAGGGCGCCATTCCGGCCGTCGTTTGCGCGGATAGCTCGACGCGCACGGCGCAGGCAGACAGCAGGATCGCGATGACGGCAATGGGAATTCTCATGAGTCCCTTTCTTGCAGGCTTGTGGAAAAACGCACAGGAGCCCGGCACCCAATGTATGAGATCGGCGCCGCGCTGTGAATCCGCCGGAAGTCGGATCGACGCCTGGCTCGATAATTCGCGAGAATGCAGTGGTCCTACCAAAGTCGGATTTCAGGCTGGTGGCGACTGTGATCTGATGCAGTGTGCGAAATGAGACCTCCTGTGATTGTCGGAGAAAGGACTCGATGACGCGAGACTCGGACGGGTTCAACTACAGGCTGACCAGGCGCGATCTCCTCGCGCAGGCGGCGCGCGGAGCAGCGCTCCTTTCGGCTTCTCCGTTTCTGGCACAGGCGGAAAAAGCCCTGGCAGCCGAGAACCCAGCGCCCCGGATCCGCGAGAGCTTCGATTTCGGATGGCGTTTTCTGAAAGGCGATGCGCCCGGGGCGCAGCAGCCGGAATTTCCCGACTCAAACTGGCAATCTGTCGACCTGCCTCACGATTGGAGCATCGCGGGACCTTTCAGTCAGGATGCGCCATCGAGCGGCGCCGGCGGCTTTTTGCCAACCGGCATCGGTTGGTACCGAAAGCGCTTCCGAATTCCTCCCGGCCATCGCGGCAAAATCATCACTCTGGAATGTGACGGTATCTATCAGAACAGCGAAGTCTGGATCAACGGTACCTGGCTGGGGCTGCGCCCCTATGGCTATGTACCCTTCGCCTACGATTTGACGCCGCACCTCAAAATCGACAGCGACAATATTATCGCCGTCAAGGTCGATAACTCCCTCCAGACGAACTGCCGATGGTATTCCGGCTCCGGCATCTACCGGCACACATGGCTGCTCGCGACCAATCCCGTCCGCGTCAGTTACTGGGGAACATCGATTACCTATCCACAGGTCTCCAAAGCATCAGCGACAGTCGCTGTCAGAACCCGGATCACCAATGGCGAGAAAGCCCCGATCCAGTGCTCCCTGACGACCGCGATCCTCGACGCGCAGGGAAGCACGGTGCAGACCGGAGAGGCTTCACAGGAAATTACAGCCAACGGCGAGTACGACTTTTTCCAGCAGTTAGAGATAAAACAGCCCAATCTCTGGTCACCGGCTAATCCTTCCCTCTATACAGTTCGCAGTACAGTCCAGGAGTCGGGCCGGCTCGTCGATATCTACGACACACCCATTGGCATCCGCGACGCCCTCTTCGATGCGGATCGCGGATTCCTTCTTAACGGCGATCCCGTCAAGCTCAATGGAGTCTGCGTTCACCATGAAGCTGGCTGCGTCGGAGCCGCCGTTCCCGAGAGGGTTTGGGAGCGCCGCCTCGAAATCCTGCGCGAGATGGGATGTAATGCGATTCGGACCAGCCACAATCCCTACGCCGCGGAGTTTCTGGAC
>PMSS01000320.1 GCA_003167515.1 Acidobacterium sp. | reverse complement strand
CTGCCCGCCGGCCAGACAACGAGTGCCGGGCACAGAATCAACACACGCTTCAGCCTGCGCAGACTCCCACTGGATACCGAGTTCGAGGGGCGCGGGCTGCCGCACGCTGATCTCCGTGGTTGTTGTAGTCCCAGTCGCATCCATCGCCGATCTGGTTGTTTCGAACGTAACCGGCGGCCGATGCGCGCGTGTCACGCCTCTGCAATCCGATTGTCACAGCTTTGCGACTGCCGACCATGACAATGCTTTTACAAAGAACAGACGCCAAGAGGACACCTCCGCTTCCAGGACCCGATACTTTCCCGAATATGCTGCTTCATACCTTCACACGCCGCGGCGCTCACGCGCTGCGATTAGCAAGCCTGGGGGTTAGCCTCCTCGCGCTGGTCGTGGCGCATCGCGCCGGCGCACAGGATACACCACTGCTTTCCGGCGGCGTCGGGTTCTTCACCAACACGCCCGGAGGCAACACCTCCTACTTCCCCATCATCGAGCCCCTTGCTGCGCTTCCCGTGGGCCCGCACCTGCTCATCGAGTCGAGAGCAGCGCTGCTGGAAACCTGGTCGCCGAACGGCCAGTCAGGATACGATCACTCCCATTTCATCGGACTGACCTATCTGCAGGGAGACTACTTCGCCACGCCGCATCTCACCGTGGTCGCAGGCAGTTATCTGTTGCCCTTCGGCACCTACAACGAGCGCCTGTCGCCGATATGGATCGGCAACTTTCAAGATGGCCCGCTCATCGCCAACCTCGGCCTGCTTTCCACCGGTACTGGCCTGGGCGGGCAGTTACGGGGCAATGCGATCTCCCGCGCGAAGTATTCCATCGACTACACAACATGGTTTTCCGCGCGCAGCAACAACTCGCAGTTCAGCGCCGAGCGGTCTTTTGGAGGGCGTTCGAGCCTCTATCTCCACGAACAACGTCTCGAAGTCGGGCTTTCCTACGACCGCTCCCTTCAGAACACGCAGGAAAACTTTTACGGCACGCACGTATGGTGGGAGCCGAAGGATACGAACTTCCGCCTCCGTTCCGAATTTGCGCGCGGCCATCATGCGCAGGGCTACTGGATCGAAGCTGACTACCGCACTGCCGCCTATGGCGGGCTCAACAGCTTCATCGGCCGTTTCGAACCACTTTTCCGCATGCAGCAGACCTTCCGACGCGACACCATCGTGAGCGACGGCCTGCCACTGGTGAACACGCAGCGCGCCGATTTCGGCCTCGATTACAACCTGCCCCACAACGTCAGGATCCTGACCAGCTATACGCGTCAGTTTTCCTCAACCAGCAACGAAAACATCTGGGAAACCGGTATCGTCTATTGCTTTCTCTTTCCCGTATGGAGAGGAAAATGACCATTAGTGCAAGGCATCTCGTTCCCGGCATGCTCATGCTGGCAGCCATCGGCGCCGCAGTCGTCTCGCCACGTTCCGGATACACGCAGTCTGCGCCTTCATCCGGATCGCAACCGCGAGTCAAACAGTATCAGTCCCCCAAAGGCGCTCAGACAGAGGATGATGGAGAGCGAGTCTTCGCGCAGAACTGCTCCCGGTGCCACACCGCTCCGGACAGCTTCCCACCGCGCATCTCCGGCACCATCGTGCGCCACATGCGGGTCCGCGCCAATCTCAGCCAGCACGACGAGCAGGTGCTGCTGCGCTTCCTTAATCCGTAACAGTGTGGGTGGCAATTTGCGGCAGCGTTCCGCTCGCGCGCCGCGGACCCATCAGGATCCGGCACACAACAGCAACGGCCAGCGCGAATCCCGCGATGCCCAGCAGCACCGGCGCATAACCGAAGCGGCTGAGCAGGATACCGGCGCCGGCCGTCGTCACCGAGCCCACCAGCGCATTCGAGAACATGGTCATCGCCGCGGCTGGGCTGCGCTCGACTTCAGGAGTCTCGTTCATCAGCAGGTTGTACAGAGCCGGCGAGCTCATCCATTGCGCGGCGGAGAAGCTGAGGTAAAGAAGAATCGCCAGTCCCTCATGGTGAGCGGCCGCCAGTAAAGCCAGGGAGAGAGCCGTGGCCAACTGCGTGGCCACAATGCCATTGATCATCCCCAGTGCGCGCATCAGCAGAGGCAAGAACAGCCCGGCGGTCAGCTGTACCACCTGGGCCAGTGAGAAGATGAGTCCGATGCGCACCAAAGGGATATGCAGATCGCGCGACATATACACATTGGCGAAGGGCGTGAATGCCGCCAGCACAGCCGACCACAACGCCATGCAGGGCAGGAACCGCCGGAGAAACGCATTCAGCTTGAACCCGCGCAGCCACGCTGCCGCTTTCCACGCGGAAACAGCATCCTCACCATCGTTCGCTCGTGCCGGCAGGCGCAGCCGCAGGACCGCGAGAATCCCAGCCGCGGCCAGCACACACGACGACAACAGGATCAGTCGTTTCACATCGGCTGACTGCATCGAGAACCCCGCCATGCGCAGCCATTGCGGCAGATAGCCGCAGACCGCGCCCCCCAGCGCGCTGGTGCCCACGCCCACAGAAAAGATGAGGCTGAAGGCCGATGTGCGGCTCTCTTCGGTCGTAAGGCTCGCCACGGCGGGCAAGAAACTCACTGTCCACGTGCACATCACCATCCCCGCCAGGAACGCGAGCCCGATCTGCGCGGGCTCCCACATCCAGAAGGCACGCGACACGCCCACCAGAGGAGCGGCCACGAAACAAAAGAGCAACAAAGGCCGCAGTCCGATCCTGCGACCCAGAATGCCCACCGGCAGCGTTCCCACGAGCGCGCCCAGCGTCAGAGCGCCGTTCACCAGGCCAATGGCCTTCTCGTTGAAATGAAAATCCAGCAGGTACAGATTGAAGAGGAAGAAATAGACCGAAAATCCTGCGTCGAAGAAGAACGCCGCGGTGAAGAAGATCCAGAATCCGCGGCTCAGCTTTTTTTCCCGAAACCACTGCGCGGGATTTCTCCACAACGCAACCCCTGCTGAATTCCCTTCCTGCGCCTCCGGCATCAGCTCCATCAGTGTCCTTCGCGCACCAGCTGCTGCAGACGATCGACCGCCCAGTCCATGCAGCGATAGCGCATCTCGAAGACGTCGACCGCCAGCAGGCGATCGATCGCCTCGTATTGCGCCGCCAGCGATTCCGGCCAGCCGAACAGCACCTGTCGCATGTAGTGCCGCGCCACGTCTTTGCGATAGGGCAGCAGTTGCTGGGGTCCGGCGGCATGCCGGTTCAGAAACACCACATAGTCCACATGCGCGCTTTCTCTGCGCGTCACGTGGACCATGGTCGCCGTCGGCACCACAATCGACGGCTTGCCCTCCGCGCGCGGCGTGATCTCCATTCCGTCAATCTCCGGAAACAGCTCCGCCGCCGATGGCCGAAACCGCACCTTATGGCAATCGCCAATGACCATCCGTTTGCTCCCGCCATTCAGCAGGAAGCTGGCATCGTCGGCTACATAGCCCCAGCCGGCGCGCGCGCACGCGTAAGACAGCGACGACTTCCCCGCGCCCGAATCGCCGCACAGCAGGACGCCTCGACCATCGAGCACTACGCAGCCGGCGTGCACCGGCGTCACATGGTTGGTGGCAATGTGCCCGCCGGCAGCGCATTCCAGGAAGAATTGCCGGAGGTAGAGCGGATACCGCAGAGCCGCCGTCGAAACCACCATCCGCGTCCGGCCCTGCGCAAGATCGGCGACGCAATAGTTGTCAGCGTCGGCAATTGCCGTCAGTGTCTTTGGCAAATAGCGGTAGGCAGGGGCCGGAGGGCATTCCGTCGAGTCGGTCGCCACTACATGCACATCAGTCACGATCGGCTTCGTGTCAAAACGCTTTTCGAACATTGACCACAGCAGATCGAACTGCTCGAGGATCATCTCGGAGTTCGTTCGGATCTCTGCCGGAAACCCGAACGGATAGAACGTGGCCGACCTGGTCAGTTCCGGCGCCGCGAGCATATGCCTGCTAAAGTCGAGCGACTGTTGCGCATCGCAGGCAGCTTCGATTTCCTGGACGGTCATAGTTCTTTTCATTCCTCCTGCGGGCACAGCTCTCCTGATCGGCCGCACAACGGTTGCCTGCGCCGCGCTCATGTCAGAACAGGAATTTCAGCGCGAACTGGACGACGCGCGGATTAGCCGCCGTCGACGTGATCTTGCCGAAGGTTGGGCTCGCCACCGGGCTGACCAAGGTTGGATCGGTGTACCCGAGCGCGGTGTTGGGGTTCGCAAACTGCGGGGTATTGGTCAGGTTGAAAAACTCCGTACGAAAATGCACGCTGCCCGATTCGGTCAGCGGAAACGCCCGTTCCACGGCCATATCCACGTTGTGCTGCCCGGGTCCGCGGACGAAACCCACACCGCTGTTGCCGAAATCCTGATCCGCCAGGCTCGTTCCATCCGGCGCTTCCGGGGCCCGCGAGAATGCGTTCGGATCGAGATATCCGTTGATGGCCCGCGAGAACCGCGACCCATGCGTCAGCGGATTGCTTCCCGTCCGCTCCGCGCGCACCTCGCCACCGAGGAGCCCGTACACCGACCCTGCATTGTCGTCGAATACGCTCAACGGAATCCCGGACTGGATCACGCCGATTCCTGAAAACTGCCAGTTCGACAGCACCTGCCGCGCCGCCGCCGCTCCCCGCTCCATGCGTGGCGCGAGCCAGTTAAAGCTCACCACCACGCGCTGATCGCGATCATCGCCCGCGGGCCCGTACGACGATTGCCGCAGGTGATTCTGATCGTTGGTCGGCAACTGCAGTTCGAATACGTCCGTCCCAAATTCGCCGTACACCTCATCCAGGTTCTTCGCCCAGGTGTAGCTGCCTTCAAGCTCCAGCCCGTGCTGCATGCGGCGCGCGATGCTGGTCTGCAGCGCGTTGTAATTCGCGACGAAAACCGAATCCGTGAACAGCGAGCCCTCGCCCACTCCCTGAATCGGCAGCCGCGCTGTCACGT
This sequence comes from Acidobacterium sp., assembly GCA_003167515.1. Classification (GTDB taxonomy): domain Bacteria; phylum Acidobacteriota; class Terriglobia; order Terriglobales; family Acidobacteriaceae; genus Palsa-343. The sequence goes on along the minus strand of PMSS01000320.1, from coordinate 5,067 downwards.
TGTTGATAGAGTTGTTCGTCTGCCCGTTCACCGGATTGCCAGGACTCGCCAGCAATGCCTGATCGAACTCCACCTGTCCCGGCCGATGCGCAGACTGCGTGCCCACATAGCCCACGTCCAGCAGATAGCCGTGCCCCAGCGCATACTGCACGTTCAGGTTGTATTCCTGTGTGCGTCCATCCTCCATATGCGGGTTGGTGCCCTCGATAAACGGCGTCGAGGTCGGCGTGCGCGGCATGAAGATCGGATAGCTCGAGGCCGGCGGAATCAGCGGCACGAACGGGCTTTGCAGCGTTGCCGCTCCGTTCGGATCTCCGGAGATGAACTGCAGCGTCGCGAACGGCGGCTGCGTGATGGTCTGCTCCGCCAGCGTAGCCGAGTGCCGGTCGTAGTAAACGCCGTAACCGCCGCGCAACACCACCATTGGCTTCTGCATCACCTGCCAGACAAATCCAAGCCGCGGCGAAATATCCCCGTGCGGTGTCTCATACAAACTCGGGAACGATGTCCGTATCACGCCGTTCGGGAGCGCACCTTTGAAATTCGACGGCAGCGTGAATCCGCTGAACGTCCCAGCCGCCGGAGCCGGTCCCTGTGTCGCGATCAGTTCGTTGAAGTTCGCCAGGCGCCCGTCGGTCTCCGTCGGCGCTCCAAAAATCTCGTAGCGTACGCCTTCATTCACGGTCAGCCGAGGCGTCAGCTTAAGGTCGTCCTGCTCAAACCCGGCGAAATCCGTATAGCGCTCGTTCCGGCGGAAGACGCCCCCGCCCGAAATGCTGGTGCCGATATTGCTAAGCCCGAACGGGCTTCCGTTCTGCGCTGCGCTCTCGCCCAGCAGAAAATCGGCGAAGGTCCCGATCTCCAGCAGACCATCGACCTCCTCGGGCGCATTGTCGTCGACCTCATGCCGTTTCACCTCAGCGCCCAGCCGCACGTTGTTGCGCCCGCGTGACAACGCGACCGTGTCCTGCCACGTGAACGAATTCGTCACCTGCCAGAACGCCGGTGTCCCCGCGTCCCCGATTGTGAACCCTCCCACGGTCAGCCCGGGAGCGTTCAGCGATGCTCCCATCGAGCCCGTCGGCGTGCCCTCGCCCAGCCCAGCAGCCGTCAGCGGATTCTGCACCGTGCTCGTCCCGTCGAAGCGCATATAGCCGAAGCGCGCGATGTTCACCAGGTTCGGGTTGAACACCTGCGTGTCCGCCAGCACAAACATGGTGTTGCGGCTCAGTTCGTGCGTCCCCCAACCCGGCACATTCGCCGCATTCAGCGAGAACGGCTCATTGGTGGGCGCGCGTGAATAGAAGAACCTTCCCGCCACCGTGTTCTTCGCGTTCACGTTCTCATCGATGTTCACCGAGAACTGGTCTTCGCGATAATGCGCGGGAATCGCGTAGGTCGACTGCCCAATGGGCAGTTGATCCGTGCTGTCGGGCCCGCTGTTCGGCAGCGCCACCTGTGGGCTCGGCACGGCGAACTGCCCGTTCGGCAGCTTCGCATTCAAAATGGCCAGCGCCACCGGGTTGATGTTCGAACCGTCGCACGCCACCTGGGCTCCACCCGCCTGCGTCAGATAGCCTGTCGCCGGTTGGCCTTGCGCGTCGAGATGTCCCACCGGGCAGAACTGCGCGCCCAGAGTCGCCGCCGATCGATCCGAAGTCAGCAGCGGCAGCGTTGGATTCTGCTCATCGCCCAGGCCATTCACTTCCGTCAGCGCCTGATACGACGCAAAAAAGAATGTCTTGTCCCGCCTGATCGGGCCACCCACCGCTCCGCCAAACTGGTTCTGTTTCAGATCCGGACGCGGCTGTCCATCCAGCTTCGAAAAAAAGTCGTTCGCATTGAAGATGTTGTTGCGGAGAAACTCCCAAAGGTCTCCGTGAAAACGGTTGGTCCCGCTTCTGCTTACCAGATCGACGTTGGCGCCCGAACCGCGCCCATACGCCGCGTCGAAGTTCGCCGTTTGCACGCGAAACTCCTCAATCGTGTCGGGCGCGGGAATCGCGGTCCCCACGATCACGTCTTCCGCAACCGCAGCCGAGTTCTCCGCGAGGTTATTGGCATCAATGCCGTTGAACTGGATGTTGTTCGCGGTCGGCATCGCCCCATCCGACGCTACGTTCTGCGTTCCCGATCCCAGTTCGGCGGCATTCGGCAGGTCCACCACCACGCCCGGCGACAATCCCAGAATCTGCGTGTAGTTCCGGTTCGAGAGCGGCAGTGTGGTAATCGCCGCCTGATCCACCGTGCCGCCCAGCGTCGAGCTCTCGAGGTCCGCCACCGCTGCGTTTCCCGACACTTGAATCGTCGTGCTATCCCCAGCGACGGCCAGCACCACGTTGACCGAGCTGGTCTGACTCACCGCGACCTGAATGGAGCGAGTCGTGTTCGCCGCAAATCCGGGCGACGTGACGGTGACGGTATACGCTCCGGGTTCGAGGAGCGGAACGCGGAACACTCCCTCCGCGGATGTCGTCACGGAGCGCGAAACGTGCGTCGCATCGTTCTCTGCCAGCACTTCGACGTGGTCCATCGGCCGATGCGCGGGATCCTCGACAACGCCGGAGATGGCGCCTGTTCCGGGCGTCTGAGCCAGCGCGGCGCCGGGCATCAACAGCAGTAGATATGCCAAACGGGTCAGTATGGATCTTGAGTGGGTGATCGTCATACAAGTGGGTCTCGTTCTTTCTCGCGGCATAACTATGCCGTGAGACCGAGTATGAGCAGATCAACTGCGCCACTTGTTAGCCATTTGTCACTCTTTTGTACGGATGTGTGCGGCGGGAAATTCGATTTGCCCAGAGTTCAGGGCAGAGCGGTGAGAATTTTATCCCCCCCGGGTGGGTTGTGCGGAGGCTTGATTGATTCGAAAGAAGTTGGGAGGGGGAGTAACCTTCGTGACCCCTCCGTCTTCGTGAAAACAGGGCAGATGGGTCGCGAGTGTGAGTGCGTCATTGGCACGCGCGATTGATGCATTGATACTCGCGACGGGGCTTGATGATTGAGAACAAGTCATCGGCATGACGCGGGCGAATGATTCATTCGCGGGTGTCCGGCGGCAGCCAGTAGCCAGTAGGGAGTAGCCAGTAGCCTGGCTTTGCCTGGGTGCGAACGAAGATGCCATTTGGTTTCTCCTCCTTTCCAAAAAAGGAGAGCCCGCACATGGCGGGCTCTTTTCTTTTTTTACTCTATTAAGTTCAGAATAGCAGGTTCAGAGGAAAAAACTGCCAACTTTCCTGGCGTGGAAGTCTTGTTTTATCAGTGCTTGTTACTTTGGATAAGTGGTGGAAACTTGACAAAACAGGGAGTAGGCAACAGGGAACAGGGAATAGAAAACAGACGGCACTTCGAGGGAGAACCGGGAACAGGGAACGGAGACCTGGCGACAGGCAGGAGGGAGTAAGGAACAGGGGATAGGGTAAAGCGGGTTATGGCCCGTTCGTTTCCGGCTTTAGTTACTTCCGGGGGTTGATCCGGGAGGCTGCATAACTAAAGTAGAGGGTGGTCTATCCACAGGCTAGCTCGAGGTGGTTCCGGTGAATTTTGTTGTACGACGGGTTGGCTGGAAATTGTCTTGACATTCGAGTGGTTGACTCTATTATCTGTTGACACCGCTTCCTTCTATATATCGGACTCATATTTCTACCTGTTCGAGTCGAGTGGTTCCTGAGTACGTCTGAGGCCGGATGCGCTTCCCCGGCGCGCCGCTGTTGCTGTCTTTTGCCGCCCAAACGGCGGCTGATGGGTTCTGCCAATCGCCGCTCTTAACCCCCATGGAGTGGTGAGGTTCTTTCAGGAGTGTGTTTCGTGAAAACTTCTCTGATGTTCCGTTCCCTGGCGTCGCGCCTGAAGGTGGAGGTTTGTTCAGGCGTATCTACCGGCAGCCGTCTCTGGAAGGAAAGCCGGGTCGCAGGGGCTAAAGCCCGGGTTATTTTTGGGGCGTGTGTGGACCGGGAGATAGGTAACAGTTTAGACCGGGCAGATGGGTAACACTTTTCGCCTGGGTTTGAGGTTGGGTTATGGCTGGTTCTGTTCACTGACCAGCCGCCGTAGCCGCGGCGGTGGGAATCCGGGGGGCATGGCAGGCGGCGAACAGCGTGACGGTCGCCTCGGGGAGCACTGTCAATCTTGGTCCGCAGCCGTCAGGCGGGGGTACGTGGAGCTGGAGCGGGCCTGGTGGGTTCTCGTCCTCGGCGCGGGAGGTCGACGGCATCCCGCTGAGCGTGGGTCCGAATGTTTATATGGCTACTTATACGAATCCGGCGGGAGTTAAGAGCGTAGAGACTTTTACGATCACCGTGGAATAGGGAACCGACCCACTCAAGCCAGAATCGGGCTTGAGTAAGCCACCCGCTGTCGCAAAATGCCCCCTCGCCAATGCACAAGGTGCGGTGGTAGTGTTCTCGGGTGCAAAATCCGGCGCGTTCCGGCCCCGGGAAAGAACACCCCTGCTGAACGCCGACTTCTTTTCCGGAAGCAGTCTCTGGACGGCTCGTCCGCTCGAGCGCCTGGTCGTGACCGGTTGCACGCGAGGTTAAGCTATGGCCACCATTGCGATCGATCCACGCATCAGCGGCGCCACCGCCGATTTTGTTACCCGAAGTCACCAGATGTACGTCGATGGCCGGTTCGTCACAGCGGCTTCCGGCAAGAGTTTTCCTGTATTCAACCCCGCCACGGGCGATGTGATCACCGAAGTTCCCGAAGCCGAAGAGGAGGACGTGAACCGGGCGGTGCTGGCGGCGCGGCGCGCTTTTGACGAAGGCCCGTGGCCCCGCATGGCTCCCTCGGAACGCGGGCGGATGATCTGGAAGCTGGCCGATTTGCTGGAGCAACATCTGGAGGAGTTCGCCGAGATTGAGTCGCTCGACAACGGCAAGCCGCGTTCGGTGGCGCGTGTTGCGGATGTGCCGCTTGCCGTCGACATGTTCCGCTACATGGCGGGCTGGGCGACGAAAATCTCCGGGAAAACGCTGCCGCTTTCCTCTGGCTATGACTTCCACTCGTACACCATGCGCGAGCCGATCGGCGTGGTGGGGCAGATTATTCCCTGGAATTTCCCGCTGC
>PMSS01000475.1 GCA_003167515.1 Acidobacterium sp. | reverse complement strand
CCAACCACGCGCCCCCAGGAGTCGAGGGCCGCAACCAGGACCACGATCGAGACAGAAACCAGCGCACCAGCCACCGGGACGATGTTGAAGAGTCCCATGATCACGCCCAGAGCGTAGGCGTAGCGGATGCGCAGCAACGCGAAAACAATGGTGCTGCAAACTCCAATGATGAGCATCAGCGTGCCCTGGCCAAGCAGCCAGCGGCCCATCCGTGCCGAGGCGCGCGCCAGGGTCTGATCGAGCCGCAGCCTGCGCTCGACCGGAAACAGCGAGAGAAACCAGGCGTAGGCCTCATCCCCTTCGAGGATGAAGTAGACGGTCAGCACAATTCCGGCAAGGATGCGGGCCATGGTCGCTGCCCAGTCGCTCGCGAAGCGAACGATGTAGGTGGCCATATTGCTGGTCATGTCCTGGATTTTGTCCTGCAGCGCTTCCAGATCGATATCATGCAGCAGCGGGACCTGCTGGATGCGGGCAAAGAATTGCGGACCCCGCTGGGGCAGCTCGCCGATGAACTCACGCAGATCCTTGAAGGCCGGGCGAAGCGCGAAAGCGAAGAAGACGGTCAGGCTTCCCGCTGTCAGCAGAACGATAATCAGCACGGCCATGCCCCGGCCAGGGGACCATCGGCCGATGTGCAGTTTCATCACGCCCCGCACCAGCGGCATCAGGACCACTGCGAACAGTGCGCTGACGTAAATTACGACCAGCACGTCGTGCAAGATGTATGCCAGATAGAGCGCGATCGCCACGCCGAAGGCAAACAGCACGATTTTGCGCGGGTCCATCGGTTTCGTCGTGGTCATGCGGGGACTCCCGGTTTGCGCCGGCTGCCGGCGGTGGAGCTCACGGTGTCGCGCCGATCGACGCGGCGCGTCGCCGCCTCCAGCTCTCGCAGGATGCATTCTGCGACAGCATCCGGCGAAAGCTCGCCGGTATCGACGGTGAGATGCGCCTGCCGGTACCAGGGAAGGCGCTGGCTCCAGCGCTCAGCGAGACGACTCCGATCCGCGAGCACCGGTCGGACCGGACCATCCGTGTGACCGGCGCAACGGTCAATCATCGTCTCAAGAGAGGCCTCGAGAAAGACGATCAGGCAATCGGTCCTTTCGGCCAGGAATCTGCGCGTCGCAGCCATTTCCAGGGCACCGCCGCCGATGGCGATCACCAACTGCTCGCTCTCCGCGCTCTTCTGGATGGCCGCGGCTTCCATCGCACGGAACGCAGCCTCACCGCTGCGTTCAAAAATTTCAGCGACGGTCATGCCGGCTTGCTTCTCCACGACGCGATCGGAGTCGACAAAGCGCCAGCCCAAACGCTCCGCCAGCAGTGCCCCGACGGTGGTCTTGCCCGCACCCATGAAGCCGGTAAGAACAATGCAGGAGGGATTGGCAGGAAACACCACCGGCGACGGCCTGGGCTTACTCATGCTGTTGTTGATTATATGAATGTGAAGCGAAGCCAGGCGGCGCTATTTCCTCGCGGCGTCCGAAGGCGGCTCGGGATTTCCCTGGCGGATCGCCTGCTGGATGTGGTCCCATACCGCGGGGCTCGGGTCGTGAATCGGCAACAGCAGCCGGGCCTGCGAGGCAATGTAATTGAGGTCGCGCACCAGGGCGGCGCAGTTCTCGCAGCTCTTCAGATGCTCGTGGGCGGAAAGATCTCTCTGCGACTCAAACAGTTCGGGAAGGGCGTCCTGAAATTCAGCACAGGTCATGGTTTTGTCAATGGCGCGAATCACAGTCACGCGATTCGCTCCTTCCGCTGGCCGGTCCGCAGCAGATCCCGCAGCTTCATCCGCGCCTTGTGCAGCTGCGACTTGCTGTTCCCGATGGAGCAATCGAGCATCTCCGCTATCTCATTATGCTCATACCCTTCCACATCGTGCAGCACAAAAACCAGGCGGTATCCAGGTGGCAAATTCTCAATGGCGCGCTCCAGGGTCACGCGGTCGATGGATCCCGACAGGGTCAGATCCCGCGCCCCGATGTCCTTGCGTGGTCCATCGTCCTGCGACGGCTCCAGCGTCTCCTCGAGAGATACCTGCGGCAGCCCCTTGCGGCGCAGGTGCATCAGCACCACATTTACCGCCAGACGGTGCAGCCAGGTTGAGAACGCTGAGTCGCCGCGGAAGGTCCCGATCTTGCGATAGAGCTGGAGGAAGGCCTCCTGGGTCAGATCCTCCGCTTCGGCGACGTTGCTCAGCATGCGCAGACACAGCGAATAGACACGCCGCTTGTGCATGGCATAGAGGATTTCGAACGCGCGTGCGTCGCCCTCGCGAGCCTTGTCGATCGCCTCCTGCTCCCCCGCAATCGGCGGATTGCGGCGCATGTGCTGGTTCGCCGGTCGTGGCTGTGTCGGTCCGGCCATCAGAACAAACCTTTCCTTGGTAATTGTTCCATGAGAGAGCGCTCCAGGGGCTCGGCTGTTCGTAATCTTCTGCGCAGTCAGGCTCATAGGCAAACTTTTCCGGGGGGAAAGCAATATGGCTCTTCGACGCGGTTGCCAGGCAAGGGGTTGCTCCGGGCGGGGAGAAGGGGAAGCAAGACGGCGCGATATACAACTGGAGACGCCTCAGACGCACAGCAGGCGCCATGCGTCCAGGCCAACCACGAAGCTCTAGCGGCCGAAAAATGCCGCGTTCTTTTCCGTGAAGCTCTGCCACTTCTCCGGCACATCGTCGGCGGCAAAGATGGCCGACACCGGGCAAACTGGCACGCAGGCGCCGCAATCGATGCACTCGACCGGATCGATGAAGAGCTGGTCGGTTTCGGCATACTTCGCTTCGTCTTTTTTAGGATGGATGCAGTCCACCGGACACGCATCGACGCACGCCGTGTCCTTGGTGCCGATGCAGGGTTCCGCAATCACGTAAGCCATGAATTCCTCTTCGAGAGTCGAAGTGACAACCGATCATTCTAGCAGGGGCCAACTGCGCGCGAACAAGCGCAGCCCACCGGAAAAATGACTTTAGAAATGGGCCCTCGTGGCTGGGAACCCTCCATGCCTCACAGACTGTCACACCATCGCTTGCAATATGATGTCTTCATGGTTGGCCCGTGGACCAAAATCTCCGTCATTTTAGCGGTACTCGGTTCTATCGTGTCGATCGTGTCACTTGCATACCAGATTCGGCGCTCCCGGTTCGTCCACTCCATCGATCTGTTGCTTAAATTCGAGGACAATTTCTTTGGACCCGAGAAACGCGAGGTGAGATCGAGAGCCGCCAGAGGCATGCTGCGCGAGACGCCTGACTATTCGGAGGCCGAGGACATTCTGGATTTCTTTGAGACCGTCGCCTTGTTGGTCAGGAAGGGAGCGCTTGACGGCTATATGGTCTGGCACACATTCGATTACTGGATCAGCCGATATTATGAAGCAGCAAAACCGCATATTGTGCTCCGCCAGAAAAGCGAGCCACAGGTGTGGCTTGACCTCGGCGATTTGGTCCAGAAGCTTCGCGAGAGGGAGATGAAAGCTAGTCGCCTCAGCAGCATTTCACAGACAGTCCCGGACAATGCGGAAATCAGGCGCTTCCTGGAAGAAGAGTTGCACGAAGGAAAGCCTCGGGATCGGTCTTTTTCGGGCGTCTAGCCTGCTCCCCGCGCCCGTGCCGCGGCAAATTCCGCCGGGGTCGGAATCGGCTGAAGCCCCCTTCCGGCAAACATATCGGCGAACAGCGCCATCATCTCGTCGTCCAGCAATCCGTTGCTGGCCAGAACTTCCCTGCTGTTGAGACGAAACGGCGCACCGTCGAATCCTGTTATCGAGCCGCCGGCTTCCTGAACCATCAGCGCCCCCGCGGCTGTGTCCCACGGATTGAGGTTGAACTCCCAGAACCCATCCAGCCTCCCGCACGCCGTGTAGGCCAGGTCGAGCGCCGCCGCTCCGGCTCGACGAACGCCGTGCGACCGCATGGTGAACTCCTGGTAGAAATGGATATTCGGACTCGCGTGGCGCTTGCGGCTCGGAAACCCGGTGGCCAGAAGCGCCTCGGCAAGATGACTGGTCCCGGACACATGCACGCGGCGGCCATTCAGCCATGCGCCCTGCCCTTTTTGCGCGGAAAATAGCTCGTCGCGCGTGGGATCGTAGATCACTCCGGCAACCAACTCGCCGTCTTCTCCCGCAGCCAGTCCTGGCGGCCGACGTTCGAGGCCCAGTGAGACACAAAAGACCGGGAAGCCGTGCGCGAAATTCGTGGTGCCGTCCAGCGGATCGACGTACCAGCGGTATTCGTTGTCGATCCGCCGCCGCGCGCCCTCTTCGCCGTAAATCCCATGATCGGGAAACGCCGCGCTCAGCCGCTCTGTGATCAGCTTCTCTGATGCGCGATCGGCCTCCGTCACCAGATCGACGTCGCCCTTGTACTCCGTCGCCACCCCGCGCTCGAAGTAGCCGCGGATCAGAGCACCAGCTTCGAGCGCAATCGCCGCCGCACGCGCTGCAATCTCCAGCTGCTTCGGGACCCCGTCCAGAGGCCGGGGTCCGCTTTGTGGTTCGCTCACTGAGCGTCCTCGCCCGCGTGATCCTCTTTCCGGTCCCGACGGCGGCCGTCCCGCCCATGTTCCGTGATGGTCCGAATCTGATGCTTATAGATAAAGAGGTTGGGCTTGCCTTCGCGAGTCAGCCGAATCATGCGGTCGTCGAAATACTCAATCCAGCCGGAGATTGTCTCTCCGTCTCGCAGTTTCACATGGACCGGAACCTGGCGATCGCTCAGCGAACGCAGATACAGCGCTTCCTGTCCGGTTTCGCCTGGTGGAGGAGCTTTCTGCCGGCGGCGGGAGGGATTATCGGGCGGCATGGGTTCATTGTATAGAAGCATTTCGCTGCAGGAAGATGCCCGCACCGACGTCGCTTGCTGCTAATCTCTTTTGCGCATCGCCCTTTGCCGGCGTTTTCCAGCTCGCCTCGCGCTAATCCTTATCCATAATGAGTGAAAGGAACATCTGCAGCAGAGCCAGCACTAAGGCGCCGATCAGCGCCGCGGTCCAGGTGGTGACCCAGAATCCTGGAATCACATTGCTGGCCAGCTTCAAAATGAACGCATTGATGACCAGAAAAAACAGTCCCAGCGTCAGAATCCCAAGAGGGAGCGTGATGATCTTCAACAACAATCCGATCGTAACGTTGAGCAGACCGATGATGATGACCGCGATGAGCGCCACGCCGACGCTCCGAACATGGAACCCAGGCACCATTTTTGCTGTAACCAGCAACGCCAGGGCATTCAGAACCCATTTCAACAGGAGTCGAATCATCCGTAGTGTTCCTCGCTTTTCACAAAGACGTATGAAGAGTCCAGGACTGATAACGCTATCAGGACGGCACGGATTTTTCGAGGATGAGTCGAAATCCTGAATATTAGGTCTCAAGTGATATATATACTAAGCGATATAGAATGTGCCTATGAGCCAGCCCTCCTCGCACTCCATGATCTCCCCATCGGGAAACCTGCCGTCCTTCCGCGCCAATGCACTCCGGCCAGCGGGTTGGACGCTGATTCTTCTGCTGGCCGCCATTGTGGCCTCCCCGCAATCTTCCGTCCCAGTGCCTGCTGACTCTCCTCTACCTGACGTGCCCACCCTCATGGAACAGGTCCGCGAACACCAGAAGCAGATGGAGTCCGTCCAGGAGAACTACACCTTCCGCGAGCTCCAGGTCGGCCAGCACCTGAACAAAGACGGCAGCGTCAAAAGCACCGACTCCGAGGAAGATGAAATCTTCTACGTCAACACCCATGAGGTGCGCCGCCAAATTCAGAAAGACGGCAAAGACCTTAACGCGGGGCAGCAGAAAAAAGAGCAGGAACGCGTGATGAAAGCCGTCGAAAAGGCGCAGAATACTCCGCCCGGCCAAACCCCCAACGGCGAAGTCGTCATCAGCGTCAGCCACATCCTCGCCATGGTCAAAGTCTCCAGCCCGCGCCGCGAAATCCTCGACGGACGGCCCACCATCTCCTTCGATTTCACCGGCGACCCGCACGCCAAAGCGCATGGCCTGGCCGAAGAGGCCGCGCGCAAAATGTCCGGAACCGTCTGGGTCGACGAGAAGGATCGCCAGGTGCGCCGTCTGGTGGCCCGCCTCGACGACAACCTCCACATCGGCTTCGGCCTCGTTTCGCTCAGCAAGGGCAGCCATCTGGTCTTCGATCAGAAGCTGGTCAACAATGAGCTGTGGCTGCCCACCAGCGCCGAGGTTTCTGTAACTGCCCACGCCTTCGGCATCATCGGCGGTCGCGCGAATATCCACGTCACCGACAGCGACTACAAGAAGTTTCACGCCGAAGCGCAGCAGCAACCAGGCGCGACGGTCGTGCCGGGATCACCGTCTCCGCATTGACAGCCGTTTGCTGTCGGCTGGTCCCTGCCGGCTGCATTCCGGATCGCGAATCGGCAAACACCTTGCTAATCTCCCCGTATGACGCAACCGCACGCCGACAGCGTCGTCTACCGCACGTTCCTCCCCGGCGACGAAGCGGCGTTCCTTCGCCTCAACGAAGCCTGGATCAGTAAATACTTTGCGCTTGAGCCCGGCGATCGAGAGGTGCTGAGCGACCCGAGGAAGCACATCCTCAATCCCGGAGGTCAGATTTGCATTGCCGAAGCTACCGGTGAAACCATCGGCTGTTGCGCGCTCATCGTCATCGCGCCTGGCGAACTCGAACTCGCTAAAATGACGGTCTCAGAGAACGTGCGCGGCCGTGGAGTCGGACGCATGCTGTTGCAGTTCGCCATCGATGAGGCGCGCCGCATGGGCGCTCATCGACTCTATCTCGAATCGAACACGAAAGCCGCCGCAGCCATTCACCTTTATGAGCAGCTCGGCTTTCGCCATCTTCCCGCGCCAGAGCACGAATCGAAATATGCGCGCGCGAATGTCTTTATGGAATTGCCGCTCAGGGAACAAGTAACAGCAACGGTTACATAACGAGACCCCATCGCCGCAAACCGCGCCCTGTTACAAACGATGAAGGCCGCCCCGTTTTGGCGGCCCTGCGTCGGTTTTTGCTTCTTCCTTACTGGGGAGAGACGCCCTGTGGCCGGTTTGCGTTACCGCGCGGCCCACGTTGCTGCATCGCCTCGAACTGCTGCTTCTGCTGATCGTTCAGCACCGCCTCAATTCGCGAGCGCGTGTCCTGGTGGATAGCCTCTGCCTTGCTGTGGCGATCCTCGCGGGACAGTGATTGATCCTGCCACAACGCCTGCATCTTCTGCTGACGTTCGGTCAGAATCGGTTTGATCTGGGTCTGCTGATCGGCAGTCAGATTGAGCGTCTTTGTCATGTGCTCAAGCTGCTTGTCGGGATTCATCATCCCCCGATGGCCCTGACCCCATTGGCCCTGCTGCTGGCCGCCCGGGGTCGCTGTCTGGTCCTGTGCGAACACGGCAGCAGTCGCGCCAAGCGCGAGCATTCCGCCGAGTGCTATTGCAAATATTTTGTTTCTCATGGAATTTTTCAATTCCTCCTTTGTTGCTTTTTCGAACCCACTCCGCTGCGCCGTGTTGCGCACCCGGCTCTCATCCACTTCACGCACACAGACGAGACTTTTGGGATACAGGATGCGGCTGCGATGAAATTTAATGCGTCTCCAGTGACGCAGCGTGGAGGGCCACCGGCGGCATCGGTACAGGAGCCGACCGCAGCCCGCAGCGCAGTAAATCCGTCGCATGTTCTTCCGGATTCGGCAGATAGGCGTAAGCGAACACTGCCTGATACTCCGTCTCTCCAGGATAGTTGCAGCGCGGGCAACTCGGCCGGTAGGCGATCGCAGGGTCGTCGCGCATCGGCACCACCCAGTCCTCGGATCCGTGAGCGGGGACCTTCAGATACTCGGCATGCTCCGGCGGCGCTACCGGCTGATAGGCGAACATCGGCCCTTTTTCACGCAGCGCGTCGACCAACGCACCGCCTCGCCCTGCCGATGCTCGCCACATCCAGCGAATGCCCGTCCGCGCGTACCAGTGTGCGCTCGACGGAACGGGCTGCTCCATGCGAATGTCCTTGCCGGCGTTATTGGCAATGTGAAAGGAAAAGCCAGGTCCCGCACCTGCCCCCACTTCCGCCATGTAGCTCGCTGTCAGCCTCACACCCGAACAGGGAAGCACATAGGGTCCCGGCCGGCGCGGTGTGTCGGCAGCAATCGTGCCGATGTTCCACGAGAACAGCAACGGCAGCATGGCAATCCGCAGGAGGCGCGTCATGGTTGGAGATTATGGCGGACTCATTCGCCGATAGCAATCTGCAAAACCCGGTGCGCGAACCGATAACCTGGCGTTTCGCGGGTCTAACTGCGCCCCAGCGCGTCCAGGTCAATCGTCTCGTATTCCCTGCGTTCGATGCCTTCCCGAATCTGTTGGGGTGTTCGGCCCAGCTTCGTCATTTTGTAGGCGTACGCCTCTTCGGCCGCGCAGGTCGAGCAGATCGCCCCGTGGTTTCCCTCGAAACAGCTGTGCAGACTCGTGTGCCCCAGTGCGCGGTCGCAGCGGCAATAGCAGGGCAGTTGATACAGTACACCTGGAATCTGGGCCGCCTCTCTATAAACCTCGACCTGCCACTTCTCCCGGAAGAACGCTCCCGTCAACTGATTTCCGGAAAGGATAGGGGGCAGGGTTTGCCCTTTTGCGGGCGCCTCGGGGTGGTAGGCAGGAATCTCCTGCTGCGGATCGGACCACTGGGCGTGCACCGCACTGGCCGGCGTCATGCTTGCTGGAACGGAATATCCGGCAATGACAAGCACGGCCAGCACAAGACTAAAGGCGATTCGCTTCACGGAAAGAATCTCCAAATCTCATGCTACCAGGGAATTTCCACCGCCGGGTGGGCGATAAAGAGAAGGAATGCCGGCTCGTGACCGAGGCTCAACCCGCCAAAAGAAAAAAAAAACGGCACGAACGGTAATTTGTTCGTGCCGGGAGGCCAGTGACGCAACTTATAAACTTGTTCGCCAGCCGGGAATTATCGGTCGCCGGTCTGGCCCAAATCCTCTCTAACTCTGATGCCCGTCTGCATCAAACCGAATGAATATTTTGCTCGGCGGGCGAAAACTCTGTTTCCCCAATCTCCAGAATAGTGTAACCCTGATGCCCCAAACGCACAAGCCGGATACACAATTTAATATTTCTTTGGGCTCTGACGGTCACGATGGTCCCGTTTTGGAACCCCTGCGACCGGCGCATCCAATGCCAAACCCACCCGAGAAAACGGGCCAACCCCAATTCGGACGCGGACTTCGCGCTTTTCTCACGGGCGCAATCGTAGCCGGCTCCGCACTTCTCGGTGGTCTGGCCGTAGTTCTCTGGAACAGAAAGGCCCTTTCCGGACTCCGGCAACCGGCGAACCCCCGGAGAAAATCACCTGTTCATCCAGACGGGGACGAAGAATAAAAGTTGCGGTCCCGATTCGCAGTGGCAGCCACGTAATTCAGCTCAACGGACGTCTGGCGCCCGGAGTCGCCCGTTTTAGCCCAGGCTGTCGATCCCGGCCGCCAGATCGAAGTCCCGCTCCGTCAATCCTCCCGCATCATGGCTGATCAGAGCCAGCCGCACCTTGTTGTAGCGAATGTCGATGTCAGGGTGATGGCCCGCGCCCTCCGCCATTTCTGCCACGCTGTTCACAAAATGCATGGCCTCGACAAAGTTGTCGAACTCGCAATGGCGCACCAACGCGCCGCCCTCGAGTTTCCACAAGGGCATGGATTTCAGCCTCGATGCAACGATTCGCTCTCCCAGCAAAGGCATGGCCGCCTCTCCACGCTCCGGATTTTCAGGCCAATCGTCAGACTTTCAGGTCTTCGATCGCCCCAGCAAATGATAGCGGAGAGAAGCGCGGATGCCGCGTCATTTCCGAACGCAGATCCTCCCACAAGCTGTCCGGCAGCCCCAGAAATACTTCCACAATATTCGGATCGAACTGGGTTCCCGCGCAGCGTTCCACCTCCGTGCGCGCAACGTCATAGGAGCGCGCCCGGCGATAGGGACGATCCGATGTGATCGCGTCCACGGTATCGGCAATGGCGAAAATCCGGGCCCCCAGCGGGATATCCTCGCCCTTCAGGTTCCGCGGATAGCCGTTGCCATCGTAATGCTCCTGGTGGGCGTAAACGATGTCCGCGGCTTCCTCGAGGAACGGAATTTTGCGCAGAATCTGATAGCCGCGGGCACAATGCTCGCGCATAATCTGCTGTTCTTCCGGATCCAGTTTGCCTGGCTTCAGCAGAATAGCGTCCGGAATCGCCATTTTCCCGATGTCATGAAGAAAAGCCCCTCGGGCGATCACTCGCGTTTGCGCCATCTCCACGCCGCAATGCCTGGCCAGTGCAATGGTGTAGGCGGTCACCCGTCGGGAATGTCCCTCGGTTTCGGCGTCTTTCAGATCGAGTGCGTCGCCCAGCGCCTCCAGCGTGATGTCGTAGGACCGCTCCAGATCGGCCATGGCCTGGCGCAGCATCTCTGTGCGCGCCGAAACCAGTTGCTCCAGATTGTGCCGATATACCGAGTTCTGCTGCACCAGGCGGCGATAATCGAGCGCCCGACGCACCGTCACCAGCAGCTGCTCTTTCTCGAACGGCTTCAGCAGATAGTCATAAGCGCCTTTGCGCATCGCCGAGATCGCGACCCCCACGTCGTGGATCGCCGTTACCATCACCATCGGCGTGTCTGGCTGAACTTCCTTCAGGCGCTCCAACAGCCCGATACCATCGAGGCCGTTCATCACAATGTCGGAGAGGATCAGATCGTAGGGCGGATCTTGCTCCAGATGCTCGATTGCCTCCAGGCCGTTGGCGGCAAGCACAGGCGTGTAGTGGGATTTTTCCAGCATGGTAGCCATCAGAGTGCGAACGTACGGTTCATCGTCCACAATCAGAATCCGCTCTGACGCCACTTCCCCTCCAGACAAACGGCCTTTTCACGTGCCCATAGGTGTTATCGGATCGCGAAGAATTCCGCTCTATCGTATCGTGATGGATTCGCCAATATGCGACAATTCCCGGAACGTGGAACGTGGTGGACCATTCCGGGTCAACCCCCATCGGTAACATCCCCATCCGCTCCGTTGGGGCACCCGCGACTACCGGAAAGCCGATTTTGCGTCAAATTGTGCCACTCGCTCTCTACCCCAAACGGTGTACCTCTGCATCTAAGGTTCGTGTTAAGCTTCTTCTGCCGGAGTCACAACCCAGAGCGGCCCATAGCATGTTGTTCGAATTCGATCGGCACCTCGCAAGAATGACGTCCCGGGAGATTGCCCCGCAGAGCCTCGAAGAGAGGCAGCGGGACATCTACGACAGCCATCGTCATCGCGTCTTTTCGGTTTCCTATTACATGACGGGCAGCGAACTGGCAGCCGAGGAGATTTTGCGCGGCGCGTTCGTGCGCGCCTTTCGCCAGGTCGACGAGCCCAACCATGCCATCGTCGATACTGCGCTCCTCGAGCAGCTGCGCGAGCAACAGGTTCTCGTGCAGGATGAGCCTCTCCCGCCTCCCACCTCGGGCTATCTGCCTCCGCGCAACAATATTCTGCGCACTGAGCTTGAGGAGGCGATTCGCTGTCTCCCTTCAACCGAACGCATCGTCTTCCTGCTGATGGATGTGGAGGGCTATCCGGCCACCCACGTCGCCGAGCTCCTCCAGATGAGCAACCCAACTGTTCTGCGCACTGCGCTCACGGCGCGCATGCGGCTGCGGGCCGAACTCGCGAGCATGCACCAGAGCGGCCAGGAAGCCGCCTGATCGCTATCCCTTGATTACTGCTTACTGCTCACCGATTTTTGCGCTTCCCGCTGCGCTCGCCGGTTTTTCGCCCAGTTGAGCTTGTTGATCTGCTGCCCTCGCGCGACGGCCAGCGCATCCGCGGGAACGTCCTTGGTAATGACGGACCCTGCGCCGATGTACGCACCCTCGCCGATCACGATCGGCGCCACCAGCGCCGAGTCGCTGCCGATAAACACCCCGTCACCGATCAGCGTCTTGTATTTGTTCACGCCATCGTAGTTGCAGGTGATCGTCCCTGCGCCGATGTTCACGCCGCTGCCGATCTCGGCGTCTCCCAAATAGGTCAGGTGATTCGCCTTCGATCCTTTTCCCATGTTCGTCTTCTTCGCCTCGACAAAATTGCCGATATGCGCGCCTTCGCCGATGTGGCATCCGGGCCGCAGGTGCGCCAGCGGACCAATGCGTGCGCCCTTGTCGATCCGTGCATCGGCAATCACACACGACTGCAGAATGAGCACCTGATCTCCAAGCGTCGTGTTCTCGAGCACGGAGTAAGACCGGATGCGGCAGTCGCTTCCCACCCGCGTCTCTCCCAGTAATTGTGCGAAGGGCTCGATCACCGTGTCCGCTCCCACTTCCACCCCGGCGTCGATCATCACCGTTTCCGGTTGCAGAATTGTGACCCCGGCGGCCATCAGACGGTGAGCGGTCGCGAGGCGCAACTTATGATCCAGCTCCATCATCTCGGCGATGGTGTTCGCGCCCAGCACTTCGGCCGCCTGCGCTGCCTCAATCGCCACGACCCGCTCTCCGGCGTCGTCCAGGATGTGCGCCATATCAGTCAGATAGAGTTCCTTGTGCGAGTTCTCGGCGCGGAGCTGTCCGATGTGGCTGAAGAGCGCTTCCCGGTGGAAGGCGTAAATGCCTGAGTTGATCTCGCGCACTCCCTGCTGTTCCGGCTGAAGGGCTCGTTGCTCCACGATGGCCGCAACCTCCGGCGCGTCGGACGACCTGCGCAGAACCCTCCCATACCCGAAAGGTTTGGTGGGCGCCGCGGTCAGCACCGTCATCGCCGCCCGCTCGCGCAGATGAAAATCGCGCAGCGTGAGGATCGTCTCCGGACGCAGCAGCGGCACGTCCCCGGACAGCACAATCAGCTCGTCGTAGTCGCGCGTGGCCTGCTCCGCGATCTGGATGGCATGCCCCGTCCCCCGCTGCTCTTCCTGAACCGCGAAGCGCACTCCGGTATCGCGAACAGCAGCCTGCACAGCCTCCGCCTGATGTCCGACGATGACAAGGATGTCGTTCGGCGGAACTACCTGGGCCGCAGCCGCAATCACGTGCTTCAGCAACGGCTTTCCGCCAATCTCGTGAAGCACCTTGGCCCGCTTCGATTTGAGCCGCGTGCCCTTGCCCGCAGCCATGATCACAATTCCCAGTCGCATGGTCCTAAAACTCCTCCGACGTGCGCCCAGCATGCGCCGCCGCGGCACCAGCGGCTTAGCGCACCAACATCTGCATTCTCTCAGACGCTACTTTCGCCCGCATTGGGTGTCAAACATGCTCCCCCATAGCCCTGTCCCTGTCGCGAAATTCGCATAGTCTCCATTCCCCTTGCGTATACTTTTCAGTCAGCCACCCATAAGAGGACACGCATGCCCTGTCTCGAAATGAAAGCTGCGGCTCTGCCGCGCCCCCTCCCCGCCACTCGTCTGCGTGCACTTCTCGAACGGCCCGGCGCAGCCGTGCTCCGCCGCAATTACATAGCCGAAGCCCCAGGATACGACGACGCGCACCTGCGCAATCGCATTCGCATCGCCGCCGTTCTCGCCGTGAACCTCACCGATCCTCCCAACCCGGTCGATGTCGACGCGCCCGCCGGCACACCCGCGGAAGAGCACGAGGCCGCTCCAGCCCCGTCGGAGCCCGCCGATTCCCTCGCAGCAAACTTCGCCAAAGGCCTCGAAATCTGGATGGCCGACGGCGACCGCGCCGTGTTTGCTATCGCTGACGCCGACGAGATCCCCGGCGCCCTCGCCATGTTCGACGCTTATCTTCGCCTCACTCGCTTCCCGCCCGCGTTCCAGCGCCTCGATCAGCGCATGGTTGGGCTGCATTACTGGTTTCGAGAAGGACTCTCCATCGCCATCCAGGGCAATCCCGCCGAAACGCCTCCCCAGGAGGAAACTTTCTTCGATTGCATCGCACCGATCCCGGAAATCGACGACTTCCGGGAGCCCCGCTTCGTCGTGCGCCTTCCCGATGAAGGCCTCGCCTTCTTTCACGATCTGCTCCGCTCCGCCTCGGCGTGGCTCGATGCGAATTCCTATCCAAACATCCTCGGCTCCAGATGAATTCCGTGGCAGCTGCCGGTCTCCTTGCCGGATTCCTGATGGCTCCCGGGCAGGTCGGCAATTCGCCGCCCGTACCACTCCCCGTTCCGAGCGCTGAACGCATCGAGAGCGGCAAGGCGCTGTCCGCCAGCGGTGAGGCGATCACCTACCGCATCCGCCTCCTGCCGCTGGCATCGTTCCCCAATCTACCCGCGCCGGTCGCCGCCGAGCTCAGTCATCGCCAGTGCGTGATCCCGCAAAGCTTCGAGGCCAAACAGCCGGAAAACGTCATCCACGGCGCCTTTCACGCTGCCGGCAGCAGCGATTGGGCCGCGCTTTGCTCTTCCGCCGGAACCACCACCCTGTATGTCTTCTTTGACGGCCAGGTTGGATCCCCCATCGCCCTGCGCAACCAGCCGGATTCCGCCTGGCTCGGAAGCGAACCCGGCAGCACCGTGTTCGGTTCGTCCTGGGGCATCGCCGTTCGGTCGTCCGCCGAACTCCGCGCCTCTCCGCAGCTGCGCCGCGCCGCCACCATCGACCACGACGCCATCGACGATGCCCGGCTCGAGCGCTCCGAGGTTATTCACTATTACAAGGCCGGAAAATGGCTCGATCTCAATGGTAGTGACGGCAGTGATTAGTCTCGTCGGCTGCCCCGCCACACACGTGCTCCACGCTGCGTTTTTCTTCGGGTTTTCTTTTGCGCAGCCGCAACTAATCCGGAGGTTCCCTGTCTAAAGCATCGCAGTGCCTGTGCTTGCGGCTCTTCTTTCCGGGTCCCCGGACCTCGCCAAGTCGAGCGAGTCTCCATCTCGATCCGAAGCCGTAGCACGCCAGGCCTGAGGTCAATCGCCAGATGATAATCCGCCGGTTTCTCCGGAGTCCGCAATCACGACGGCAGGGATATCATGGATCGCATCGGAACCCGACCTTTGTCGAGTTCCCACCGGGACTATGGTTCGCCGCAGGTCTCCGCGGCGTGTGGATTTCTCCTCTTGCCCTTAGCTAAGGATGGCCATGTTTTCCTCGATGACGTGCAGGGTCTGCTCCCTCGCAATTCTCTCCGCTTCTCTCACTTTCTTCGGCGCAGTGCTCCCCGCGCAGACCAGCCAGTCCATCGTACCCAACCGCATCGTCGACCCTGTCGATGAGAATGCCCGGGTCGCGCTCCATGGCTACGTGCACCCGCTCGCCAACGCTGCGAACGATCGCGGCGTCGCGCCCGACTCCATGCCGCTCTCGCGGATGCATCTGGTTCTCAGCCGCAGCGCCAGCCAGGAAGCGACGCTGAAGCAGTTCATCTCCGATGTGCATACTCAGGGGACTGCGAATTATCACAAGTGGCTCACGCCCACCCAGTTCGGCCAGCAGTTTGGCCCCTCCGACCAGGACATCGCCACCGTCGAGTCGTGGCTCTCATCCCATGGTTTCGAGGTCAGCGGCGTCGAGGCGGGCAAACAGGTCATCGAGTTCAACGGCAACGTCGCCCAGCTCCGCAACGCCTTCCACGCCCAGATTCACCAATACGAGATCGACGGCAACATCCACTACGCCACGGCCAATGAGCCCGACATTCCCGCAGCTCTCGCGCCGGTCGTTGCCGGTTTCCCATCTCTCAATGACTTTCCGCCCAACAAGCGTCAGGCGCGTGTTCTTGGCACTGCTTCCTACAACCCGAAGACCAACAAAGCCACTCCGAACTGGACCTACGGAAACAGCACCGGCGTCAGCTTCGTACTGGCTCCCGGTGATTTCGGCGTTCAGTACGACCTGCCGAATGCCTCTCTGAACTCGAAGTTCACAGGCACCACCCTCGACGGCACCAACCAAACCATTGCCATCATCAACGACGCTAACGTCAACATCGACCTCGTCAATCAGTTCCGCACTCTGTTCGGCCTTCCCGCCAATCCCCCCACCGTCGTCATCGATGGCAATGACCCGGGCGTGGACGGAATCAACAATCCAGATGGCCCCAACTACGATTCCATCGAAGCTTACCTCGACGTTGAGTGGTCCGGCGCCGTCGCTCCCAAAGCTTCCGTCGATCTCGTGATCGCTGCCGACACTGCGCTCGAAAGCGGCCTCTATCTCGCCGCCGAGCATGCCGTCGACAGCAACATCGCCCCGGTCATCAGCGTCAGCTTCGGCCTCTGCGAAGAGGCCCTCGGCTCCACCAACCCATTTCTCTCCAGCCTCTGGGAGCAAGCCGCCGCACAGGGAATCACCGTCGCCGTTTCCACCGGTGACAGCGCCGCAGCGGGTTGCGATTCCGACAACAACGAGTACGCCATCTACGGAGCCCAGGTCAGCGGCTTCGCTTCCACCCCGTACAACGTCGCCGTCGGCGGCACCGACTTCTACTACAGCGATTACGCCACCAGTTCGGCCCTGCAGACCCAGCTTGCCACGTACTGGAGCACTACAGCCTCCCAGACCCCCAATACCTCGATCCTCGGCTACATCCCGGAACAGCCCTGGAACGACAGCCAGTACGGCCTCGATGCCGTGAATCTCTACAGCCTCACGGGTGCTACCAGCATCGCCGGCGGCAGCGGCGGAGCCAGCAGCGCGGCGATTTGCGCCAGCAACGATTACAACGCCGCCGGAGCCTGCGCCGGTACGGCCTCGGGTTATCCCAAACCCTCCTGGCAGACCGGCACCGGCGTTCCTGCCGACAAAGTCCGCGACATTCCTGACGTCGCCCTCTTCGCCGCCGATGGGCTTAACTACAGCTACTATCCGCTCTGCGCTTCGGACGGCGACTGCCAGACTCCGACCGGCAGCGGCTTGTATCAGATCACCGGTGTGGGCGGGACCTCGGCCTCGGCGCCCAGCTTTGCCGCCATTATGGCTCTCGTCAATGAGAAATATGGTCCGCAGGGCCAGGCCGACTTCGTCCTCTATCCCTTAAAAACGCAGTTTCCTGCTGCTTTCCACGACGTTACTGTCGGCACGAATTCGGTCCCCTGCAACATCGACTCCATCGATCTCGGTGGCGATGTCGTCGCGCCTCTCGACTGCATCGCCGCGAAGACTCCCATCACGATCATGGACCCAACCTATGGCGTTTCCGTCGTCGAGGGTCAGATCGGCACCGGCACCACGCCCGAATACGACGCTGCCGCCGGCTATAACCTCGCTACCGGCCTCGGCTCTGTCGACGCCGCGCAGCTGGTCGCGAACTGGGGCAACGTCAAGTTCAGCGCAACCACAACGACGCTGACCTCGCCGACAACCGGTGCCTCGATCACGCCGGGAACGGCCATCACCATCAGCGGCACGGTCAGAGGTACCGGTACTCCGACCGGGACCGTGGCTCTGATGACCAACAGCACGACGCCGCTGCAGCAGGGACAGGGTGTTTTAACCCTAACCTCTGGCGCATTCTCGGGCGCGGTGAATTCCCTGCCCGGCGGCACCTACCAGATCTGGGTGCAATACAGCGGCGACGGCGCCAACGCGCCCAGCTCTTCGACGCCGGTGACGGTCACTGTGGCGAAGCAGTCGAGCACCACGAGCTTCAACATTCTCAACAGTGCTGGCGTAATTACCACCGGGAACGGCGGATCGGTTTCCTATGGATCGCAGTTGATCCTGGCGGCTCAGGTCCAGCCAGCCGGCAGTTCCACGACGCTCCCCACCGGCACGGTCGCCTTCGCCGACAGCGGAAGCACGGTGAACACCGCCACGCTGAACGCGGAGGACGACGCCGAATATAACGCCCCGTTCGCGGTGGGCAGCCATTCCGTCACCGCCACCTATTCCGGTGATAGCAGCTTTTCGGGATCCTCAGGGTCGACGATCGCCTTCACGGTCACCAAGGACACGCCGGACATCGGCGTATATACCAGCTATGCCACTTCGTCAAATGCTTTCCCCTCTGGCCAGGCTGATGTCCTTACCATCGTCCTGCTGAACAGCGCAAACGTCATCTCACTCTCCAACGGCAGTTTCACCACCCCCACCGGCGGCCCCTATACGGTGCCGGTCGCTGCTCCTACGGGTACCGTCACGATTGGCGGCATCTCCGGGGTTACCAGTGCGACCCTCGCGGCGGGCGTTGATCCCGCCACCGGAGCTCCTGCCGGCATTGCGACCGTCACCATCCCGACCACCGCCGCCACCGGCTCGCCTACCGTCACCATCAGCTATGCGGGAGATGCGAACTACGCCTCGACCAACATCTCGGGAACCATTCCGTTCGCGAGCGCGGGTGGAACCACGTCGACCATCACAGCTTCCCTGAGCGGAAGCATTTCGCCCACGACCACCGTGACGCTGTCCGGCACGGTCACCGGAAGCGCCGGAGGCGCGGCCCCCACGGGAGCCGTCGAGATCTATGCAGGCGGGTACATTCTCACCGAGGTGGCGCTGGTTCCCCCAACCACCGCGAAGAATACCCCGCCTGAAAAACAGTGGCGTCCCTTCGATCTCCTTGCCTCGGGCGGAGGCGCGGCACTGGCTTGCGTTCTGCTTCTCTCCATCCCCGCTCGCCGGCGTGCGTGGCGCAACTTCCTCACCCTCCTTCTCTTCGGCTGCGTCATCGGCTTCGGCATCGGCTGCGGCAGCTCCGGTGGCGGCGGTGGTGGTGGCGGCGGTGGCGGAGGAGGAGGTGGCGGTGGTGGGGGAGGCGGCGCTCTGTCCTCCACGTTCTCGGTGACCTTGAACAGTGAAGCCCTGCTGCAGGGCTCCAATACCCTCACCGTTCAGTACCTCGGCAACAGCACTTATGCGCCGTCGTCCTATACGCTCAGCACCGCGCTCAACAATCCGTTGTCGGACTTCTCCATTACCTCGGCTAGCCCCCTCGTCGCGGTGACGCCCGGCTCAAGTGCGACAGCAAGCCTCTTCGTGACACCAACCAACGGATTTACCGGAACCGTGAACCTTTCGTGCAGCGTGGTCGGATCGCCTGCCGGTGTTTCCTGCTCGCTCCCGAGTTCCGCTCCCCTCACCTCCACCGCTAGTTCCCCGGTCACGCTGACCATCAGCGCCACCGGTACAGCGGCTGCCGGTAACTACTCGGTCGCGGTCACCGGAACGGCCAGCAGCCAGATTCACACCCTGGGCGTGACTGCGGCTGTCCAGTAAACCAACTGCCGAGCCCGCTCCCCGCCCCGGGGAGCGGGTTCGGCGGCTCCTCTCACTTCTCGCGCCGACTCCGCTCGAACCGCTCCAGTCGCGCACCTCGAGCCTTGTTCGCTCCCGCCGGCTCTGTATACTGCTCAGAACTCCATAAATACCTGAGGAAAACCGCAGCTTCGGCCGCGCTTTCCCGTTTCTATATCTGGAAGAGCTCTCCGCGGCCATGAATCCAGCGCGAGTTCGTGAAGGCAATCCGCTGCAGGACCCGGCTCGCGAGACTGCTGGCGGCGAATCCCCGCTGCGCCCGATTGTCGCGCCACGAGAACCGCATTCCTTTCGCCGCACCGAACCTGCACCTGTGCGCTGGCCCTACGCCCTCTGGACCCTCGGCATTCTTGCCCTCTTCTGCCTCCACTTCCCGCACCTCCTCGCTGACTTCCCCAACAATTCCCCCTGGATGGACTACTCCAAATACACCGACGAGGGCTGGTACGGTAACGCCGCCATTCGTTACTACCTCACCGGCCACTGGTATCTCCACGGCGAATTCAACCCCGCCGTTGCTCTTCCCGTATGGCCGGTGCTGCTCGCTCTGCTCTTTCACTTCACCGGAGTCAGCCTCATCGCCGACCGCGTCCTCGGCCTCGCTGTCTTCGGTCTCAACCTGCTCCTCGCCTACACTGTCGTTCGCACCCAGGCGGAGAAATGGGTAGCTTTTCTCGCCGTCACCCTTCTCGTCTCCAGCCCATTTCTCTATGCCTTCAGCCGGCTGGCCACTCTGGAGCCGCCGCTGATCTGCTTCCTCTTGCTCTCCTGGTTGCTGGCGTTGCGCCTTCCGCGCGCAGCACCGCGCGCTCAAACCCTCATGCTCGCCGCCATAGGGCTCCTGCTCTGCCTTATGATCCTCACCAAGACCACCGCCATCTTCATCATTCCGTCGACGCTCTTTCTCATCGCACGCGCATTCCATTTCCAATTGGCATCCTGCCGTGCTCTCGCCATCGCAGCGACTGCCGCCGCAGCACCCTGGTGCGCTTGGTATTTCCTGCTCGTCCGTCCTCATTACCGCGTGGACTACCGATACCTTTTCGAAGCCAACCACTGGCCGCAACCCACCACCATCGGCGGCTGGATTGCCGCGTTCTGGTACGCCCTCCACGGTGCGCTCTGGATCTCACCCACCCTCTGCGTCAGCGCCGTCGCGGTGCTCCTGCTGGCATTAATCCCGCACGGTTCTGCCGCGGCGTCCGAGCCCCGCCAACCTGGCCTGTGGGATAATCCGCTGACCATAGCCTCGCTTTTCGCCGCTGCCGGATACATCTTCTTTGCCGGCTGGCATAACAGCCCGCAGCCGCGCTACTACGAAACGGTGATTTATCCTCTGTGCTTCGTCCTCACCCTGGGCGTCGCCGACCTCATCCGCCGTCCTCGCCCTGTGCTTGTCCGCATCTGTGGCGCCGCGGCTGTCGCCGTCATGGCCGTGGTGTCCATCACCGGCGTATTCCGCATCGCCGGCTACATCCGCCATCCCGAATACACCCTCATAAACGCCGCCATCGGCGTGACTCGCTATATCGATGCGCACCCCGGCCCGCATCGCCTGCTTCTCTCCATTAGCGGCGGCGACATCCAGCTGATCACCCATTTGCCCGCCATCTGCGACGACTATGGCACCTGGGATCTCCCTTACCGCATCCACGTCTATCAGCCCGGCTGGTACGCCACCTGGAACGAACTCGATCCCGGCACGCTCGAAGACCTCGTCACCCAGTACTCACTCGAGCGCGTCGCCGATTTTCCCGCCTTTGACGACCCCGACCGCAATCTCCTGATCCTCTACCGCATGAATCCGTTGCCGCCGGCGCAGCAGAAATACTCCGCGAGCGAAGAAGAAGCCGGCAACGCCGGGAAATAGCCGCACTTTCGCCCTACTTTTTCGACCGCTTGCTGAGCAGCCGTTTCTGAACGCTGTTCGCTGAGGATATTTTTTCCTTGACAAGAACCGGAATGTAGGCCCAATATGTTGATGGCTTAACGGCTATCGGCCAGGATGTAGTAGGGGGTTGTTATTTCCGGGAACTTCTGGGAGAAGGGTTCCCACGGAGGCAACCTCAAGTCAGCCCTCCCCAACATACCCGGCTCTCCGCAGAGGCTTCGTTCCGAGCGAAGCCTCTCCTTTCTTGCTTGAGCTAACCTCCCCCGCCAGCTTCGCTGGTCTTGGCTCTTCTGTTCACTGTTCTCTGATCACTGTTCATCGTTGTGCGTGCGACCAATCCCCCCTCCCCTCATCCAAAGCTCTGAATGACACCGCAAACCCCCGCGCATCTCTTCTCGCCGCTCGAAATCGGCTCACTCACCCTCCCCAATCGCATCGTCGTCTCGCCCATGTGCGAATACTCATGCAAGGACGGCTTTGCCAACGACTGGCACCTCGTCCATCTCGGCAGCCGCGCGGTCGGCGGAGCCGGCCTGGTCTTCACTGAAGCCACCGCGGTTACTGCGGAGGGCCGCATCAGTCCGCAGGACCTCGGTCTCTGGAAGGACGAGCACATCGCACCCCTCGCCCGTATCACCGCTTTTCTACACGCGCAGGGAGCCCGTGCCGGCATCCAGCTCGCTCACGCCGGCCGCAAAGCCAGCACGTATCGTCCCTGGAGCGGCGAGGGCGCCATCGCGCCCGAAGCTGGCGGCTGGTCCGATGTCGTCGCGCCCAGCGCCATCGCTTTCACAGCCAACTACCCTCAGCCGCATGAACTGGACCACACCGGCATCGCCGCTATTACCAGCGCCTTTCGTGCTGCCGCCATCCGCGCCGGCAAGGCCGGCTTCGACGTCATCGAGATTCACTCCGCCCACGGTTACTTACTCCACGAGTTCCTGTCGCCGATCAGTAACCACCGCGGTGACGAATATGGCGGCAGCTTTGAAAACCGCGTCCGCCTCCTCCTCGAGGTCGTCGACGCGATCCGCGGGGTCTGGCCCCGCGAGCACCCGCTCTTCGTCCGCATCTCCGCGACCGACTGGGTTGAAAGCGGCCCTGAAACCAGCTGGGACCTCCCCCAGTCCATCCGCCTCGCCGCGCTGCTTCGTGAGCGTGGCGTCGACCTCATCGACGTCTCCTCCGGCGGCAATGTCGCCGGTGTTGCCATTCCCATTGGCCCCGGCTTTCAAACGCCCTTCTCCGAAGCCATCCGCGCACAGACTGGCATCCTCACCGGCTCGGTCGGCATGATCACCGACCCCGCGCAGGCTGCGCACATCATTCGCACCGGCCAGGCCGACCTCATCTTCATCGCCCGCGAATTTCTGCGCGATCCCTACTGGCCGCTCCACGCCGCCGCCGCTCTCGGAGCAGAGGCCCCTTGGCCTCCGCAATATCTTCGCGCTGCTCCGCCCAAAACCGAAGCCCGTGCGCCAATCGGGGATAATCCCATCGAGAACAAACCCTGATCCGTCCTCACTTTCTTGCTCCGCTCGGCGTTGCCTGTCCTATACTGCGTCAGAGAGCCCCCGCCCATCGCGACTCCCTAGCAGACGATGCCGAAACACGCAGCCCAGCGACGTTCCAGACACGAACCTGTCATTCCCGACAAGCTCTATTTCCGCATCGGAGAAGTCGCGAGACTCTGCGCCGTCGAGACCTACGTGCTGCGTTTCTGGGAAACCGAATTCCCGCAGATGCGCCCCAACAAAAGCGGCACTGGGCAGCGTCTCTATCGCAAACGCGATGTTGAACTCGCCATGCGTGTCCGCCGCCTGCTCCACGATGAGGGATACACCATCGCCGGCGCGCGCCAGGTCCTCGCCCACGAGAACGCCAGATCGAAATCGCCCCAACTGCCGCTCATCGAAGGTGGGGCTGGCTCCACCCAGGTTCAGGCAAAACTGAAACGCGTCCGCACAGAATTGCGCGAGCTGCTCGGCATGCTTTCCGCCGCGCCCGCGCGCAAACCCCGCGCTACAGACCGCAGCCGTCCGAATCTCTTCGAGTAGTCAGACCTGGTCGTTCCCTTCCGACTTCGCCTTCTTCATCCGCGCCAGCAACGCCAGCGCCTGGACAATCAGCACCACCTGTATGCCGATAAAAATGAAGCCAAGCCATCGATGACCGTGCGTCATCGAAACCGCCGGCGCGGCGCCCAGCACGGCCGCCCCCGCCGCTGTGACCACCGCTCTCCGGCGAAGATCCTCAACGTTACCCCGGGTTTTCATGGCCTCTCCATCACGGACTTACCGCCCACGCATTCCCCCCAGCATCCCCATCGCTCGCCGCTGCAGCATCCCGCCCTTCCCCATTCCCTTAAACATCTTCCGCATCTGCGCATACTGCCGCAGCAACTGATTGATCTCCTGCACCGTCGTGCCCGAGCCGGCCGCGATCCGCTTGCGCCGGCTTCCCGAGATGATTTCGTGGTGGTCGCGCTCCTTCTGCGTCATCGAGTTGATGATCGCTTCCACCCGCATCAACTGCTTCTCGTCCACCTGCCCCGCCATCTGTTGCATCCCGGCCAGCGGCCCCACCGACGGCAGCATTTTCATAATGCTTTCGAGCGATCCCAGCTTCCGAATCTGCCGCAGCTGATCGCGAAAATCCTCGAGCGAAAATCCATCGCCCGAAAGCGCCTTCCGCGCAAATTCCTCCGACTTTTTCTTGTCGAGCTTCTCCTCGGCCTTCTCGATGAGGCCCAGAATGTCGCCCATCCCGAGAATCCGCCCCACAATGCGGTCAGGATGAAACGCCTCAAACGCATCCGGCTTCTCACCCGTGCCGATAAACTTCACCGGCTGACCGGTGACATATCTAATGGAAAGTGCCGCGCCGCCCCGCGCATCGCCATCCATCTTCGTCAGGATGGTTCCCGTTAAAGCCAGCTGCTTGTGAAACGCCTCCGCCGACCGCACCGCATCCTGCCCGGTCATCGCGTCCGCGACAAACAGAATCTCCTGTGGAGACAGCAGAGCCTTCAGCTTCGCCATCTCGTCCATCAGCTCGGTGTCAATGTGCAACCGCCCCGCCGTGTCGACGATCAGCGTGTCGCATCCGGTGATCAACGCCTCGCGCCGCGCCTCCTTTGCGAGCCGCTCCACCAACGGCGTCCCCGGCGCCTCGCCTTTCTGGTCGCCTTCGTAGATGTTCGCCTTGATCGACTGCGCCACCACCCGCAGCTGCTCGCGCGCCGCGGGCCTGTATACGTCCACCGACACCAGCATCGGCCGATGCCCGCCCTTCTGCAGCCACGCCGCCAGCTTGCCCGCCGTCGTAGTCTTGCCCGACCCCTGCAGCCCCACCATCAGAATCACCGTCGGCGGACGCGACGCAAACTGGAATCGAGCCACGTCCTTGCCCAGGATCGCGATCAGCTCGTCGCGAACAATCTTCGTCACCTGTTCGGTCGGCGACAGCGAGGTCATCACCTCTTGTCCCAGAGCCTTCTCGCGAATGTGGTCGATCAGCTCCTTCACAACGTTCAGGTTGACATCGGCCTCAAGCAGGGCCACGCGAATCTCGCGCAGCGCCTCCTGGATGTTCTCCTCGGTGACCGACCCCTGCCCCCGCAGGTTCTTGAACGCGCGCTGCAACTTCTCAGAAAGATTCTCAAACATAGCCAGAAGCCCAGTTTACCGGAGTCATAGGTGGAGTCGCCTCGTTTGCCAGGCGTCCTGTGCCGCAACCAGCGCGAAGTGCGTCGCCTCGGACAGCCGGTCCGCGATTCCTCATCTTTTTGCAAGCTGTTCATTCCCTGTTGATGCAGCCCTCGCTTCCCGCGGCTCACAGTACGTCAGGTCCGGCTGCGCCCCCGGTGGCCGGTGTTCCCAAAATCAAAAAACCTCGAAAGGTCCGCATCCATGCGCAGGAAAGCAGCATTGTGTCTCGTCGCCACGGCGTTGGCGACCGTCGGCTTCGCTCAGGAAGACCATCCCCGTGGCATTCCCCGCCTCGACCACGTTTTCCTCATCATGATGGAGAACCATGGCTATCAGCAGGTCATTGACAATCCCAATGAGCCTTATCTCAACGGCCTCATCAATGAGGGCAAGGTCAACCTGGCGACCAACTACTTCGCCGTCGGCCACCCCAGTCTGACCAACTATCTTGAAATTGTCGGCGGTTCGAATTTCGGCATTCGCAGCGACAATTCTCCCAACTGGGGCAGCACCTCCTGCACGTCGAATATCGCGAGCGGCATCGTCAATGCGGACGACGGCGGCGGCAACGCGCCGGTTCCCGTCGATACGGGAGATATCTGTCCGATTTCAGGTTCCGGCACCGACGCGGAAACACCGGCGGTCGACACCTGGAATGAAGTCGCCGGGCCGTTTGTCGCCCTCGCCGACCTCGACGGCGTAAAGTCAGTCCCCGCAGCCCCCACTGTGGGCAAGACCATCGCCGACCAGCTGGATTCCGCAGGCCTCGGATGGAAATCTTACCAGGAGAGTCTCCCGCTCGGCTCGGCCTTCGGGGTGAACTTCAGCAACGGCACCGTGACGAATCTGACCGACTTTACGGACCTCGCACCCCTGACCACCTCCAGCGTGGTGCAGGACTACGCGGTCAAACACAACCCCTTTGCCTATTTCGCCAGCATTCAGAGCGGAACAGATCCCGACAGCAGCCTCGCCAATGTCAAGGGCTTCGATGGAGCCGGCGGCCTTTACGCCGACCTGTCCACCGGCAATCTCCCCGCTTTCTCCTTCATCGTGCCCAATCAGTGCGATGATCAGCACGGCCGAAGCAACGCCGACGCGTTCTGCGCCTTCGACTATGGTGAGAACAACAGCGGCTACACCTATGGCACCCAGGTTGGATTGAACCCTGGCCTCATCCAGCAGGGCGACATCACCATCGAGCGTCTGGTCAAGGCCATCCACAAATCGCCGGCATGGGAGTGCGGACACAATGCCATCGTCATCGTCTGGGATGAGAATGACTACAGCGGAAGCACAACCGTGCTCACTGGGCTCTTCCCCCCGCAAAACCAAAACCGTGTCGTCCTCACCGTCCAGACCAACTTCGGTCCTCACGGCGCGCCGAGTAACACCTACTACACCAGCTACTCCCTGCTGAAATCCCTTGAGGCGGGCTTCGGCCTGCCTTGTCTGAACCACGCTTGCGACCGCAACGTGAAGGTCATGTCCGATCTGTTCGGCGACAGATGGTAAGAGTCGCTGGATCAGAGCACTCCAGCGGGCCTCTTCACTTGCGTGCGGAGGCCCGTTCTCTCTGGACTGGGGCAGCAGCGGCGCTTCCCCGATCGTCGCGATGCACCGCAGCTCTCTGAGAATCTGATTACAGGCTCCGGCATCGGACCCCTCTCACATCCCCAGCAACGGCAAGCCCTCAGCCTTGCCGGCCGCACGCAAATCGACGTCGAGCGTCGCCAGCGGTAACGCGCGCCGCTGCGCGACTTCAAGATACGCGGCGTCGTAGAGCGTCAGTCCGTGTCGGCTCGCCAGTTGCAGCGTCGGTCCCCACGCCTGTTTTCCCGTCTCCGCATCGGTTGAGATGGGCAGCAACGCGAGATCCGCCAGCGTTGCGTCGCGAAAGGCGGCATCGTGCCGTCCGCGCCGCACTCCCATTTCGAGGACGTTGGCAACCTCCAGCCACCACACCGAGGGCACCCAGCCGCCGCTTTTGACGATCGTCGTAAGAGCTTCTCGAACCGCCGCCGTCGTCTCGTCGCTGTACACCCACGCAAGCGTGACAGAACTGTCGAGCACCAGACTCACGGACGTCCCGCGTCGCGGTCTGCCTTCAGTGTCTCCCAATTCCAGGGACCGGTTTTAGCGTGTGCGACTCGGGCGCGGATGCGCTCCATCGCCGCGAGTGCCTGATTGCGGTCGATCCCCATCGACGCGGAAACCAGCCGGGCGACCGGCCTGCCATGTCGAGTGATCATGATTTCCTCCCCTCGCTCCACTTCATCCAGAAGAGTTCCGAGGGTGTTCTTCGCCGCAAAAGCCCCGATTTCCCGCATGAAAACTCATTTCCAACTAGCTTAAGCTAGCTTAACACGTGATGGTTCGGAATGGCTACTCCCCCGCCTTGGCCGCCAGACCTTCCGCCACGGCGATGTTCTTCATCATCTCCGCCGGCAGGCCATGCCTTCGCTGCAGATATTCCGGGCTGTTCCACGAGAGCCACACGCTGCCCTCGCCGTCTTCCCACACCAGAATCTTCAGCGGCAGATCGATCGCGATACTCGGAGCCCTCAGCATCACCGGCGTTCCCACCGCCGGACTCCCGAAGATCAGCAGCTTCGTGGGACGCATCTCGATCCCCGCCTTTGCCGCTTCTCCGCTATGATCGACCAGCGCGAAGAGCGTCACGCCTTTCGCCTGCAGCAGACTCTTCAGCCGGTCCACCGTCTCATCGACCGTGTGATGACTGCGTTGACTTGAGATTCCGTTTTCCGCTTCCTCCATATCGCCACCTCAAGACGAAAGATGCACGAAGTCCCCATTTCGGCGCCAGGAATCAAGTCTCTGGCATGCTCGCAGCCGCAATTTCAATTACATGGACCGTGAGTCCTTCACCGGCACGATCGTCATCTCCGGGAACTCGATCCCCTTATGCCCATCGCGCGCCTCCACCATGGCATTCATCCGGTCCCAGTACGCCTGGATCGCCGGGGGCACATCGTCCGGAATCCCGTGTTCCCTCCAGCTCAGAATCTCCACCACGATCGGCTTCCCGTTTTCTTCGCCGCGCAGCAGGATGTGAGGCGCAGGGATCACCATGTTTCGCTCCCGCAGCGCCCCCCAGTACTCGGGCATCATCTTCAGGAACGGGTCGATCTCCGCCGGTTTCACCCGATAGGTGGCCATCACCGTTTCCGGACCATTGGCCGGGGCATCCTGCCCTCTCGCCGCTGGCGCAGACATTCCAAGCACTGCGCCGAACAAAACCACTCCCCACACCTGCTTTTGGATTCTCATTCGCTCTTCTCCTTTTCGGTGTCCCTCGACTTCTCCTCCATCAGAGCCAGCGCATTCCCCGCCGGATCCTTCAGAAACGCCAGCCACAGGTCGTGGCTCTTCATCCGCGCCACCAGGTGCGGCTCCTGCACGAACTCTACGCCGCGCGCCTTCAGTGCGGCATGAACGCCCTCGATATCCGCCACGCGATAATACAGAATCGTCCCGTGCATCCCGGCCGCTTGCTTCCCCGCTCCCGGCTCCGCAGCCCCGATCAGCAGCCGCACCGTCCCGCACTGAAAGAATGCCATCGTTCCCGCATCGAAGAGNNCCTTCGCCGCCTCCAGATCCGTTACCGTCACAGCAATTTGCCCAATCTCGCCCAATTGAACGGCCGCTTCGATCGCCATCGCCTGTTCTCCATTTCGTTAGCTCAGCTAATGATTTATCATGAACCCGGCTGCCCATGTCAACTGGAAACCGTCTCGATCCGGAAAAGACC
>PMSS01000140.1 GCA_003167515.1 Acidobacterium sp. | reverse complement strand
GGGCGCGGGCCTGGGTGTTGGGAAAATAGTTGAGTTCGCCGATTGCCTCCCATACCCGCTTGGCCATTTTTGGATTGACGGTGGGAATGTGATTGATGGTGCGGGAGACGGTGGCGATGGAGACACGGGCCAGCTTCGCGACCGCGTGAATATCCATCCGGTCGGATTTAGGAGCCGAGCGGCGTCTTGTTCTTCGAACCGGACCAGCCATAGGCAGGCTTACAGAATGCGTTTACAGCATACCTCAAAACCGGAAAAAGCTTGACATTAAATGGACCCGGCTCCTACATTTGCGGTAAAGGTTTACTGGGATTGGAGGGAGAATTCGCTGCCAGCGCCGCGCCCTGTGGTACTGGCCCAGCCGGACCTCGGCGCGGCGCTCACGTGGTGCTTTTCGCCGTTCGATTTCCTCCGCGCCTGACGAAACTGACACGAGACTCGCTGAGGACAGCAATCAATGAAGAAGGAACTGACATTTGGACTTATCGTGGNNAGAGGGCCGGGAAGAGATGCTGGGGGTGCTGGAGAGGGCGGGGATCCGGGCCATCACGCTGACGCCGGAGGAGTCGAAGTTCGGGTCGGTGGAGACGCACGACGATGCGATCAAGTGCGGCGATCTGTTTCGCGCGCATCGCGATGAGATTGACGGGATACTGGTGACGCTGCCGAATTTTGGCGACGAGCGGGGGATTGCGGATTCGATTCGCTATTCGACGTTGAATGTGCCGGTGCTGGTGCAGGCGACGCCGGATCGACGCGATGACATGAGGATCACGGATCGGCGGGACAGCTTCTGCGGGAAGATGTCGGCATGCAACAACCTGATGCAGTACGGGATCAAATATTCGATTACGAAGCGGCACACGGTGTCGCCGAGCTCGGCGGAGTTTGGGAAGGACCTGGACTGGTTCGAGAAGGTTTGCCGGGTGACGAATGGGCTGCGGAAGCTGCGGATCGGGGCGATTGGGGCGCGCCCGCAGGCTTTTAACACGGTGCGATACAGCGAGAAGTTGCTGGAGCGGTACGGGATTTCGGTGGTGACGCTGGATCTGTCGGACATTTTTGGCGCGATTGGGCGGATGAAGGACGATGATCCGGATGTGAAGGCGAAGCTCGATGCGATTCGGGCGTATGTGAACACGGGAGCCGTGCCGGAAGCTGCGCTGATCAAGATGGCAAAGCTGGGCGTGGCGATCGAGCGATTTATGAAGGACACGCACTGCACGGTGAGCGCGGTGCAGTGCTGGACGTCGCTTGAGGAGAACTTTGGCGTGGTGCCGTGCACGGTGATGAGCATGATGAGCGAGAGCCTGCTGCCGGCTGCATGCGAGACGGATGTGATGGGGACGGTGAGCATGCATGCGCTGGCGCTGGCGAGCCAGACGCCGAGCGCGTTGCTGGACTGGAACAATAACTATGGGGACGATCCTGACAAATGCGTTTGCTTCCACTGCTCTAATTTGCCGAAGCATTTTTTCCAGGATGTGGTGATGAATTTCCAGGAGATTATTGCGGGGACGGTGGGCAAGGAGAATACTTTTGGGACATGTTATGGGCGGGTGAAGGCTGGCGCGATGAGCTATGTGCGGTTTTCGACGGACGATTATCGGGGGAAGATTCGCGGGTACATTGGGGAGGGGGAGTTCACGAACGATCCGCTGGAGACATTTGGCGGGGCGGGGGTGGCGAAGATTCCCGAGATGCAGAAGCTGCTGCACGAGATTTGCGAGCAGGGATTTGAGCATCACGTGGCGGCGAACTTTTCGCAGGTGGCGGCGCCGGTGTATGAGGCGGCGGTGCGGTATTTGGGGTGGGAGATGCACTGGCATGGGAGGGACGGCCAGTAGCCTGTAGGCTGGAAATGGGGAACAGAAAAAGGCGATGACCATTGTTGCGGGCGTGGATTTCGGAACGCTGAGCGTACGTGTGTCGATCATCGACAGCGAGCGCGGCCGACTGGGCACGGCGCTGGCCAAATATCCCCTGCATCGCAAACGCGAGGATCCCGATTATGCGACCCAGGCGCACGCCGATCACATGCGCGGACTGGCGGAAGCGACGCGCGAAGCAGTGAAGACCGCAGGGATCAGCGGCGACCAGGTGGCGGCGATTGCGCTGGACACGACGGGGTCGAGCGTAGTGCCGGTCGATGCACAGATGCAGCCGCTGAACGAGTACTACTTGTGGTGCGATCACCGCGCTACCGCGGAGGCGCAGGAAATCACGGCGCTGGCGCACAAAGAGAACCTTGAAGCCATTGAGTGGTGCGGCGGTGTCTACTCGCACGAGTGGGGATTTGCTAAGCTGCTGCACTGGCTGCGGCACAATCCGGAAAAGCGCGCTCAGTTTGCGTCGGCATTCGAGCACTGCGACATGGTGGCGGCCACGCTGTGCGGAATCACCGATCCACGACAGGCCAAACGCAGCGTCTGCGCCATGGGCCATAAGTGGATGTGGAATCCGAAGTGGGGCGGGCTGCCGGCGCAGTCATTTTTGTCGAAGGTTGACCCATTGCTGAATGGCGTTCGCGAAAAGCTCGCCGGCGATTACCTGACTTCAGATCATCTGGCCGGACACCTTGCACCGCAATGGGCTGAGAAGCTGGGTTTGCATGCGGGCATTCCCATACCGGTGGGCGCGTTCGATGCGCACTGGGATGCGCTGGGCGCGGGTTGCCGCGAAGGCGATGTGGTTAACGTTGTCGGTACCTCAACCTGCATCATCGCGATGGCGAAGGAGACGCGGCTGATCCCCGGCGTCTGCGGCGTGGTTCCGGGCAGCGTGCATCCGCAATACACGGGCATCGAAGCCGGCTTGTCGGCGACGGGCGACATTTTCGAAGCCATCGCAACGCGCGCGGGCACGAAGGTCGCCGAGCTGTCGAAGGGGCTGGAGAAATATCGCGCCGGACAAACCGGCCTGCTGCGGATGTCGTGGGATAACGGCGACCGCACCGTGCTGGTGAATCCGGAATTGGGCGGCGTTACGCTGGGATGGAACCTTGTTCACACCGCGCAGGACGAGCTGTTCGCGGCGATTGAGGGAACGGCATTTCACACGCGCATCATTCTCG
>PMSS01000391.1 GCA_003167515.1 Acidobacterium sp. | reverse complement strand
AGAGGGCTTGAATGGGCCACCAGCCACGTGCCGAAACGCAGGTCCTTCGACTCGCGGCTGAATTGTTTGTTGCGCCCAAAAAGCGGGCGCAACGAATTCGGATGCTTCGCTCTGGATGACGTTCGTTTTTAGACACGGGTAGTGGTGGGTCGCTGGGGCGCAACTCGAATGGGGTACCAAGGCCGAGCCCACTCAAGCCAAAAGAGGGCTTGAATGGGCCACCACTGTCCGGTTCAGGGGTGCTATTGACGCAACTTCCGGTTTGGGGGAGCGTTTGTAATGAGAGACGACCTGGGCGCGGGGGTTTGCCTGTTTGTCGCGCCTGCGGTAACCGGATTCGGAGCTTACATGAAAAGCAACGCCTGGAATAACAATGCCTGGGATGAGTCGGTGCATGGGCCGGTGGTTGGGGTGGCCGATGAGCCGGGGATGAGCCGGGTGGTTTCGCCCGTTGCGGGCTCGGTAACCAGGCGCGCGTTTATGCGGGGTGGGGCTATGGCTGTGGTTGGGACGGCGGCGATCCCGGCTTTTCTGACGCGTTCGGTGATGGCTCAGGCGACTAGCGCGCAGGCTCAGGGCAAGAAGCTGGTGGTGATCTTTCAGCGCGGGGCTGCGGATGGGCTGAATGTGGTGGTGCCTTATCGCGAGCCTTCGTATTACGAGTATCGGCCGAATATTGGGATTCCGCAGAACGCGGTGATCGATCTGGATGGGTTCTTTGGGCTGCATCCGGCGATGGGGCCGCTGAAGACGTTGTGGGACCAGGGGCATCTGGCCATCGTGCATGCTTCGGGGTCGCCTGATCCTTCGCGGTCGCATTTCGATGCGCAGGATTTTATGGAGTCGGGCACGCCGGGGATGAAGGCCACCGTGGATGGGTGGCTGAATCGGGCGATGCAGGCGGAGGATTTGGCTTGTCCGGATTGCGCGCATACGCCGTTTCGGGCGGTGGCGCTGGGGTCGGAGGTGCCGCGGACGCTCGAGGGGCGGATCCAGGCGGTGGCTCTGAACAATGTTAAGGATTTTGGGGTGCAGGGGTATGGGGCGCAGTCGACGGCGGCGGCCAGCTTTGCGGCGATGTATGACGAGTCGACGGATTCGATCCTGCATGGGACGGGGCAGGAGACTTTTGCGGCGGTGAAGATGCTGAAGGCGGCCGATCCGTCGAAGTACACGCCGGCGGCGGGGGCGGATTATCCGGGTGGGCAGTTTGGAAACAGCCTGAAGCAGATTGCGCAGCTGCTGAAGGCGAACCTGGGAGTGGAGGCTGCGTTCGCGGATATTGGCGGGTGGGATACGCACCAAAACCAGGGCAGTGTGGATGGGCAGCTGGCGGGGCGGCTGAAGGAGTTCAGCGCGGGGCTGGCGGCTTTTTGGACGGATATGGGGGACCAGGCGGGGGAGATTGTGCTGGTGACCATGTCGGAATTTGGGCGGACGTGCCGCCAAAACGGGACAGGCGGGACGGATCACGGGCACGCGAATGTGATGTTTGTGCTGGGCGGGCCGGTGCGCGGTGGAAAAGTGTACGGGCGGTGGCCGGGATTGTCGCCGGAGCAGCTGTATGAGGGGCGCGATCTGGCGATTACGACGGATTTCCGGCAGGTGCTGGGCGAGGCGGCGTACAAGACGCTGGGATCGCGGAACCTGGAGGTAGTTTTCCCGCAGTCCGGGTTGCAGCGGCGGAACTTCCTGAACATACTTCAAGTATGAGTTGAAGGAATCTGGCGAGTACATACCGCTCCTGCCAATAGCGGTGTAGGTAAGGGAAGTGGTGTGGCGAGCGGGGACTGCGGGCTGAAATGGTTGCGGCCTGCGGCGAAAACGGTGGAAATCCTGCGCAAAACCTGTGGAAAGGCTGTGAGGGAGCTGTGGAAACCGGCTGCGGGTGAAGCATGGCTGGGTGGTTGACTTCTTGTGCGGTACTTCGGCGCTGGGGCGGTGGGATTTTCACAG
The DNA here is from genome assembly GCA_003167515.1 of Acidobacterium sp. GTDB lineage: Bacteria > Acidobacteriota > Terriglobia > Terriglobales > Acidobacteriaceae > Palsa-343. The sequence goes on along the minus strand of PMSS01000391.1, from coordinate 3,751 downwards.
CCAGGCACTCACCGAAAGTGCTATTGTGTCGGCAAAAGCTGGGGTGAAATGCTCCCGGGTACGTGGGTCCAGGGCTTTGCAGGTGGGCTCGCAGCGCGATCCGGCGCGGAAATCTCGCGCGGGGACGAGCATCTCAAACTGGTATGGAGTTGCCTGATGAAGTCTGCGTGGTATGCCGCTTTCGCACTCCCTGTGCTTTGCACCTCCCTCAGTTACTCACAAGCTAGTTCGGCCAGTTCCATGGCAAGCAACGCCTTCTCCGACGCAAAGGCGACATCGCCGGCGAGCGCGGAGAGCAGGGAGCCTGGCATCACCGAAGCGGAACTGCGCCAGAGGCTGGTGGGGCGGCCGCTGTTTCTGCGCGGGCTGTGGCTGGATGAGGCGCTGCACTTCAATATGAATGGGGATTTGGTGGGGCAGTCGCCGAAGGGGTCGTTCACGCTGTGCGGCATGACGATCGACCACGTGCGCATGACGAAGAAGGACGTGGTGCTGGAGGGGGTACGGTTTGGAGTGCACTTTGAGGGCGAGGCGCCGTGGGAGGAGCAGTCGACGTCGTTCGATCGGATCCAGATCACGCCGAAGAAGAAGCACCAGGTGATTGTGATTGACCGGCAGCTGGTGGTGATTCCGAAGAAGAAGAAGGGGGCGAAGGGTGGGCCGGGAGCGGCGGCGGGAACGGGAGCGGCTGTGACGGCCGCGGCATCGGTGCCGGCGGCGGACGCGGATGAGAGCGCTACTCCGGCGGCGGCGAGCGATGGGGCGACTTCTGCAGCGACGGTAGCGACGACTGCGGGTGCGGCGCCTGCGGGTGCTACGCCACACACCGGACCACAAATGGCGGCGACGACAATTTCGCCGGCGGAGTCGGCGGAGCATCTGCGGAATGCGCTGAACAAGATATTCGCGCCGGATCTGGACGCGAAGATGGTGGCGCAGATGCCGGACTACTGGCAGTTTTTCTACCAGGCGCAGCAGTCGCACAAGTCGCTGGTGCCGACGGACGCGACACTGGTGCATCCGGGGCCGGGAGTCGATGGGCCAAAGCTGTTGAAGAACGTAGTGCCACCTTCAAACGACTTCGCGCAGCGGGGGGATGTGGCGGGAGTGGCGAGCTACAAGGTGATTCTCGATCCGCAGGGGAAGATATTGGCGGTTGCGATTTACCGGCCGATCGGATTTGGGCTGGACGAGAACGCGGTGGCGGCGATTCAGAAATCGACGTTCGCGCCGGCTGTGAAGGATGGGAAGCCGGTGAGTTCGGTGATCGATGTGGCGGTGAACTTCAGGATTTATTCGAAGCGGACGGCGACGGGCGCGCCGGAAAGCGCGGAGGCACCGGAGCCTTTGTCCGGGGCGTCGCCGGTGACGGGGAAGCCGGCTTTGCCGGGGATTTATTCGACGCAGGCTCCGCAGCAGTAGCAATCTTCTGACAATCTTCTGGGACGCGGGGCCCGGGTTTTCACTGGATCTACCCGAGACGCTCCATGATGCGGCGGACTCGGGGCAACAAACCTAATGGCTATCTTCTCGGCTCATACCGCAGCGCCACCGCCCCCGAGCTGAACTCGAGTCGGCTCACGAGCCTCAGGTCGACATGCTTCGACAGCCCCGCGAACAACGTCGGCCCGTGGCCCGCGAGCCTGGGATGCACCACGAACTCGTACTCATNNCCGCCAACGCCAGCGGGAGCTTCACGCCTCCCACGAGCAGTCCCTTGCCTGGCTCTTGCTTGAGCTGCTGAACGGCCTTCTCCAGATCTCTGCTCAAGAGCTCCACGTTCATTAAGTTTCAGTTTTTGCGACACGACTGAGGAGCTTGCGGAAAAACCGGCATGGACGCAGTTGAGACTATCCCCTTTTCAAAATGGTGCACGGCAGTACTTTGGGGTGATAACCGAGCAGAGTTGCGTTGACGTTCGGGTGACAGAGGGAGTTTGCTTCTTGCTATGGGGTGAACCTGGCTTTCGCTGGGTTGGGTGTTGTGCGTTTTTCTTCTGCGGGCTGTGAGGCCGGGCCCCTTCAAGAGAGAGACTTAATCAGATTTCCCCCCTGATCGCTCGAAGGGAATGAAACGTCCATCGAGCGCAAGCGCTGTCCACCTCAAAGAGATTCGTTGCTTATCATAGTCGAATAATTATTTGTCTATGGTTGGGGTGGCGTCGGGACGGGGGCGTCGGGATTGGGCGGATTTTGGCCGGGGAGAATGCGGACGGTCGAAGCGAAGCGGTGGTAGTTGGTGAAGAGGGTGCCGTTGAGCCACTGGGTGGGGGCGTTGTCGGCAATGGCCTGAGCAGTGGCCACAGCGCTGGACCAGGCGATGCTGTGGATGGGAGAGACGAAGTTGGCTTCGCCGATGCGGACGGGGCCGTACTGGACGAGGATGGCGGCGCGGTTGAGCGATTCGCTTTTGAGGTCTGCTCGAGTTGCGCGACGGTGAGGCGTTTTTCCGGGAACGTGGGAAGCGCGAGGACTGGCAAAATCGCGAGGGTGAAAAGACGCCGCATTGGATGCAAATGCCTCTGAGTTCGCGGGGTCGCACCGAATATGATCTCACTTCTTTCAAACGCTCGTGCTGTGCTTTAGGGAATCTCCGATTAAGCCTTTGGGGACCGTCCCGCGGGGGCTTGAAAGCCCGTTTCCAGTGCTTTTTTCGGCACGGGTAGAACTGGTCTCATATGTGGTGCGGCGGCTTTGGCGGGCTGCATTAGCCCCGCTTCGATGGCGGGTCTCACACATTGCATCTCGGTGGTATGAGGTATATGAGACCAGTTCCAGGGTCAAAGCTGCGCGCCGGAGAGCAAGAGAAAGGCTGAACAGCTTGCGGAAGGAGTGCAAGGGCGGAGTTGAAACTGTGCTTTTCCAAAATGGTGCGATGCAGTACTTTCGGGGTGAACCCTGAATCGATTCACATAGACGTTCGGGTCGCAGGGGAGTNNGCAAGCTGTGAAGCCGTGCCCCCTTCAAAGCGGTGGCTTAATCAGAGCTTCCGTCCCCTTCAAAGCGGCGGCTTAATCAAGACTTCTTTTGGCGCGGGGCGCTGCTAATTCAGCAGGCGAGCTGAGGATGAGAGGATCGCAAAAAGGAATTTGTTGCGATCTAACTGTACTATGTGATATAGTACACTTGTGATTCCGTTTCGCGTGACATTCCGGGCCGGCGCTTCGCTGTTCGAGCAGGTGGTTTATGCGTCGATCCGGGCGATGGTGGCGGGGCAGCTGCGACCGGGCGATGCGTATCCTTCGGTGCGGGCGCTGAGCCGGGAGCTGAAGATCAACCCAAACACAGCGCACAAAATTGTGGCGTATCTGGTGAGCCAGGGGTTCCTGGAGACGCGGCCGGGAATTGGAACTGTGGTTGCGACAATTCCGGACTCGAGCCGGAAGGAGCGCGCGGAGCTGCTGGGGCAGGAGATCGAAGAGCTGGTGGTTGAGGCGAAGCGACTGGGACTTTCGACGGAGGAAGTGATCGGAGCGCTTCGCGCGCACTGGGAGCGGCTGAGCCGTAATGGCGCGGAAGGTGTGGGAGAGGTTGGGACGAAGGAGGGGGGCCGCAAAAGATGAACACGATGAGCGCGGAGAGAACGGCGGGCACCGAAAACAGGAGCGCAGATTCTGGGGCCGTGATCCAGACGGAGGGGCTATCGAAGAGGTTTGGGAAGACCGAGGCGCTGAGCGGGGTTGGGCTTGAAGTACCGGCTGGGGCGATTTATGCGTTGGTGGGTGCGAATGGCGCGGGGAAGACGACGCTGA
>PMSS01000388.1 GCA_003167515.1 Acidobacterium sp. | reverse complement strand
AGTTTTTGGGGTTTTGGGGGTTTTGGGCGCGGCCGCAAGTATGGGCGGGAGCGGAGTTAAGTTCGAGGTCAACGAACGCCGCTCGCGCGAGGATTGAAGGCGGTGACCGAGTCGAGTCGCACGGAAGCAGGCTTCTTCTTCTCGACGCCGAAGTAGTTGACTGCGCTGCCGGCTGAGATCATCTCGGAGAACTCCGCCTTTGCTGCCCTGAGAGTTGTTTGTATTTCTGACCATCCCTGCAGGAGAAGGTCGTCGCCAGATTCCTTTGCGTAATCTCTGATTTGCACCAGCCCGGCGCCGATGGTGAGGGGTTTATTTCCGATCGAGTAGGGCCCCGAGACGTACAGGTCAGAACTTCGGCGGATCAGATCGGCCCAGTTCGCGAACATCTCATCAACGGATCGTGTGAGCTTATTCGCGCTTGTGGGTGCTCCCTCGCAATACGGTTTCAGAATCTTCGTCCAAAATGAATCCTTCGATAACGGTGTTAGCGGGTTACTCACGACAATTCCAGGCGCACCCGCTATCGGATTGTCGGCAGGGAAGGACGTTTCCACGCATTCATTCTCAGCGTATCCAATCGCAAAGGCATACTGAAAGGCCTCCTGCTCGGCGTGTGTGGGAATCGTAGGCCCCCACATGTTATCCGCATCGACCCACATGGGATATGAGGTTTGAAGAAACGTTCTTGCGAGCGCGTACCAGACAAACAACTTCTTGGCCGAATCGAAGTTGGTAGCACAGTAGCCGAGGTGGGTCGGCGGTCCCGACAAGCAGCGGGCTTTTTTTATACTCATGAAGCGAGTGTCCAGATAAAACCATGGTCTGTCTGGCGTTGACCGTTTTACTCGACACGGCGTCAGATCATCCATGAAGCCGATGTATTTTCCATCGGGCTCCCCGTACGTTTTCTTATTAGCCTGACGCGGATCACCGAGGGGCAAGCCGCCAGCTACGGCTTTCCCTCGCTCGGCCTTTCTCCTGTCACGCTTGAAGTCAGTCATCGTTTGGCCGGCCCACATCTGAATGCTCTCCCTTTGCCTCCCCACCTCAACCCAGCGGGCCGCTTCCCGATTCAGGAGCGCTCCGCACGCTTGCTCGACGGCGGACGGATCTTCCCATGAAATTGAAGCGAGCATTTTCCGCGTAAGCCAGGTTAAATCGAGGAGCGGGATGCTGCGGGTTGGGTTCAGGCCAGCATCGTTCCCTCCATAACGCCACAGCGTAAACGCAACCGGCCACTTGCCCTTTACGTCAAAGAACTCCGCGCCGTTTACCAGCGCTCCCAATTCATCCTTGAACGAGCCCAGCATCGCCGAACGGATCTTGGAAAAAACCGGCCTTTGGGTAAGCCAAGCGGATTTCGTAAAGAGCAATAGCAGCGATTCGCCGGGTAGACCATTGGCGACTGCCGCCTCACACATCAGCTTCATCTGAGCCAGAAAGCAGCAATACCTTTCACTGCTGCCATCGTTTCCCGTCACCTTAATAATCGATGGGTGTACAGCGTACGATATGGCCTCGGCGGCCTGATCATCATCGCCGCGGTAGGGCGGATTGCAAAGAAATGCCAATGGCTTGTCGGGCTTTTGGTTTTTCTCCTTAAGGTACTTTCTCAGAACATCAAGGTACGCTGAAGCGCTCTGATCCAGAAAGTTCAGCCCCTTCCCTTCTGACACCTTGGGAACAACCGTGAACTTTCCGTTATGCCACTGATCGCCTTTCATCCTACGCTCGACTGCGAACAGCAGTTCCGGTTCGATTTCACTGACCACCTTATGGCGAAGCTCGAGTGGTGAGCGCCAGTTCGTGACCAGATTTCCGCTGCCACAGGCTGGATCGATCACGAGGTAGTTCTTACCTAAATCTGGAATCCGTCGCTTGACCAGCCACATGATGAATTTAGACAAATACAGGTCGGTGAAAAAGATCCCGTGTTTCACGCGGAAGTGTTTGTCAACGGCATCGAGGGCAGCATCGTATCTCGCGAAAAAATCGTCAACGCTGCCGTTGGGCCCGGGATCGATATAGCAATTTTCGACGAATGCTTTGAACTTGAGGCGCTGCGTAGGGACCAGGTCCGTGATTTGCTCCCCACCGATTGCCGCTTGATCGCTGGCCTTGTTGCTCAATATCACAGATGATGTCTCGCTCCATGCATACACCATGCTGTAGAACGCTCTGACCGTCTTCACTGGCTGAGACGGATCGAAAAATTCCTTCATGCTCCCCAGAAGGGTCACGAAGTTAGCCGGTGTGATTTTTCGGCGGACCCTTTTTCCGTCTCGCAGCGACTGTTCGAAGGATTTCAGGATGCCAAGCACAGCATCGGGATTTGAAAGAAAGAGACTGCCGCTTAGCTCACTTGCGTTCCATGTGGCGCTTCGCAGGAATTTCAGTCGTCGGGAGGCGTATTTCTTGGCCAAGCGCTTGCCGATTTGGTTCGGGGCCCCCGACGAGGAGAGGACCTCAGCCCGGATTTCTTCGCTTATGTCGTTCACTCTCCAGATGGCTAAGAATTGCTTTGCCGCGACGACTATCTGGCTGAAATCCAATCCGCAGTTCTGATACGCCAGTGCTTGAAACAGGCCGCTGAGCCAATCGTTTGTGCGCCCTTTTAGCTCCAGGACAAGGGCTCCTGGTACGTAGCCGTCCGCACCATGTGCGTCTTTCTGGCGCTCGAATGACTCGCCGCAAATGTATCTAAAATAGGCGAGCGCCAAATCCTCATTGGCCTTTTCGTCGGGCTTGGCGAGGTATTTTAGTAGGCCGCTAATGTGGGCTGGTAGCGCCTGTGATGGCAATTTATCGCCTTACTTTTGAGCTTTTGATAGCGTCGGTAAGTATGCATCAGAAATTGTGCAATAGCGATACCGCAGAAGGGTGTGAGCGGAGATTTGTAACTTCCGGGGAAACACCGCTAGATGTAGCGGAGTGATACTCGGAAGGCTCAAGATACTGTATGAGGTCGGGTAGTCGGACCACGCGGCTGGCGAACCGTTACTTCTGCTTATTCATGAATTCACGAACCAGCGCGGCGATTTCGCCATTCTTCGATGGTCTTCGCGTCCTGTTTGGCTGGACGGCGATGCGATAGGTTGGCCGTTGCGCGCGAGCGCTCCACGGCGGCCTGCGGCAGCAAGGAAGCTGTGCCCTTTCAAGGCGGCGAGTTTTTGCGCAAGCTGTGAAGTCGTGCCATGATACAAAAGCGCGGGGGAGTGAGGCCCGGTTTCATGTCTGGGCGGTTAGAACTGGTCTCATATATAGCGCAACGGC
>PMSS01000047.1 GCA_003167515.1 Acidobacterium sp. | reverse complement strand
CCACGCCGGCCAGCAGCATCGAGGCCGCAGTCGGCGCCGCCGCGTGTCCGGTAGGTGCCCATGTATGAAACGGCCACATGCCGGCGAGCACAGCGAAGCCCACGAAGACCAGCGGGAACATCCCCATCTGAAAATGGGTGGAGAAGTGAAATCCGGCCAGAGCCTCGAAGCTCATACTGGTCCCACCCGACGCCGCCCACGCCGCCACCATGCCCGCAAGCACCAAAGCGCTGCCCGCGAACGAATAGAGGGCCAGCTTCATCGCTGCGTATTCGCGCTGTGAACCTGCCTTGGCGCCGGAACCGTCCCGCGGCGCCGATCCCCAGATTGCAATCAAAAAGTATTTCGGGATGATCGCAATCTCGTAGAACACGAACAGCAGAAACAGGTCGAAGCTGAGGAAGACGCCGTAGACGCCGCCAATCAACACCAGATAAAGCGCGAAGAATTCCTGCGTGCGGTGTTCGATGTTCCAGGAAAACAGAATCCCCGCCGTCGCCGCAATGCCGGTCAGCAGAAGCAACGTCAGGCTGATGCCGTCGGCCGCCAGGTACCAGGAGATCCCCAGCTGCGGGATCCACGGCACCCGCGTGACAGTGAGAAATTCTCCCGGTTGCCAGTGCAGCAGCGCTACCAGGCTGATGGCCAGCCCCGCCAGCGCCACCAGCAGCGCGACCACGCGCGCCGCGGCCTTCGTGGGACTCAGCCGCGCGGCCAGCGCCCCGATGAATGACAGATAAATCGTCCAGGCGAGCATCAGAACCTCATCCCCTGGTTCAGGCTCATGACCCACTGCATCACCGTCCCGTGCACCATGCCGGTGATCAGTTGCGGGTATAGTCCCAGGACGAACATCAGCGCAATCACGGGCAGCAGCGCGAGGCGTTCGCTCGTGGTGAGGTCGGCCATCGCCTCCCAGCGCGAGTTCACCGGTCCGGAAAACACCTTCTGAATCACGGTGAGCAGGAAGACGGCGGTCATCAGCAGTCCCAGCACCGAGATCGATGTAGCCCAGGCAGCCAACGGAAATGCGCCCTTGAAAATCAGGAACTCCGCCGGAAATCCATTCAGCCCCGGCAAGCCCAGCGACGCAAAAATCGCGATGCCCATCAGCCCCGAGAAAACGGGAACGATCGTGCGCAGTCCGCCGAAGTCATCAATTCCGCGAAGCCCTCCGCTCCGACGTTCGAGCAATGCAACGAACCAGAAGAGAGCAGCAGCCGTGAGTCCGTGGCTGAAAATCTGCAGCAACACCCCCGTAAGCGCCGCGGCTTTTTCCGCCGCAAGTCCCGCGTCTGTCCCCGTGAATTTCACAGCCACGCATACGCCAAGCACGCAATAGCCCAGGTGGTTAATGGACGAGTAGGCAAAGGTGCGCTTCAGGTCCTTCTGCACCCACGCGGCAAAGGCGGGCAACACAATCGTCGCCACCGCCAGCCACAGCAGTGGCGTTTGAGCTCGCTGCATCTGTTGCGGGAAAATCGGCAGCAAGATGCGGAGAAATCCATAAACCCCCATCTTCGACATTGCCCCGGTCAGCAGCATCGTTGTTTCACTGGGAGCCTCGGCATACGTCAGTGGCAGCCAGGTGTGGAACGGGACAACCGGTGTCTTTACCGCGAACCCCAGGAAGGCCGCCCAGAAAAGCAGCATGGCCAGGTGGTCAGGGCTCCCGCCAAACCAATGCAGATTCTGTGCAAGCGCGCCGGCCAGTTGGCCGGATTGCGCGAGCTGCGCCAGCTCCACAAAATCGAAGCTGCCGGGACGACCGGGGGCGCTCGTAGCGAGAAACAGCGCAAGAAACGCAAGCAGCAGCGCCACGCTGCCGACCATGGTGTAAAGGAAAAACTGCGCAGCAGCACGGGCGCGCGCTTTCCCTCCCCATAAGCGAACGAGGAAGAAAGCAGGGATAAGGCTGAGCTCCCAAAAGATAAACCAATGAATGAAGTTAAGCGCCGTAAACGTTCCAAACAAACCTGCTTCAAGAAAGAGGACTAAGGCGAGATAAACTGCACTTTGTTTCTCGTTAGCCCATGACGCGGCCAGCGACATCAGCACGACGATAGCGGAGAGGACCAGCATCAGCACGCCCAGCCCGTCCACGCCGACGTGGTACGTCATCCCCAGCGAGGGAACCCACGCATGCGTCTCTTCAAACTGCATCCCTGGATGCGCGGGAGCCAGTCCATGCCAGAAGAGCAGCGCAATGGCGAGCGCCCCCACGGCAAAGATCACGGCGAAAAGGCGAGCCAGATCGCGCGAGCGATAAAACGCCAGAACCAAAAGTCCGCCGACCATGGGCAGCAGCGTGAGCAGAGTAATCATCCGCGATGCCCCCACAGCAGCAGCACTGCGAGCACCACCAGCGCCGCTGCAATCACGCGAAGGTAGTTCTGTACGCGCCCGTTTTGCAGATGCGAAAAGAAACGCCCACCCCGCGCAACGTCGCGGCAGCCCTCGTCAAAGCCGCCGTTCACCACATATTTGTCGACCCCCGCGTCGAGCCACCCCAACCCGGTCACCAGCCACGAGACAAGGTTCACCGCGCCGCCAAAAATCCAGCGATCCAGCCACGCTGCAAACGCAGAGCAGAAGCGCGTCAGCCGAATCACCGTCGCGTTGTAGAACTCATCGACATAGAGCCGATTGGCGAGCGCGTGAAAGATGCCAGGCTGCAACTGCTCCAGTGCGTCGGGATCGGTAACCCGCACGATAGGCTTGCGTCCGTAAAACCACCAACCGACCCCGAGTCCCGCAAAAACAATCAGTGAGGATACGAACATCAGCGAAAGCAGACCCGGTTCGCCGAACCCGTCCCAGCCAAATCGCACCGCTTCTCCTGCCAGGAAAGACTGAAACCATGGCCAGGCTGGCGTTCCCACGAATCCGAGAAAAACCGCAAACACCGCCAGAATCACCAGTGGTCTCGTCATCACTGAAGGACTTTCATGCGGATCGGCGATGGCGCAAACCTCGCCCGGCCGTGGTGAAACCACCGGTTCAATCTCCTCCGCCGGAATCGCATGAGCAGCTGGAGCCGCCGCGCCAACACTTGCAACCGTCACCCGCTGCGGTCCGAAAAACACGTAGTACATCTGCCGCGTCATATAAAACGCGGTCAGCAGCGCCCCAATCGCCCCCAGGTAGAACGGCCCGCGCGAAACGCCCCAGCCATGCGCCGCGTGCAGAATCGCGTCCTTGCTCCAGAACCCCGCGAACAGCGGAAACCCGCACAGCGCCAGCATGCCGATGGCATAAGTAATAAAGGTCACCGGCATATCGGACTTGAGCCCGCCCATGCGACGAATGTCCTGTTCTTCATGGCAGCCGTGAATCACCGATCCCGCGCCCATGAAAAGCAGCGCCTTAAAGAATGCGTGAGTAATGAGATGGAACATGCCCACCGCGACTCCACCCATCCCAAGACCGGCCATCATGTAGCCCAACT
>PMSS01000407.1:558-5055 GCA_003167515.1 Acidobacterium sp. | reverse complement strand
TACCTGCACGGCGAGCGGCTGCCCGGCCGGGCGCTCGTCGTCGGGGCCGAGCACGTGAGCTTCTCGGCGATGGTGACGCTGGCGCACGCGGGTGCCGACGTGGTGGCGCTGGTCACCGAGCTGCCCCGGCAGCAGAGCTACGCCGCGTTCGCGCTCGGCGCGCTGGCGCGCTGGCGGGTGCCGGTGTGGACGTCGACCGGGGTGCTCCGGATCGCTGGCCGGGAGCAACTGGCCGGGGTGGAGGTGGACCGCGGCGGCGCGGTGCGGTTCGTGCCGTGCGACACGGTGGTCTTCACCGGTGACTGGATTCCGGACCACGAACTGGCGCGGATTGCCGGGCTGACCATGGATCCCGGCACCCTCGGGCCCGCGGTCGACACCGCGCTGGAGACGTCGGCGGCGGGCGTGTTCGCCGCGGGCAACCTCGTACACGCGGCCGAGACCGCCGATATCGCCGCGCTGTCCGGCCAGCACGCCGCGCGGCACATCGCCGCCGCACTGGCGGCCTGGCCGTCCGGGGCCGGGCCGCGCGGGGCCTGGCTGCCGATCGAGGTCGAGCCGCCGCTGTGCTGGATCTCGCCGAACGCGATCGCGATCAGGGAGGGCGCTGCAGGCTCTCCCCCGCTGGGCCGGTTCGTGCTGCGCAGCCAGGAGTTCCGGCGGCTGGCCCGGCTTGAGGTACGGCAGGATGGAAGGCTACTGGCCCGGTCACGTCCGGGTCGGCTGATCCCGGAACGTCCCGCGCACCTCGGTTCCGGATGGCTGGGCCGGGTCGACCCCGCTGGCGGTCCGGTGAGCGTCGTCACCGGCGGTTAGCTCCTCGCAGCGAGACCGTGCCCTAGGCAGGCCCTTGCTACTACGCCTTGCGTAGCTACGTGCCACGTAGTAAAACGGGTCTCATGGCAGCAGATCCTCCACCGAGCGGGCTCCGGCGGGCTAACGACCCGCCACTGCTGATCCTGGTCAGCCTGGCGGAGGGACCGAAGCACGGCCACGCCCTGGCCAAGGACATCGAGGATTTCGCCAAGGTGAAACTCGGCCCGGGTGCGTTGTACGGGGCGATCACCAGGCTGGAAGAGCGCGAGCTCATCGAGCCGGTAGACAGCGACGACAGGCGCCGCCCGTACCGGATCACGGCGGCCGGGTCGGCTGCGCTGACCGGGGCCCTGGCCGACCTGCGGCGGGTCACCAGCACCGGGCTGGCCCGGCTTCGCCTGCAAGGCGACCTGACGTGACGGCCCCGCGAGGACCGGATCCGGCGCTGCGCAGGCTGCTGCGCTGCCATCCCTTTGCCCGCGGCGGTTTCGATCCGGTGCCGGCGAAGCACAGCGGCCCCGTGGCAAGCATTCGGGCCGGGCAAGTCCACTAAGTTCTCCGGATAGGAAACGGAAGTCTTGGCAGAGATACAAAATCCCAATCAGCAGGGCGGTGGCGGCGGGCAGGACTCGCGCTCCCTCTACGGCTTCATGATCGTTTTTGTGCTGGCGATTGTGGCGTTCCAGATTTTCGGACCGAAGAAAACCCAGCAGCCGGAGCCCTCCCCATCGAAAACGCAGACTGCACAGAACGGAGCAGTTCCCTCGCCCGCTGCAACCACTCCTGTGAGCGCGGGGACAGCGGCGGTTGCCGGCAATCCGGCAGTCCCCGCGGTGAACGCCGTCCTGGCCACGGGCGAAACCGAGACCGTCGTCGAAAACGAGCTGTATCGCATCACCTTCACGAATCGTGGCGCGGCGGTAAAGTCGTGGGTACTGAAGAAATACAAGGATGATGCTCAGACAAAACCGCTCGACCTGGTGAATCAGGACGCGGCGCCGAAATTCGGTCTGCCGCTGTCACTCTACGCATATGATGCGGGCCTCCGCGGCAGGTTGAACTCGGTGCTCTATGTTCCGTCAACGATAGGAACGATAACCGCGCCGGGGACGCTGAGTTTCGATTATTCCTACGGCGGGCTGACGGTCCACAAAAGCTTCCATTTCGATTCAGGTTATGTCATTGACGCCGATGTTTCCGTGACGCAGAACGGTGCGCCGGTCACGGCGCTGCTGGCATGGCCTTCCGGTCTGGGCGATCAAACCACGCTCCAGCAGTATGCTGCCTCGACGATCGAATACTCCGATAACGGCAAGGCTGATCAAATTGCCGCAAAGAAGGTCGTGGGCGGCGAGACCCTGCACGGCTCCTTCGACGATGTGGGCGTCAGCGATCTCTACTTCTCGGCCATCTTTATGCCGCACACGCCCTCGGACACGACCGTGGTCACGCTGCACGACACAGTGTCCGTGCCGCGCAACCGCGATCACCCCGATCCGAATGCCATGGAACAGGAGCCGCTGCTCGGTGCCGCGGTGGGCTCGATCAGCGGCGACCTGCACACACGGCTGTTTGCCGGTCCCAAGCTGCTTGGCCTCCTCCAGTCGGTCCACACCGCGAACGGCCTGAACCTGGAGCACGTGGTGAGCTTCGGATGGTGGGGCTGGATCGCGAAGCCCATGCTCCTGGTGCTGCGCTTCTTTGCCAGTCACGGCATTCCCAACTGGGGCTGGGCGATTCTGGTCCTCACCCTCATTCTGAATCTGGCCATGCTGCCGACGCGCTTCATGATGATGAGGTCGTCGCTCAAGATGCAGCGCATCCAGCCGCAGATCGAAACCATCAAGGCCAAATACGCAAAGTACAAGACGACCGACCCGCGCCGCCAGGATATGAACAAGGAGATGTTCGACCTGCAGCGCAAGGAAGGCGTAAACATGTTCGGCGGATGCCTGCCCATGTTGCTGCAGTATCCGCTCCTCTTCGGGTTCTACCGGATGCTGATGTACGCCATCGAGCTGCGCCAGGCGCATTGGTTATGGCTCAGGGATTTATCGGCGCCGGACGCCCTGCACGTTTTGCCTATCTTCGTGATCGTCTCGATGTTTCTCTCGCAGTTCTTTACCCCGTCGCCGGGGATGGACCAGAGCCAGCAGCGCATGATGGCCTTCATGATGCCGGCTGTCTTTGGTGTGATGATGTGGAACATTGGCTCCGGGGTGGCGCTCTACTGGGCGGGCAGTAACCTGCTGGGCGTTGCGCAGCAGATGGTGATGAACCGCACCAGTATGGGGCTCGAGATGCGCGCCATCGCGGCAAAACGGGCAGCCAAACGAGAACGCCGCAAGTAGAGAAAGCTTCAGGGTCGAAATTGTTGCCAAACGCACAGGCAAAACGTTAAAACGATCAAGTGCGCTACTAAACTAATCACTCGGGGAATATGTGGCCCCGGCCTTCGCCAACGTGATCTAATACGTCGGGACGGTAACTAATAGATTCGATGCCGATAGACGATTACTCCGCCGCCGCACAGAAGATTGCCGACCTCCTGAAATCGCTCACCCATCTGGGCGCACTGCGATTGAAGTTTCGCATCACTGCGGGACCCGGAGCTGCCGATCCGGCGGGCCTCGAAGCCCGCGAAATCTATGTCGAGCTGGCGGGTCCGGATGCCGGGCTGCTGACGCAGCGCGGAGGCGAGCTGCTGCGAGCCCTCGAGCACGTGGCCGCGAAGACCCTTCGCCTCGAAAACGAGGAACACGACAAGATCTCCTTCGATGCCGAGAATTTCAAAGCGCTGCGCGCGCGAGAGCTGAAACTGGCTGCCGAGACGGCAGCGGAACGAGTGCGGAGCAGCGGACAGCCCTATAGCTTTGCGCCCATGAGTTCGCGTGAGCGCAGAATGCTCCACCTTGCCTTCCGCGGCTATTCCGACCTCGAGACCGCATCGTCGGGCGAAGGATTGCACCGCTTCGTAGTGGCGTATCCGAAGGGCTACGAACATCGCGACGAAGGCGGTTCGAGGCAGGACCGCTTTTCCGGGCGCCGCCGCTAACACTGAATATCTTCCGGCGTCGTCATCGCGGGCGCGGCTCAGCGAAGAAAGACCACCCAGCGTGCAGCCTCATCCACAAATCGCGGAGCGGGAATCGATCGCGCAGGAAACAGTCGTCGCGATCTCCACGCCGCCAGGTCGCGGCGGCATCGGCATCGTCCGGCTCTCAGGACCCCACGCGCTCGATATCGCGAATGGGCTGGTTCGGACCAGCGGCGCCCAGGAACATGCGCGAGCGCGCCTGGCCGACGTGGTCGACCCAGAGACCGCCCAAAAATTAGATGAGGCCATTGTTACGTATTTCGCCCGGCCCCATTCCTACACCGGCGAAGATGTGGTCGAGATTGCCGCACACGGCTCGCCGGTGATTCTTGAGATGCTGGTGCGCCTCGCCCTGCGCGGAGGCGCGCGCCTGGCGCGGCCGGGGGAATTCACTGAGCGAGCGTTTCTTGCCGGCCGCCTGGATCTGACGCAGGCGGAAGCGGTGCGAGACCTGATCGAAGCGCAAACCCTGTATCAGGCGCGCGTCGCGGCGGAGCAGTTGGGCGGCGCGCTCTCGCGGCGCATTCATCCGGCGAAACAGGACCTGGTCGAATTGATCGCACTGCTCGAAGCCGGCATCGATT
>PMSS01000407.1:0-534 GCA_003167515.1 Acidobacterium sp. | reverse complement strand
GCGATTGTGGGCCGGCCGAACGTGGGAAAATCCTCGCTCTTCAACCGCCTTCTGGAACGTGATCGGGCGATTGTGACGGCGACACCCGGAACGACGCGCGACCTGGTGACCGATCGCCTGTCGCTCGGCGGCATTCCCGTTGAGTTGGTCGATACAGCCGGCCTGCGCGAGGCCAGGGACGAGGCCGAAGCCATCGGCATCCGCAAATCGCGCGAGACCCTGGCCGAAGCCGACGTAGTGCTGGTAGTGCTCGACGCTTCAGTTCCCCTGCGCGACGACGAGCAGGAGCTGATTACGTCGCTCGCGGGACGGCGCGCGCTGGTGGTCCGCAACAAATCCGACCTGAGCGATGCTGGCGACGTTCGGCCCGAGCTGCCGGTCGCGTCTGTGACGACCTCAGCGCTGACCGGCGAAGGACTGCAGGCCCTCCGCGAAGCATTGACGGAATCGGTGCGGAATCCCGCAGGCGAAAGCGAGTCCGGCTTCCTCACCAGCGTCCGCCATTTTGAGGCGGTGAGAGGAGCGGTGGCGGCG